>JBIOJM010000001.1:0-100579 GCA_044450785.1 Isosphaerales bacterium
CGGGGATGTCGCGCCGGCCGTTCTTGCCCGGCACCAGTGCCGACGGGGACGGGGGACAGGCTGTGGGCACTGTTGGACCCCACGCGGCGGTGCTGACGGCTCGGGGACGCGGCAGTCCCAGCCGGCGGGTCGGCCGGGCCAGGTCAGCCGCCCCGTTGGCTCGGGCCCGGCGCGGCCGCCCGCGCGGGGGTATGGTTCCACAGTGCGCTTACCGCCAGCACTCTCCCCAGCCTCCAGGGCGGAGGAGTCCTGCTCATCGACGAAATCGAAGCCGGAATCCACGTCAGTGGGTTGCAGCGGGTGTTCGCATGGCTGACGAAGGCCGCGCGAGAACTCGGGGTGCAGGTCGTTGCGACCACTCATAGTCTCGAGGCGGTCGATGCCATGGCGCTGTCGAGCAGGAATGGCTCCGCTGATCTGGTGACCTTCCATCTGGATCAAACCGAGCATGAAACGCGGACCAAGCGGATTGATGACGATCTCTTGCTGCGGCTTCGCCGCGAGCGCGGGCTGGATGTGAGGTGAGCCAACGATGCCGAAGTATGGCTTCATTGCAAGACATCCTTCTCGAGTGTGCTGGAAAAGTCTATCCGGGTTTGTTGTCGACGGCGACTGCTCACGTGGACGCCGCATCTCAAGATCAGTCCCTGTCGAAGGAGGACCTGGAAGAGCTGGGAAAACCCGCCGGAAAGAACAAGGCCATTGTCGGTTCGGTCGCCAGCATCCTGTGTCCGGGGAGGGCTCTGTCCAAGTCTCCATCCAGGACAACCGCTGGCTGCGCGACGCCACGTTGATGCTCCCAAGAGTGTCGGCGGTTCAGGACTTTCTGGTTAATCTCTTGGAAACGAAAGGACAGGCACTGCAAGGTCGGCTCGTCCGAGCCAGAGCGAGTTCAACCGGTCTCAATCGGGCTACCCGAAGAAGGATCGTGAAGGCAGCGGACCCGGGCATGGCCGGCTCGTTCCTGGCGACGACGCTGGGCTGCGCAACCGCCATGCCGCGGCCTAACATGCGTGCTTGCACGAACGCGTCTTATGGGACGTCGTACCGGCGAGTTCCATTCCGTCGCTCGGTTGGCGCAAAGCCTCCACTGAGGTAACCTAACTGGGAGAAAATCGTCTACAGATGATGATCGCCAGATCAGACAAGCGGAAATCTCGCACGTGCGAATCAATGCGCCATTCGTATTCGTCGGCGCATCCAAGATAGTCGTGGCAGCCGTACAGGCGGGCAACCAATTCGTATACGTGCGGATTGAGGACGCCGTAGACCCATTTCCCCTTCCGAAGTGACATCATGGACTTCGAACAAGAGCTGAAACGGGTGGCGGATACCTACGCGAGGCAGGGTTATCAGGTCACGATTCGGCCCGACCCGGAATCCCTGCCGCCGTTCGCGAGAGATTTCAAGGTCGAGGTCCTCGGCAAGCGAGGGATGGAAGGCGTTCTCGTCGCGGTAAAAAAGGACCGTGACGAAGTAGCCGCTGATTCGAACTTGACCCGGTATGCCGAGACCACCGGCTTGCAGAAGGGGTGGAGATTCGACTTCGCCGTCCTGGAGGCCGAGAGACCAAGCTCTAACGAGATTGACGGAGCAAATGATTTCTCTGAAGAAGATATTCACAAGTCATTTACCGAAGCGTCGGAGATGGTTCGCGTAGGGTTCGTTCGTCCTGCAGTGATTACGGCTTGGGCCGGGTTCGAAGCGGCGATGCGGCTGCGGCTGCGCGCGGCGGGAGAACGGGCAGGCTGGGGCGCGGCGCCACGGAGTATGCTGAACGAGCTCTACTCGAGTGGTGTTATTAACGTTGAGGAATTTCGGAAGCTTGAAAATCTGTTTCGCGTGAGGAACCAGATCGTTCACGGATTTATCTCCCCCCTTGCTTCTGAAGGAGGAGCGGTGCAGTTCCTTTGCGACGTTGGGCATCGTTTGATCGAAGAGTCTCGAACCGCGCAACTTTCAATATAAGCGATCTGTGATAGGTTGCCAGAGAGTTTGGCGAGCACGGCAGCGGCTTAATCCGCTCCATGGCCATGCGTTCCAGATTCTCGATGACGCGATGCACTTCATCTTATCGTGAGCTGGTGCCTGGCGGCCGGCCAGCCTGAACCCGAATTCGAAGAGCAAACCGGTGCCGTGGTGGTCCGCTTCTTCCCGAGCGGCTACCACCCACCGCTGCGAGTGGACCACGAGTTGACGGATCGGCAGCGGCGCATCTTGCTGATCTTGAGCGATGGTAGGGAATGGACCTTCCCGGAGATTCTCAAAACACTGGTCAACCCGCCCAGCGGACGAACCGTTCGGGTGGAATTGCGTATGTTGCGTGAATTAGGATTGGTACGTCTTCGTGGACGAGGGCAGTTCGCTCGTTGGTGGCTCAAAGGCCCAAGCCGGTAACGGTTCGCGACGGTGGTCGAAGGCAGTCCACGGCAGTCCACGGCAGTCCACGGCAGGAGTTGCGCAGGGTTGCGCGGTGCGCCTCTGCGCACCCGCCCGAGCGAGTTCGCGGAGGTGTGACCCAACTTAAGATGCGTGACTCGTTGCATGGCAATTAAGACTCTTTCGACTTCGGCTCGGAGCGCGGAATAGCGTAGTCATTGCGTGGCGAGAGGCGGAGAAAGGCGGCGACGACCATGACCCAACCGTCGGACTCCAGCTCGATCAACTTCACCATCGGCTCCTGGGTCTTCAGCCCGGCGCACGGGGAGTCCGTCCGCATCGTCGACGTGCAGACCGTTTGGACCCACACGATCTGTGAGGTCTGGGTTCCCGGCAAGAAGACGGTCGAGCGAGTCGCTGCCGAGGCGCTCGCCCCACGGGAGCAGCCCCGGAAGGCCGGGCTCGACCGGCTCATCTACGCCGCGGCCGCCGCCCGGGTCGCCGACGCCTTGACCCAGGACGTGCTGCTGGCACCTCTCGAAGCCGGGGTGATCCCGCTGCCGCACCAGCTTTATGCCCTTTCTCGGGCCATGTCCGAGGACCGCATTCGATACCTCCTGGCCGATGAGGTCGGTCTGGGCAAGACGATCGAGGCGGGCCTGGTCTTCCGTGAGCTCAAGCTCAGGGGACTGGTCAAGCGGGTGCTGGTCGTCGCCCCCAAGGGGCTCGTCGTGCAGTGGGTCCAGGAGATGAAGACCCACTTCCACGAGGAGTTTCAGCTCCTCTCGCCCAGCGAATTCTCCCTCTGGCGGAACCTGACGGGGACAGAGAACGTCTGGCGGCACTTCGATCAGGTTGTCTGCCCTATCGACGCCATCAAGCCCGTCGAGAAGCGGCGGGGCTGGTCCCGGGAAAAGCTCGAAGCCCACAACCAGGAGCGCCTGGGCGACCTGATCGCCGCCGGCTGGGACCTGATCATCTGCGATGAGGCGCACCGCCTGGGCGGCAGCACGGACCTGATCGCCCGCCACCGTCTAGGCAAGGCCCTCGCCGACGCCGCCCCGTTCCTGCTGCTGCTCTCGGCGACTCCCCACCAGGGCAAGACCGACTCATTCCAGAGGATCATGGCCCTGCTGGACCCCGACGAGTTCTTCGGCGCCGGCTCCGCCCGCAAGGAGAAGGTCGCTCGCCACGTCATCTGCACCGAGAAGCGGCAGGCGATCACTGACCGGGGCGACCCGCTGTTCATGCCCCGCATGACGAAGCTGGTCCCCGTGACCTGGCAGGACCGCCACCAGATCCAGCGGCAGCTCTACGAGTCGGTTACCGAGTACGTCCGCCTCGGCTACGACCAGGCGATCCGCCAGAACCGCCAGTACCTCGGCTTCCTGATGCTGCTCATGCAGCGGATGGTCACGAGCAGCACCCGGGCCATCGCCACGGCGCTGGAACGCCGCCAGGAGGTCTTGCTGTCTACTAACGTCACCGACATCGACGAGGAGCCTTCCGAAAACGACCTGAGCGAAGAGGACGCCCAGCAGCAGTGGGAGAACTTGCTGGCGATCCGCGTGGCGGGTCTGCGGAATGAGAAGGAAGAGGTTAGCCTGCTGCTCGACCTGGCGCGCCGCTGCCAGGCCCAGGGCCCTGATGCCCGTGCCGAAACCTTGCTCGACATCCTTTACGAGAACCAGCGTGGGGAGAACAATCCCGAGCTGAAGTTCCTGATCTTCACCGAGTTCGTCCCCACGCAGCAGATGCTCGGGGAGTTCCTCGAGCAGCACGGATTCTCGGTCGTTTGCCTGAACGGATCGATGGATCTGGACCAGCGGCGCCGGGTCCAGCAGAGCTTCGCCGGCAAGACCCGCATCCTGGTCTCGACCGACGCCGGTGGCGAGGGCTTGAACCTCCAGTTCGCCCATGTCGTCATCAACTACGATCTGCCCTGGAACCCGATGCGGATCGAGCAGCGGATCGGTCGTGTGGACCGCATCGGCCAGAAGTATCCGGTGAAAGCGTTCAACCTGGTCTTCGAGGAGAGCGTGGAGCTGCGGGTCCGGGAAGTCCTGGAGGAAAAGCTCCTGACGATCCTGGATGAGTTCGGCGTGGACAAGACGGAGGACGTGCTGGATTCCACGGAGAGCGGGTCGATCTTCGAGAAACTCTATGCGCAGGCGATCCTCAACCCCGGCGGGATCGAGGCGAACATCGAGAAGCTGATCCAGGAGGTCCGTGAACAAGCCCTGCAAGAACAGGCGGGCCGGTCTCTCTACGGCGAGGTGAACCTCGACCCGGCATTGGCTCAGCAGTTGAGCAACCACCCGCTGCCCTTCTGGGTGGAGCGGATGACGACCGCCTACCTGCGGGCGGAGGGCGGCTCCGTAATCCGGGACCTGTTTGATCTCACCCTGATCTGGCCTGACGGCACTCGAATGGATCGGGTGACCTTCGACCGCCGCGTCGCCCAAGATCGTCTTCTCGACCACGTGAGCTTGGGCGATGAGCGGATTCGGGGCCTGGTGCAGCACCTACCTCGAGCCGTCCCGGGGCAGCTCATCGCCAGAGTGCGGATAACCGACCTCCCCGACGAGATCGCCGGTCACTGGTCGCTCTGGCGGGTCGCCCTCGACCCGGACGCATGGCGGGACGTGAAGATCCTGCCGCTCTTCCTCCACGACGACGGTCGCATCCTGGTGCCCACGGCACGGATGATCTAGGATTGCCTGCTCGAAGACCGGCCCAGGTTAAACCAACTGGGTTACGTTGCTGAAACAGAAACGGCCTCAGTCTTCCAGCGATTACGGTCGGAGGCCGAGCGGCAAGGGCAACTCGCCTTTGACGAACTGCACGCCCGGCACAACCAGCGACTCAAGCGGGAGAATGACAAGGGTCAGTATGCGTTCCAGGTGCGCCGGGACGCTCTGAACCGGGTCGGCTTGCCCGAAGTTCGCCAGCACCGCCTCAGCAAGCTGGAGGAGGAGCAGCGAGCCTGGGAAGCCGAGCTTCGCAAGCGGGATCAGGTCTTGCCTGAACTCCAACCGGTTACCGTGTTGAGACTGGAGGCAGGCGATGGCTGATTGGCGAGACACGATCCTCAAGAACTTCCAGAAGCACGTCGCCCGGCTGACGCTGGTCGCCGACCCTGACGGGCTGCTCACCGAGGAGTGGATGCTCTCGGCGATCAAGGATCGAGGCTTCGACCTGATCCCCTTCGATGACCCGGTCGTCTTCCGTTTCGCTTACGAATCACAGTATCGCAGCCTTTGGGATCAGGGGTCGAAGACGGACCTGGTTGTGGTCCTGCGTTCGGCCCAGCAGCGCCTGGACAGCCTACCGCACGACCTCCTTCAAGCCGGTCGCCGCCTGGAATTCGCCCTGCACAAGATCTTCCCGAAACTGAATTACCCGGTCCTGGCGAGCCTTGATCGCAGCCATTTGGACGCCATCTACGAGGCGTACCAGCAGCAAGAAGGTGATCCGCTCACGGAGCGTGAGACCAAGGAGTTCGTCCTGATGCACTGTTTCGGCATCGTGCCGAAGCTGATCAAGACTCCCGTAGAACTGCTCAAGATGCTTCTGTCGCTGCACTCCCGACAGGTTCGACTGCCGACGATCCTCAGTGAGTACCTCATCGGGAACCTGGATAAAGAGAAGTCCTTGAAGAAGTGGCCGCTCGCCGAGATCCTCCCCAGCCGGGAAGTGTTTCTGAGGTTCCTCCAGGGCGAGTGGTCGGTATTCGTGGCCTCGGGTGGGTCATCGTCCGCGAAGGTCAAGGTCCCCTTCAGCCACGAGGATGTCCGAGCCTATATGGACACTCTCTTCCTCGACGGGCTTCTCGCCGCCATCGCCGTGGAGGAGGCGTCGTCACTGCCCAACTGGATGCGAACGGGCGTCGTTCACGACAAGAAGGCTGATGCGATTCGGCGTTACCGGCTTCTCTGTGAACGCTTCGAGGCCGAGATGCCGACGGCGGGGGCGTCCCACCGGAACTGGCAACAGGTGGCGCAACGCTGGGCGGAACTGGTCGTCTTGAGATGGGAGTGTGACGAGGCGTTTGAGGAGACCGAACGGGACACCTGGACCTCGCTCCAGGAAAGGGTGGAGGATCGGTTCGGGTCCTGGATGCAGGATCGCTACGGCTCGCTCTACAACCTGCCGTACCACCAGCAGCCGGTGATGGTCCATCACATCCCCCGGTTCCTGGCGGTCGAGCGGACTCGGAAGAAGCTCTCGAAGATCGCCCTACTCGTGCTGGATGGGCTGGCTTGCGACCAGTGGGTCCTGCTAAGGCGGCACCTCGAAACGAGCGACTCGAAGTGGCGGTTCCAGGAATCGACGGCCTTCGCCTGGGTTCCGACCGTGACCTCGGTCACCCGGCAGACGATTTTCGCCGGAGAGGCCCCGCTGTTTTTTCCCGACTCGTTGGGTACGACGGCCAAGGAGAAGGCCCACTGGCAACGGTTCTGGGAGAACGAGGGTTTGCAACGTGGCAGCGTGGAACTGGTGAAGAGCCTGGATTCGGTGGACGATCCGAGCCTCGAGCAAGCCCTTGGCAACCCCCGGCTTGCGGTGTTGGGCATCGTGTGGAACAAAGTCGATGACATCATGCACGGGATGCAGATGCAGACGGCTGGCATGCACAACCAGGTCCGGTTGTGGGCATCGCAGGGCCATCTGGTTGAACTGCTGAACCGATTGGCGAAAGAGAACTTCACCATCTACGTGACCGCTGACCACGGCAACGTGACGGCGACAGGCATCGGCATTCCCAAAGAGGGGGTGCTGGTGGAAACGAAGGGGAAACGAGCCCGGGTTTACGACCGTGAGGACTTCCGTGAAGAGGTCGCGACGAAGTTCCCCGAGTCGATCCGATGGCCGGGGTACGGTTTGCCCCCCGGCCGGCATGTTTTACTTGCAGGTGACCTCAAGGCATTCACGGACGAGGGAGATCGGATCGTGGCCCACGGCGGCATCGCACTGGAGGAGGTCCTGGTCCCGTTCGTGGCGATCGGTAGGGACGAATCATGAGGGCAGTGCTCGGAATCGACCGGAAGATCAAGCGAACGTGGCTCGACGCCTTGCTGGACCACATGGCGCAGACGATCGACGAGGACGAACTCCGAAGCTTCCTGGCCGATCACTTGAAAGATGACGTGCCCGGCCATGCATCACGTGCCAAGTCGGTCGGCATCGCACTGAAGATCTGGAGGTGATCGGGCCACGACCAAGGAGGCGGCTCAGAAGCTCATCCACACGCTGGTCGATTGGGAGGTACTCCGATCGACCAAGACCAAGGGGCACTTCCTCCTGGTCGCCCGGATGTCGAGTGCTTCATCAGCCCTTCAACTCTGGCTCCTGGAATCATTGCTGGCCGCCGGCCCGGCGGAGGAGATCGAAGCCCGGCAGCTCCTGCGCTTACCCGAGATGTTCCCGTTCCAGCTCTCCATCGGGCTTTCGGACCTCCGTAAACACGATGGCTTCCATCTCCATCGTCAAGGATTGGACATGGATATGGTCTCGGTACGGCCGGTCAAGATGACGACCCCGGCTAAGTCGCCGAAGAAAAAGCCTGCGAAGAAGCCCAAGCAGCCAACCCCGAGCCTGTTCCGAGAGCCTTCCGACGAGACGCCGAAGAAACCAGTGGCTGAGCCAATCATCCGACAGGTCGTGGAGGTGACTGCCGAACCCGTTGAGGAACCTCCTGCGAAGCCCGAACCGATCAATGCCCTCACGCTGGTTCAGCCCGTCGAAGCGGCGATGCCTGAGCCAGCCCGAGCGGAGTCCCGAGCTGATGGGGTCAGGACCGAGCGGTTGGTGATCGTCGGGGATCTGGATCTCCCACACGACGTGCCGTTCTCCGCTCCGATCGCCGAGTGCGTCAGGCTCTTCCACGAAGGTCTCGACTTTGCGTGCATCGCCTTGGCTCACGACACGATCGACGCCATTCTACGGCTCAACGGTCAGCCGGTTCGGCTGAGAGTTGTTCTTCGGCCCATTGCGCGATGGCCGCGTGCTAGAATGAAACTGTCAAGAGCCCTGGTAATATCGTGGCCACCGTTTGCGGCAGTGGGGTTGGTGTGTTACCTTCGAGGTCTCGTGCAATGGGTCGGCCCGACCAGCGCGACAGCCGCCCCGCTCCCGCCACTTGCTGGTCGTCGGTCCGTGATCCCGCCTCGAAGAGACCTCGAACTCCAGGCCCGCCGCGAGCTTGACCCATGGCGAACGCTCCTGCAACCGCCTCTGCGCTGGATCGCGCCCGAGCCAAGGCATACGTGCGGCTCCTGCCGCTCTTGTTCTTGAGCTACGCCATCGCCTACGTCGACCGCATTAACGTTTCACTGGCCAAGCTTGAGATGTCCAAGGACCTGGCAGGCTTTAACAACGCCGTGATCGGCTTCGGCGCCGGGGTATTCTTCATCGGCTACTTCATCCTGGAGATTCCCGGCACCCTCTTGGTCGAGAAGTGGAGCGCGCGGAAGTGGATCAGCCGGATCATGATCTCCTGGGGGATCGTGGCGGCGCTGACGGCCTCCGTGAAGACTCCGTTTCAGTTTTATGGGGTGCGGTTTCTCTTGGGCCTGGCCGAGGCCGGGTTCTTCCCCGGGGTGATCGTGTATCTGACCCACTGGTTCCCAGCCCGCGACCGCGCACGGGCCCTCTCGTGGTTCTTCATCGCCACCCCGGTCGCCCAGTTCATCAGCCCCAAGCTGTCGTACCTCTTGCTGCGGATTGGCACCACCGAGACGATTGGCAACGTGACGGTTCAGCACCCAGCAATCTGGGGAATGCAGGGCTGGCAGTGGATGTACATCGCCTGGGGCATCCCGGCGGTGGTCATGGGGATCCTGGTCCTGTTCTACCTGCCCGACCGGCCCAAGGACGCGCGCTGGCTGGAGGCTGACGAGCGCGACGCCCTGGAGCATGAGCTGAACCGTGAGAGGGAGCGGCACCAGCAAGGGCACCGCCACATGACCGTCGTCGATTCGCTCAAGCATTCGCTCCAGCATCCTAAAGTGCTGATGCTGGCTGCGGCTTATTTCTTCGTAGTGTCGACCAGCTACGGCGTCGAGTTCTTCCTGCCCAGCATTCTGGAGAAGTGGTACGATCTGCCATTGAGCAAGTTGACCTGGGCGGTGATCATTCCGCCCCTCGGGGGATTGGCCGGGCAGCTTCTGGTCGGCTGGAGTTCGGACCGCCACGGAGAGCGACGACTGCATGGCTCCGTGCCGATTTACCTGGGCGCCGCCGCGCTCTGGTGCGTGCTGTTCATCCCCGCCTCGCTATCATTCAATGTGCGGCTGGCCCTGGCCATCTCACTGTTCACCATGGCCTTGACCGGTATGAAAGCGTACATGCCGGCGTTCTGGGCGCTTCCCAGCCTGCTCTTGACCGAGGCGGCCGCCGCGGGGAGCATTGGTTTGATCAACTCGGTGGGCAACCTTGGAGGGTTTGTCGGCCCGTTTGTCCTCGGCTTCGCCGAGAACAAGACCCACTCGTTCTTACCTGGTCTGATGTATCTTTGCGTCTCGATGTTGATCTCGGCCACGATCATTCTCACCCTGGATCTGGGCCACCGCGCGGCCGGTCCGCAGCCTGGCGCCAAGGCTCAGGCAGAAGCCCTGCTCGACGAAGAGCCCGACGCCGTCATTGAGCCGGTCTAAGGCGAGCCGGGACAACCAGGCTGGGCCAACCGGACGAAAACCGACCCGACCGCATCACACACGCGACCGGGCGGCGGCGTGAACCGGCACGGCCGTGAGGCCGCATCAAAGCGAACGGGACGTCGAACACCGTGGCGGTCAGCGAGTCGTTGGTCAACGACGGCTCGGGCAACGCTTCCGACCCCCGGCGCAACCTGAATTACACCAACTCGGGTCTCATCGATGCGCAGGATAATCCCAGCGTGCCCGCCCTGGCGTCGTCATTGATGCGCATGGTTACATTTATTTGTACACCGCCACGCCGGGCAGCGTCTGCTTGAGCTTCTCGACGGCCCCTGGGGTTACCTTGGTTCCGATCAGGTAGACTGACTTGAGGCTCTTGAGGTCCTTGAGTGCATCGAGGCCCGCGTCGGTTACCTGGGTGCGGCTCAAGGCCAGGACCTGCAGGTTCTTCAGCCCCTTGAGACTCGGCAGGCCCTTGTCGCCGACTTTGGAGCTGGTCAAGAACAGCATCGTCAGGTTTGTCAGCCCCTTGAGGTTCTCCAGTCCGGCATCGGTGACCTGAGGGCTCATGAGCGTGAGCGCGCTCAAGCCCGTCAGATCCTTGAGCGGGATGACGGCCGCATCGTTGACCTGGCCGTTGTCGATGTAGACAACCTGAAGGTTGGGTACGTTCTTCAAGAGCTGCAGCGCGTCCTTGTCACCCGACCACTTCTTGAGGATGTTGACCGTCGCCGTCTCCTTGCCGTCCTTCGCCTTGTCGATGGTGACGAGGGCGCCCAGCTTCTCGAGCTCCAACGTGGCGACCTTGAGCTTCAACGCGGCCACTTCCTTCTCCAAGGCCGCGACCTGCGCCTTGAGCTTGGCCGGATCGGCGGCGGGTGGTGGCGAAGCCAGTGTCGGCTTGGACTCGGCCTTCTTCGCGTCTTTGGCCTGGGGCTTGGACTCGGCCTTCTTCTCGCCTTTGGCCTGGGGCTTGGACTCGGCCTTCTTCTCGTCTTTGGCCTGAGGCTTGGACTCGGCCTTCTTCTCGCCTTTGGCCTGGGGCTTGGACTCGGCCTTCTTCTCGTCTTTGGCCTGAGGCTTGGACTCGGCCTTCTTCTGGTCTTTGGCTTGAGGCTTGGACTCCGCTTTCTTTTGATCCTTGGCCTCGGACTTTGGTTTGTCCTGGGCGTTGGCGGAGTTGGGCGCGGTGGAGAGGGCAAGCATTCCTGCCGTCACCAGCAGGGCGAGCGCCGCTCGGGGTGTCCAGTAGCGATCAAGGTCCTGAGTCATGGCGCGTTGGCTCCCAATGCAGTGTCCGCGCAAGGCCGGCCCGGGGATTTGGGGGCATTCGAGGTCAGGGCCGGGTGGGAGGCCCTTCCAGCTCAGACCGCGGTTCGGTTGGCGGCACGGCTGCACGGTGGATTTTAACTCTTTTTTAACAAACGACCTCTCTCACGATAAATCCACTGCCCCAGATTCGCAATCCTTTCGTCTTTGGCCAAGGGTCAACGATGAAGACTCGGGTTCCCGGAGTTCGCGATGGGTACCGGTGAATCGAGCGTCGAAGATCCAGGCGTGACGAGGAACAGATCATATGTCCGATCGCGGCGGACGGCTGGCCCGCGCACGATGACCTCGACATGGCCGATCTGCTTGAGCGCCGGTAGGTCGCGGCTGCGGCCGAGTACGGCGAACGCCGATTGCGCGGGGCCGGCCGGAAACAGCCGGGCCATCGACCGCGGGGTACTCCGTGAGCACCGACCTGCGGTGTGTTCCCGCGCCACCAGCGACGCGGCCCTGACGTGCCAACACGCCGGACGGCCGAGATAGAAGAGCCGGACAGCCAGGTCGTGGGGGATCGGTCCGAAGGGACTCTCATACGGATTGCGGTCCCAGTCGTCGTAGAGCAAGACCAACGACATTCCCGGGGGAAACTGGCGGCCGGCTGATTCGTAGAACGCCCATTCGACCCCACGGCGGTCAAGCCAGGGGCCCAGGAGCCAGAAGGCCAGACCGTAGGCCAGCGCCAGCGCGGCGAACCCGCCCCGCGCCGCCAGGAGCAACGCGTTCCGATCCCAGGCTCGCAACCGCAGCCGCTCCCCCAGCCGCGCCAGGGCCAGCGCCGCCCAGATCGACCAAGGAACCTGAGCGGAGATCGCGTAATGGGCGTTCTTGACGGTCGCCAGTGCCAGCAAGCCCAAGGGCGCGCTGGCCCAGACCCAGAGCAAGCGGTCGCCGGCCACGACCGCTGCCGGGATCAGGGCACCGACACGGCCACCAGAAGAGCCACCGTCAGCGGGCAGCAACGCCCGACCCAGCGAACGCCAAGCCCCAGCCAACGCCAGCGGGGTCCAAGGCAGTGCCTGGACCAGCAGCGCCGGTACGTATTCCCACCACGGCTCACCGGCAAACGGACCCGGACCCGCCTGACTACCTAGACGGTTGACCACGTGCATCGTCCAGAGCTCTAAAGCCCCGCGACCGTGCCGCGCCACCATCCAGAGCGGCCAGGCCAAGGCGAGTACAACCGCCAGGGTCCACCCCGCCGGGAAACACAGCCGGCGCAGGGCAGTGCCGTCGCGCTGCCATAGCAACACGCCGCCCACAACCGCCAGGATCAGCACCGCACCGAAGCCGATCCCCTTGACGAGCGCCGTGGTACCCAAGAAGGCGAAGAACGACCAGCGCGCCAGGCGCCACCGCGATTCTGAATCGCCGAAACCTTCGCCAGCCTCGGCCCACACATCCGTCAGTATCCGGTCGAAAGCGACGATCGTCCAAGTGATCAAGCAGGCCAGCAGCACGTCGGCCTCGGCCAACCGGCCCCGCATCACGGTCCAGACCGTGGTGGCCTGGATTGCGCCGGCGAGCAAACCGATGGCCGGCCCGTAATGGCGCGCGGCCAGCATGGCGATTCCCAAGACCAGCGCGGTCGCAGCCAGCACCGAGGGGAGTCGCGCCACCGTTTCGTTCACCCCGCCGGCACAGTGCCCCAGTGCGGCGGCCAGCCACCAAGGCAATGGAGGTTTCTCCAGCCAGGGCAAGCCACCGATCGTCGGATACCCCCACTCGCCCGAATCCAGGATCTCCCGTGCCCCTTGCGCGACGAACGCCTCATGGTAGGTCAAACGGCCTGAGCTTCCCAACCCTGGTAACAAAGCCAGGACCGACAAGGCCACCAGGCACGCCAGACGCATACTACCCAGTCGGGCCCCGCACATCATGTCGGTCCTCGCTCAACGTCGCGACCAGAGTCGGCGTGGCGGCAACGGCCGGGAAAAAGGTCAAGGAACGGTCAAACCGGTATCGGCGGCGTGGTTCCAAGGATCTTCCTCCATGAAGAGCGGGCCGTGGTGCGATGAGCCGATCCCGTCCGAGTGCCGCGGATCATGCGTGAATCCACTCTGGGTGTCAATGGGAACAGCCATTCCTTTAATCAACGGCCGGTGGCGGAAAACCTGTTGATAAGCAGTTGACGAAAGACGCAGCGGAACGGCAGCATCAACAGGCCCAACTGCGGCTGTACTTAGCCCTGGTCCAATCCATCTGACCGTGCCGTAACCAGTAACAGGGTTATCCACAAGTTTTCCACTTGCGACCAAGGGACGTTGTACCCGGTTAAGCTCTTTGGTATCATTACTCCTGTTCGAGCGCTGCCGCAGTTGTCCACGGTGGCGTGCCCGCTCTACGATGAATACGGTGATTTGATAGCTCAGTCTTTCTTAAGAAGATTCGGGACCGAGCTACAATGGGCGCCGTCCCGACAGCATGAACATCATCACCGCATTCTAAAACTAAGTGGAAACGACTCGCTCGAAACCAGCGAATCGGTCAGGCCCGCGCCTGACTCGACCAAGGCCGCGGGGTATGACGGACCACGACGTTCTCCCAGCCTCAGTGCTGGGGACGGATTGAAACGATTGAAACAAAACGATCAAGCGAATGAAGCAGGAAATCTCGAATGAGGGCCTTGTGCAACCGTGAGGCATTGCTCACGGCGTTCGGGATGGTCAGTGGGATCGTTCCGGCCCGGAGCCCCAAGCCGATCCTTCAGAACGTCAAGTTCATCGCCGATGCCGACGATGGCTCGGTGCTCATGGGAACGGACCTAGAAGTTGGGATCCGTCACCGGGTGCTAGGAGTCAAAGTCGAGCAACCGGGCTTGGTGATCTTGCCGACGGCGCAAACCGGGTCGATCCTGCGGACCAGTACCGACACCGAGCTGTCCATCGAGACCGACGACGAGCACTTGGTCATGCGGGGCCTGCATTCGGAGTTCACTCTGCCCGTGGAGGATGTGAATCTGTTTCCCGAGGTTCCCGACTTCGCTGCACCGAGCTATCATGTGATAGCCGCCTCCGACATGAAGAAGCTGATTCGCCGGACGATCTTCGCCACCGACGTCGAAAGCACCCGCTACGCATTGGGGGGTGTTCTGGTGGAACTGACGGCTGAGTCGATCGCGATGGTCGGCACTGATGGTCGGCGGCTGGCGCGGATGTCGGCGCGGGCCGATGCCGAGAACAATCCGCCGTCGCCAGTCGGCTCGCCCGTCATCCCGATCAAGGCCCTCAAACTGATCGAACGCAATTTGGCCGACGGCGATCCGCCGGTGCATTTGACCATCCAGTCAGGGAACGCCGTGCTGATGCGGACTGAAAACGCGGTAATCTACAGCCGGCTGGTCGAGGGACGGTTTCCTCGCTACCAGGATGTCTTCCCGGCCAATGTCGAGGTCAAGATCCCGCTGGAGGCTGGATCGTTGCGGATGGCCGTCGAGCAGGCCTCGATCGTTACCAGCGACGAGAGCCGCGGCGTCGATTTCCAGTTCGGCTCGGGCGTGCTGCGGCTCATCAGCCAATCCGCTGACGTTGGCAGCTCGCATGTCGAGTTGCCGATCGCCTACGACGGCAAAACCGTCGAGATCACTTTTGACCCTCGCTATTTGATCGACGCGCTCAAGACCTTGGACGACTCCACTGCCATCACCGCCGAGTTGATCGATTCCAAGAACGCTGCCGTCTTCAAGACCGACGACCACTACACCTACGTGGTCATGCCGCTGACGCGCGAGCGGGCTTGAGCCACTCTCTGGGCCTTGGTGGCCGGTGGTCAGTCAGTCCAACTTTGATGGTTCCAGTTTGATTGAGGGAGCATGTCGAAGCCGAACCGTGGGCCCAGAGCGCTGTCGGATATCCTGGGCGAATTGTTCACTGTGCGGGGTTATGGCCGGCTAAGGGCCCGGCAAGAGTTGGAGGATGCCTGGAAGGCGGCAGTGGGCGAGCCGACCTGCTGCCAGACGCGGTTGGGCGAAGTGCGACGTGGGGTGCTGAACGTGACGGTGGCCCACTCGACGCTTCTGGGGGAGCTGGCGGCGTTCCGCAAGCCGGCACTGCTAAAGGCGTTGCGGGCCAGCGCTCCGGCGACGACGATCCACGACATCCACTTCCGGGTGGGCGCGGTCGCCTTGGAAGCCGAGCAGCCCGCTACGACGGCTTCGTCCCCGCAGGGAGAGTTCAAGCCCGCTTCCCCTCGCCGAGCCGAGCCGGGGGGACGCACGGAGGCGGGGAAGAGGAGTAAGCTGGGCCGCGGCTCCGGCCACGACCCCGCGCAGCCATGATCGTCGACAGTGCGGCCGGTCGGCCGCAACCCAAGTGGAGTGAGAGTCGGCTGTGCCTGGCCGGGAACCGTGACGATGCCTGGGAGGGCACGGCTCCTGCCGCGCCGTGCTGAATTTAGCTCGGCTCGGTTGGCTCCTCGCCCTTCCGATCTGATTCTCGTGAGGCAGAGTTCCTCGTGCGAGTGTCTTACCCGGTGAAACCGGTCCTGTGACGATCTTCGGCAGGCAAGAACGTCTCCCCTACCTCGCTTCACGGCACCCCGCCGGAAGTCCGGCAAGAGACGACATGAACGATCGAGGTAAACCCACGATGGTGGATTTGAGCAAGACCGAGGACCGCCCCACCGAGACTTCAACCTCCAGGCCCGTCGAGCTCGAGACAAACGAGCAGACGGGCAATGGTCGAGGAAGTCACGCCGGAGCGGCCGATCAGGCAATGCCCTCGGATTACACCGGGGCAAGCATCAGGGTGCTCGAAGGGATTGAGGCGGTTCGGCTGCGCCCGGGGATGTATATCGGCGACACGACGCCGCGCGGGCTGCATCACTTGGTCTACGAGGTCCTCGACAACTCGATCGACGAGGCGATGGCCGGCTACTGCCGGAACATCCACGCGACTCTGCATACCGACGGCTCGGTCTCGGTCGTCGACGACGGACGGGGCATCCCGGTCGACATTCACGCCGACAGTGGCAAAAGCGCCCTGGAGGTGGTCTTGACCAAGGTCCACGCCGGGGGCAAATTCGACCATGACACCTATAAGGTCTCCGGCGGTCTGCACGGCGTCGGGTTGACGGTCGTCAACGCGCTTTCCGAGTGGCTGGAGGCCGAAGTCCGCCGGAACGGACAGATCTGGCGGCAATCCTATCAGAAAGGGCAGCCTCAGGGGACCGTCAGCCCCGAGGGGTCGACCAAGACGACCGGCACGACCATCCGCTTCCTACCCGACGCCGAGATCTTCCCCAGGATCGACTTCGACTTCGACATCCTGGAGAAACGGCTGCGCGAGCTAGCGTTCCTCAACAAGGGAATCCGGATCCACCTGACCGACGAGCGGACCGACGAGATCAAAGACGTGGAGTTCTTTTCGTCGGAAGGCTTGAGCGAGTTTGTTGTTTATTTGAATCGAGCCCAGACCGTTTTGCACCCTCCGATCGTCTTCTTGGGGCGCGACGAGGAGCGCGCCGTTGAAGTCGAGGTCGCTTTGCAGTACAACGATTCGATCAGCGAGATGGTCGTGTCGTACTGCAACAACATCCACACGGTTGAAGGGGGCACGCACTTAACCGGGTTCCGCACGGCCTTGACCCGCACGCTCAACTTGTACGCAAAGGGAGCATCGTCGTCCAAGACCAAAGACCTGACGATCTTGGGCGAAGACTTCAAGGAAGGGCTCACGGCGATCATCAACGTGCGGGTTCCCGACCCGCAGTTCGAGGGCCAGACCAAGACCAAGCTGGGCAACAGCGAGGTTGAGGGGATCACAGCCCGGGTCATCAACGAGCGGCTCGCCGAGTTTCTCGAGACCAACCCAGGCGTGGCCAAGAGGATCATTGTGAAGGCGCAACTGGCGGCCGAGGCCCGCGAGGCGGCCCGCAAGGCGCGCGAACTGGTCCGCAACCGCAAGGGAGTCCTCTCGGGGGGAGGACTACCCGGCAAGCTGATGGATTGCTCCACCCATGACCAAGATTCCAGTGAACTTTTTCTGGTCGAGGGAGACTCGGCCGGCGGTACGGCCGAAGGGGGCCGCGACCGGATCTATCAGGCGATCCTCCCGTTGCGAGGCAAGATCCTCAACGTCGAGCGTGCCCGGCTTGACCGCGTTTTAAGCAACGAAGAGATTCGCAACATCATCACCGCCGTCGGCAACAGCATCGGCGAAGAGGAAGACCCCGCCAAACGGCGCTACGGCAAGATTGTGATGATGAGTGACGCCGATGTTGACGGTTCCCACATCCGGACCCTTTTGATGACCTTTTTCTACCGCCAGATGCCCAAGCTCGTGGCCGAGGGGCATCTTTACGTCGCACAGCCCCCCTTGTACATGATCCAGAGCGGCAAGAAGGAACGGCGGTATGTTCACGCCGAGGACCAGATGCAGGCGATCCTGATCGAGACCGGGTTGGCCGGCGCCTCGCTGCGGCGAGCGGAGACCGAGAGTCACGCCGGAGAGATCACCGGCGATCGCCTCAAAGGTCTGCTTGACTTGGTCGCTGGCATCGAGCAAGGCCTGCGCGCCTTCGGCCGCCGTAATCGCTCTCTCCGTGACTTCCTGGCGATGGCCTATAAACCCAAACCCGACGATCCCGCCAGGCCGGATCCGCGCGATGGCTTACTCCCCTTGTTCTTGGTCGAGCACGACGGCAATGAAGAGCCGTTCTACAGCGAAAAGGAACGTCAGGATTACTTCGCAGAGCACAACTTGCACGTCGACACCGAGTCCGAGTTCGAATCCGGCTCCGGGCCGGCTTTGATGGCCACTGACTCTGCTTCCCCGGCAGATGCCGCGGTCCCCCGTGTCCCTCCCGTCGCCAGCCGTCGCGTCCGTGAGATCGAGCTGCACGAGGTCAAGATGCTCAACAAGCACTTGGTCCGGCTCCGTGACGAGTTTGGCCTGCGGGCCGAAGTGTTGCTGCCCCGCGAGATGACCGGCGACGATCCACCCCCACGCTTTTTCCTGAACCGCGAGGGCGAGACCCACCCCCTCATGGACCTGCGAACGCTGGTTCCCACCGTGCGCAAGATCGGTGAGAAAGGGATGAAGCTCACCCGTTTCAAGGGGCTGGGCGAGATGGATGCCGAACAGCTCTGGGAGACGACGATGGACCCGACGCGCCGCACCTTGTTTCAAGTGCGGCTCGAGGACACCGCCGCCGCCAACGACCTGTTCGCTACCCTCATGGGCGACGATGTCGAGCCGCGCCGCGAGTTCATTGAAAAACACGCACTCGAGGTTAAGAACCTTGACGTTTGAGACGACAGGCCACTGGGGAATGACGAGTTGCGAGTGGGCCATGGCTCGTGACGAGATGGATCATTCCGCGGGTTCAGGAGCGATGAGTCACCCAGGCACGAATCACTATTCACTAGCCAGTCCGATTGCAGGGTCCGTCCCGAGCGGGAACAGATGATGGGGATTGCGCAGAAAGTCGCGCGGCATTTTAGCGATGCGGTCCGGTCGCGGGGCCAGTCGTATTTTGTCAAGGGTCGGGTCACCGTGATGGCGGCCAGGACCGGCGAGGTCGTCGCCAGAGTGCGCGGGACCGCGAAATACCGGGTGCGGTTGCGCATGCGGGGGTCGAAGCTCCTGGTCTCCTGCACTTGTCCGTATTTCAGCCCGCAGGGAGAGCCGTGCAAGCACCTTTGGGCGACGCTGCTTTTGGTGGAGTCTCGGGGGCTGTTGCAGTCGCCGCCGGTTTTTCCGGTGCATCTGGTAACCGAGAGTCCCCGCCGTTCGTCGCCGACCGGGTTGCCGGAGCCCGGGAGTAGTGAGGCGGGTCTGGAGCGAGAGTTACCGCAGCGACCGGTGCCGGTGGATACCGACTTGGGCATGGAAATGATGGGGCTGGGACCGTCCCACCCGGTCGGGCCGGGTGCGCGGGGGGCGAAGCCCAAGGGTAAGGAGCGCGGGATTCGGCGCGATCTCCCAGGGGAGCCTGGGAGCTGGAGCCAGCGAGGTCATGCGCCTCGGGATTACCGCGCAGGGACGAGTGGCCGGACCAAGGCCAAGGGGGCGGGCGCAGGCCCCGGGTCGGCGCGGAGCAAGGCCGTCAATCGGAGTGCCAAGCGGTTGTTGGTCTACGTGCTCGACGTTGCCGCCACGTTGGCGCAGAACCAGGTGGTTATCGACCTGGCGCGCCGCCAGCGCAAGACGACCGGCGAGTGGGGACCACTCCGGCCTTGGTATTACGCCCCGCATGCCGCCCACGTCAAGTACGACCCGGAGGACCGTTTGATCCTGGCTCTGCTTGATGAGGCTCAGGGCACCACGCTGCACGCGGTGTATCCCCCGGCGAGCTCAGGCGCCACATCGGCGGCGCCGCCGGCCTCGGCGTTCGGTCCGGGCGTGAGCAACGGCGCGGGTAGGGTGCCTCGGCCGGTCGGGGCCTACAGCTCGGTGTCGGCACGCGCGGCTGCTGAGCGAGCGTTGCGCGGGATGCGCCGGTTCGTGCTCCGCAAGGACCAGGCCGCGTTGGTGGAACGGCTGGCGCGATCCAACCGGCTACGGCTACGCCGAACCGAGGGGGAGGAGGATCCGCCGACGGTGCGATGGGATGACGGCCAGCCCTGGCGGTTTTCGCTCGAGGTCCGCCCTGAGCTCGGGGGCAAGCGCTGGGCCTGGCGAGGCTCACTCCGCCGCGGCGATAACCGCATGGACCTCTCCGAGCCGCTGGTCTTGTTGCCCGGCTTACTAGTCCTGGGCGTCGGTCGCGCCGCTCGGTTCGACGACTTGGGGGTCATGCCCTGGATCCTGCGGCTCCGCTACGAGAAGGAGATCACCTTCGTCGAGCCCCAGCAGGACCTGATGTTGGGGCGTATTCTGGCCGAGACCCGCGTTCCTCCGCTGGAACTGGTGGAGTCGCTTCGGCTCGAGGAGATCAACGCCAAGCCGCGCCCCTGCCTGACGCTGCGAACCCCGCGGCAGAACTGGGGCCTGGGGTCGGACAAGTTGATCGGCGAACTGGAGTTCGAGTACGACGGCGCCGTGATCCCGGCGGGGCGGACTACACCCCTGGCCGTCTCGACCGAGCTGGGGCTGGTGATTCGCCGCGACCCTCGGACCGAGAGCGCCGCCGACGTCAAGCTCTTCGAGCTGGGCTTTCGCGAGGCCAAGGATCCGCGGCTCGATCCGGGCACGCTCGAGCTACCGGCCAAGCGGATGTCCTTGGTGACCAAGGATCTAGTCGCCGCCGGTTGGCGGGTCGAGGCGGAAGGGAAGCTGATCCGCCCAGCGGGCGAGTTCAAACTGGCGTTGGCCACCGGCATCGACTGGTTCGAGCTCGATGGCCGGATCGAATACGGCGACCAGAAGGTCAGCCTTCCCGAGCTGTTGGCCGCCGCCCACCGTGGCGAATCCATGATCGAGCTGGGAGACGGCTCAATGGGCATGCTCCCCGAGGAGTGGCTTAAGAAGTACGGCATGCTCGTCGACCTGGCGAGCGCTGCCGACGGCAGTCTCCGCTTCAGCTCGGCGCAGGCGGGCATGCTCGATGCGCTTTTGGCCGCCCAGCCGGAGATCCAGGTCGACGCCGCCTTCGAGAAGGTCCGGCAGAACCTGCACCAGTTCGAGGGGGTCATTGCGCTCGACTCACCTTCGGGTTTCCACGGCGAGCTGCGCCCCTATCAGCGCGATGGACTGGGCTGGCTTGACTACCTCCAGCGGTTCGGGTTTGGCGGCATCCTGGCCGACGACATGGGGCTGGGCAAGACGATCCAGGTGCTGGCACTCCTGCAGAGGCGGCGGGCCCACCGCCAGTCCAAGGGACCGTCGCTGGTCGTCGTCCCGCGCTCGCTGGTCTTCAACTGGATCCGGGAGGCCGCCAAGTTTACCCCGCGGCTGCGTGTGCTCGACTACACCGGGTCCGGCCGTCACGCCCTGCGCGAGTCGTTCGCTGAATACGACTTGATCATCACCACGTATGGCACCGTGCGCACCGACATCGCCGAGCTGACCCAGCTCCAGTTCGACTATGCGATCCTGGACGAGGCCCAGGCGATCAAGAACGCCGAAAGCCAGTCGGCCAAGGCCGCCCGGCTGTTGCGCAGCCGCCACAAACTCGCCATCAGCGGTACACCGATCGAAAACCACCTGGGAGAGCTCTGGTCGATCTTCGAGTTCTTGAACCCGGGCATGCTTGGCAGCGATACGGTCTTCAAGAGGTACGTCGGGACCGGCGCCGCCTTGGACCAGACCGACCGCGTCTTGCTGGCCAAGGCCCTTCGGCCGTTCATCCTTCGCCGTACCAAGCAGCAGGTCGTCGAGGACCTCCCCGAGAAGACCGAGCAAACGCTTTATTGTGACATGGAAACTGAGCAACGGCGCTATTACGACGAGCTGCGGGCGCACTACCGCAATGCGCTGTTGCGTAAGGACGCGGCCGAGCTGAACCGCTCCAAGATCGAGGTCCTCGAGGCCCTGCTTCGGCTGCGCCAGGCGGCCTGCCATCCCGGCTTGATCAGCCCCGAACTGACCGGTGACCCCAGCGCCAAGCTCGATATGCTCCTCCCCTCCATTTCCGAAGTTGTCGAGGAAGGGCACAAAGTCCTGGTCTTCTCCCAGTTCACCAGTTTTCTGGCGATCGTCCGCGAGCGGCTCGATCAGGAGAAGATTATCTATGAATATCTGGACGGGCGGACCCGCAACCGCGCGGCCAAGGTCGAGCGGTTCCAGACTGATCCCGACTGCCCGGTCTTTCTGATCAGTCTCAAGGCCGGCGGCCTGGGCCTCAACTTGACCGCCGCGGAATATGTTTATTTGCTCGACCCCTGGTGGAACCCGGCTGTCGAGGCCCAGGCCATCGACCGCTCCCACCGCATCGGCCAGACCCAGCACGTCTTCGCCTACCGGCTGATCTGCCGGGGCACCGTCGAGGAGAAGATCCTGGAATTGCAGCAGAAGAAACGCGATTTGGCCGACGCCATCTTGAGCGCCGACAACCGCGGCGTCATCCAGAACCTCTCGCGCGATGACCTGGAGTTCCTGCTGTCGTGAGCTGGCGATTCTCATCAGACTGAGACGATTCGCTCGACCTGACCGGCTCGAATTAGATATCATCGAGACAGACGAGATTCGTCTCCGGACCGGAGATCACCATGACGATTACCCTCAGCTTGGCCCCCGAGACCGAACGAAAACTCCACGAGCACACCGCCGCAAATGGGCAGACCGTGGAGGGTTTCATTCGCGGACTCTTGGAGGAGGTCGTGGGTGATGATGGAACTCACTCAGCCACCCTGCCGCAACGCTCAAGACCCCTCGACGAGATTCTAGAACCGGTCCGTTGCGAGTTCGAGGAAAGTGGGATGACCGAAGAGGAGCTCACCAGGTTTCTCAGCCAGGTTCGCGACGAAGTTAGGCGAGAGAAGCGAGCACGTAAGGTACCATGACGCCTGCGATTCCCGGCGCGGTCTTCGACAGCGTGGTGCTCCTCCAGGCGGCTATCAGCAGGAAGGGACCAGCCTTTGCGTGGATGCAGCTTGTCCGAATCGGTCAAGTGCATATTTTCCTGAGTCCGGACGTGCTTGCTGAGGTCGCTGATGTCCTGAATCGGCCTGAACTCCGCAGAAAGTTCAAGGCGCTAACACCGGAGGGTGCGGACGATTTCCTCCGCGATTTAGGGAGAAAACGGCACAAGATCCTCAACCGTGCATCAGCGGCATGGGCTCGAAGGCCGTGCCGAGTATGTCCCGATGGGGGATTTTCAGCCAGTGCTCCAGCAGGGCCGCATAAATGCGGCGGAAGTCGACCGCGTGCCGTGGGTCGCCATCTTCGAGATGAATCAAGTCCGGGTATGGACCGTGCAACCCGGCCTGCACAGGCTGGCCCAAGAGGAAGACGGGGGCCGCGGTGCCGTGGTCGGTCCCACCGCTGCCGTTCTCACCCAGCCGCCGGCCGAACTCGGAGAAGACCAGCACGACCACACGATCTGACTCGCCGGCTCTTGCCAAATCGTCGAGGAACGCCTTGAGCGACGCCCCCAGCTCCCGCAGCAATTGGGGATGACTTGCGAGCTGGCCGCTGTGCGTGTCGAAGCCGTCGAGGTGAGTGTAGTAGATCGAGGTCGTCAGCCCGGCCTTGATCAATTGGGCGATGAGCCCAAGACGCCGGGCCAGGCCGTAGAAGCTGGGATAGCCCGGCGCCGCGGATGGATCATCCTGCCGCAAGCGTTCGAGCCGCGCGCTGCTAGCATAGGTGATCAAGCTACAGCGCTCGACGAACTGGAGCAGCGAGCCGGGCTCGCCGCGGTTCTGCCGGCTCAGGCGATCGAGGGCCTCGGCCTGCGCGGCCGGGTCAGCCCCCTCGGGCACGCCCAGGCGGCGGTGGAACTGCTCGAGCCGGGCCAGTGACGGGATGACGTGCCGGCCCCCCGACAAGGCCCTCGACAAGGGGAACGCGTCATGGATGTGCAGCCCCGGCGCGTCACCCTCCAGCCCGGGACGCCGGTCGATCGCCCGGGCCAGCCAGCCGGCCGCGGACGCGCCGGCATCAGGATCCAGCCGCGCTGTCTGCCAGATGGCCATGCTCTCGAAGTGCGACCGGTTCGGGTTCGGATAGCCGACGCTCTGAACGATCGCCAGACGATGCTGCTCCAGCAGCTTGGCGAAACCGTCGAGCGCCGGGTGCAACCCGACGTGATCGTCAATCCTCAACACCTCTTTGGCGGAGACCTGAAGCCTGGGGCGCAGCTGGCGATATTCGTCGTCGCGATAAGGGACGACGGTATTCAGTCCGTCGTTGCCGCCGTCGAGCTGGACCACGACGAGGATGCGCCCTTGCACCTTTTCGCCAGCAGGGGCATCATCAGCCAGGGCGGCCGCCGAGCGGGCCAGAAACATCGGGACCGTTGATCCGCAGGCCAGAAGCGCGGATGAGCCAAGACCCAGGCGGAGTAATTCGCGGCGAGTCGGGTGCATGGGGATCTCCTTGCGCCGGCGCGATGCGGGGCGGTCCAGGGTGGACCGCGTTGCGCCCGCATCATGCAAGTTGGAACTCGGGGCAATTGACAAGACGCTGGATCGCTTTGCGGAGCTCGTCGGGGCTGCCGTTGCGTCCCACGTCCAGGACCAAGCCGCGCGCTGCCTCGCCGAGACCGTCCTGCAGCAACAGGTCCAAGAAGGCCTCGGCGGCGCGGCCGGGATCAAGGTGGTAACGCGCGGTCCAGGCCATAGGGTCGAAGAGAGCCAGGCCGTTCTCGGACCGGCCCCAGATGATGTCAGCCGCCCAGTTGCCGCGCTGGAGCAGAGTACCGCTGTTGATCCAGATCGGGCCACCGGCCCAGCCCTCGACGTTGGGTGGGGCAAACAGCTCCTGGCCTTGGGCGTTACAGGCGGCGGCCAGCGCCAGCGGGTTGATGGCCGGCCGCGGCACCTCGAGCATCCGGACTAGCCCCGCGCTGAACTCTACGGGCGACTTGATCCGCTGGCGATAGACCGCCTGGGAATAGAAGTGCCGCGACCGCAGGATGACCTCGAGGACAGGCGCGATCGCATGATTGTGCCGCCGGATCTCACCAGCCAGCGGCTCGATCAGCTCGGGGCCGGGCTCGCCGGCCTCGCTGAGGAAGAAACGATAGAGCTTGCGTGCCAGGAACACCGCGGCCTCGGGCCGGTCGAGCGTGATGCGGACGATGTCCGAGGGCCCCCATCGTCCAGTCCGGCCGAGGAAGGTCTTGGGTCCGTCGTCGAACCGGGCGACCTCGCGCGTGAAGGTCGGGAACCGCTGGTCACCGTTCTCGAAGCGGCGGTCCCAGCCCGTGAAGGCCCGGGCGGCCTCGCGC
Organism: Isosphaerales bacterium; assembly: GCA_044450785.1. Taxonomy (GTDB): domain Bacteria; phylum Planctomycetota; class Planctomycetia; order Isosphaerales; family Isosphaeraceae; genus JBIOJM01. The sequence continues at coordinate 25,140 of JBIOJM010000001.1, forward strand.
ACGTCGGCTTCGCTGTAATGGCCGGCTCCGAGTGTGAACAGCTCGAGGAACTCCCGGGCGAAGTTCTCGTTGGGTTTTTCCTTCTTGCTGTCCCCTCCATCGAGCCAGACGAGCATGGCCGGGTCGGCGACCATCGCCTCGAGGAGCGCGGCAAAGCCGCCTAGGGCATGAGTACGGAGCGTCTCGTTCTGCCGGTCCATGAGCGCGACCGACTCCACTTTCCTGTTGCTGGTCGCGAAATGGCCGTGCCAGAAGAGCGTCAGCTTTTCGCGGAGTTGGTCTCGCCCGTGGAGGATGCGATTCAGCCAGCAGACCTTGAGCAGGTCAAGGTTTTGCGATACCCGCGCCGTCTGCCGCAGGCCCTCGATTGCATCGACCTCATCGGCGGTGGACTGCACCGGGTGGAACAATCGGTCCACACTGGGGTCCGGCCCAGCCTGCCGGTCGCGGATCAGCTCGGCGCGAGTCGCGCTGAAGCCGGCGCGGCGGTGTAGGTGGGCAACCTTGCGAAGGTCCCAGGGATCATCGGTTGACGGCTCGTAGCGAGCCCAAGGCGAAGCGGTTCTTGAGCTCGTCATGGAGCGCCTCATCTCACGACTGGGGTTTCTCGATCAGGATGTCGCCCAGGTCGAGCGTCTCGCCGGGCTTCACTGAAAAGTCCTTGCGGACCTGGACTCCCTGCTGGGGCCGGTTCGAAGGGTCGCTGATGCGATAAAGCGCGCCCGGGATCAGGTCGGGCAGGGTGATGCGGCCGGCGGCATCGGTAAAAGGACCTCCCCAGTAGTGCTTGCGATCGAGGTTGGGCATGTACGTAGCGTCGGCCGCGAGCATGGCTTGATCCTTCGGGTCCCGGGTCTCCTCCTGCGGGCCGGGGGTACCCAGTATCTCGAAATGCGGGAAGATGTTCGCGACGGGCTTACCGCCGGGTCCGACGAACCGCGCCTTGGCCTGGCCGCAGGGCTGGAGCCGGATCGTCAATTCCTCATCAGCCTGCTTGCCGGAGAGCTCGACCGTCGCGCCCCACTGGTGATCGGCGTCGAGGAGCGACACGCGGGCAGCCCGCTCCGGGTCGAGCCCATGCAGCTCGAAGGAGCCGTCGCGGACGTGGACTGTGAGGTCGCCGCGCCAATTAAGGTGGAAGTAGTTGAAGTGAAGTGTGGTGATGATCTCCGCCTTTTCGACCGTCTGTCCTTCCGGGCCGATCACGCGGCCCTTGATGGTCTTGCCCGGCCGGAGCGAGGCGGTGATCTCATGGGGCTGGTCGCTGGCCTTGACTTCGTAGGGGATGATGCTGTGAGCATAATAACGCTCCCCGCCAGGTTGTCCGTAGGAGAGCATACGGCTACCGATCGCCTCGAGGATGTAGCCGGAGGTCGGGCCGTAAACAAACAGATACCCCTTGCCTGGCGAGACGACGATCTGGAACGAGCCGTCGTCCCTGCTGGCCACGACCCCCTGCCAGCCATCGAGCAGGTTGCCCCGGTTTCGGGAGGCGATGTACTGCACGCTCGCGCCCTCGAGCGGCCGGCCGGTCCCCCGTTCGATCACCTTGCCCCGGATCAGCACGCCGCGGACGAGCTTGACGTCCACCACCTTCTTGACTGCCCCCTTGGTCCACTCGAACTCGTGTCTGAGGATCAGGTACGGCTGGCCTTCGGGGGGAAACGCTTGGACTCGATAATACTTGCCGGGCTGGACGTTGGCGGTGAAGCGGCCCTGATCGTCGGCGCGGAACCGTCCTCCGCTCTGCAGTTCCGACTCTTTCTGGCTGGAGGCTACCTCGACGAGTGCTCCGGCGATGGGCTGGCCGGTGTCGGCGGCCAGGGCGCGGCCCTCGACGATCGTCGAGGGCTGGAGGGCGAGCGCGACATCTTTCGGGCCATCTCGGTCGTCGGTCTGAGTCTGGAACCCCTGGCGCGCGAAGCGGAGGTCGCGAACACCGAATCCGACTGTCAAATTACGGCCGATGCCAGCGAGCGTGAAGCGGCCCTGATCGTCGGTGGTCACGGGACTCGGCCAGACGCGGAGCCCCTGGGGTGGCCGGGAAGTTCCCACGCTGACGCCGTCGTACATGCCAGTGTTGGTGGGCCGGCCGACGCTCCGGATTCTAAGCTCGACTCCAGAGGCCGGTTGGGCGTTGACGTCGATTAACTTGCCTCGGATGATCTGCTCCGGCTTGAGGCGAATATCGACCTCGGGCTGAGCAGCGTCCGGGTTGAGCCTGGCCCAGCCAAGGCCCGAGCCGGGGGCCGCGGCCATGGCGTCGACCTCGAAGAAGCCATCCGCCGAGGTACGCGTTGCATCGAGGCGGAAACGGCCGTCGGGGCCGGTCATACCGCGGCCGAGCATGATCCGCGGTTCCACATCCTCCCTCGTGGCAACCCAGGGCACCCGAGGCCGTCCAATGATGTCGACCGGCACTCTTGCCAGCGGCTTGCCCGCCGGATCGAGCACGCGGCCCGCCACGATCATCCGGCCCGGGGCCGCGCGGTTCGGCTCGTCCACCTTGGCCGCGGGCTGCTGCCGGCCGGCTGGGGCTTTCTGGGGCTCATCGTTCATCATGGCCATTGAGTGGCTCAAGTACCCCGCGCCGGTCGCGACGGCGCCCAGTGTCAGCAAGGTCAGCACGGTGAATTTCAGCTTGTTGAGCAACATGGATCGGAGTACTTCCTGGGCAAGGGTCGTCGCGGAGGCCGAGACGGCCTGTGCGGCCGCCTGTCCGGCCGCGAAATGGATCGCCGCCCTGGTGGTGGCATCGCACAGGTAGGCTGAGATCTGCGCCGAGGCCGGCCGGGGGCTCAGGGCGGCGGTCAGCGCGGCAGACGGCAGCGCCACGCCGCGGTGAGTCAGGCCGCGGCGGAGCTTGTCGCGAGCGCGGGCTAACCGGCTACGGACCGTGCCCGCTGGCCAGTGGAGCCGGCGCGCTGCCTCGTCGAGGGTCAGGCCCTCGAAGTAGCAGAGCACCACCGGCAACCGGAACGGTCCTGGTAGCCGGGCAATCTCGCTGTGGAGAGCCTCGGCCTCCTCGCGGGCCAGGGTCGGTTGCTCGGCCACTGGCACCATGGGCTCGACCGCAGCGATCGAGCCCGAACCTGGACGCCTCATGGAGTCGCCCTCCTCGTTCTTGCGCTGACGAGCGAGCCTAACCTTTGCCTTGCGAGCCGTGCGCAGGGCGACCCCGTAGAGCCAGTTGCCCAGAAGATCAGGCTCGCGGATCGAACGGCTCTTACGGGCCAGTACCAGGAACACGGCCTGGAATGCGTCCTCGGCATGGTGCAAGTCGTGCAGGAGCTGCCGGCAGATGTCCAGCACCATCGGCCCGTGCCGCGTCACCAGGGCGGCGAACGCCATTTCCCCGGCGGGATCGCGCCGGGCGTTGAACCGCTCCAAAAGTTGGCGGTCGGTCAGTCCGGCGACGGAGCTGCCCTCAAAGAGCGACTCAATCTGCCGGACGATGGACCCTGATGTCACACGTGCCATGCCCGCGGGCTCTCTTTAGCGGAAACCTCGGTTCACGCTCAACCCTCACTGGGTACTGCCTCGACCTCCGTCATCTTATCCCAAGTTGTGACCGAAAATCGAAAGATCGGTGCCGGTAGATTCTACCTCCGTAGCATCTCTGCACCGTGTGCGCATCTCGGGTCGGGCTGTGGCGGGCGCGGAACCGTGCCGTAGGGTGGGTCGAGCCGCGACTCGTCGCGGCGAGGCCCACCGCGCGGGCTGTGACGATCGGTGGGCCTCACGATGCCGAGCATCGTTCGACCCACCCTGCATCCGGTTGCGGCGCTGCCGCGTTAGGGGAACCCCAGGCAAGACCACATCGCTTCTCGCGAGCAATAGTGATGTCCGGTAGATCGATCGTCTTGGCGCTGTGAGGAACTAACCTGAGCGAGCGAAGCATGATGTGGGACAGCCGCCCTCGGCTGTCGTGGCTTGAAACAGCCGAGGGCGGCTGTTCCACGGAAGGGGTGAGCGCGCGGGTGATCGGCTGAAAAAGCCACGCGGTCGCCACTCATCATCCTGCCGGGTTTGGAGATCCGGTTGAACCTGGGAGGGAAGTAGGGATGGGTGGAAGAAGGTGCTGGCCAAGCCAGATGAAAGCGGGGTGGAGGTTGGTGCGGAGGTAGCGCAGCGAGTGGGTCGCGCCGGGATCACAGACCAGCGTTACGTCGATGCCCTTGCCGGCGGCGAGCCATTGGAACGACTCGTCCTGAGCGTCGAAGTTTTCGCCCCTGACTACTCTCCCCGATTATTTGCGTTCAGATCTTCTTGAGCGAATTCTGCGATCGATCTCCCAGGCCGAAGATGTGTCGCACGAAGGCGAGTACGGGATGGGGATGGTCGTGGTGCGATTCGGTCACTGCCGAGCGGACTGCGGCCCTGGGGTGGTGAAGAAACTGGTTCTGAAGGCGTCTGGCCATGTGCGCGATCGCCGCACGATCGGCCTCGCTCAAGGTGGGCCGGGTGGTGAATAGCTCACTGAGCTCGCGCTGGCGGATCTGGTCGGCATGGTTACCCAGTTGCTGGAGGAGGAGCCCGGCGTCGCGCTGGTGGCGTAATTGTGCATAGCAGGCGGCTGTTTCGTGCTCGATGATCACCAGCGCCGGGTCGATCCCCTTTTGCCGCCGGCGCCGGTTTTGCTCGGCCTGGGTCCGCAGGTCGTCGACATGGTAAAGCGTGACTTGGTCGAGGTCGCCGATCCTGGGGTCGAAGTCGCGGGGGATGGCAATGTCCAGGATCAACGAGAGTCGGTTCCGCCGCGCGCGCTGGATGTGAACATATTGGTCGAGCGTGACGATTGGCTCGGCGGCGGCGGTGGTGCTGATGACCAGGTCGGCCTGGATTAATGCCTGGTCGAGCTGCTCGAACGGCACAGGTCGGCCGTTCCAGCGAGCGGCGGCTGCAAGAGCATGGTCCGGGTCGCGGTTGGAGATGAGGATCTCACCGGGGTTCAGCCCTTTCAAGTGCTGCAAGGTGAGCTCGCTCATCTTACCGGCGCCGATCACCAGCACGGTCTTGTCGGAGAAGGAGTCGAAGACCTCCTTGGCCAGGTCAACGGCGACGCTGGCGACCGATAGCTTGCCCTGGTCCATGCCGGTCCGTTCGCGAACCAGCTTACCGACTCGAAGCGCGGTTTGAAAGACGGTGTGGAAGATGGAGCCGACCGTTTTCCGCTCTATGGCGGCGCGGTAGGCCTCGCGGACCTGGCCGAGGATCTGCCCCTCCCCCAGGACCAGACTCTCCAGGCTGGCCGCCACCCGGAACAAATGGCCGACGGCTCCTTCGTCGTGGTAGCTAACCAGATGCGAGGAGAACAATTCGGACTTGACGCCATGAAGCTTGGCCAGCACGTCGGTCAAGGCGTCGGTCTCCGGGATCTGCTCGGGACTACCCGCGACGTAGAGTTCGACACGGTTGCAGGTCGACAAGATCACGAATTCGTTGTCGGGGAAGGCCTGGGCCAGGAGGTCGAGCCCCACGGCGTACTTGGTCCCGTTGAAGGCAAGTACCTCGCGGACCGAGGCCGGCGCGGACCGGTGGTCGACTCCCAACGCCAGCAGTCTCACGGCGTTCTCATCCTCTCAATGGTCGTGGCCTTCGGCGCGCCGTGGGCCGTGGGCAGCCGCAGCGCTTCGACGCCAACCCAGGTGAAAACCAAAAAGCCGAAGGCCACGATCGTCAGTACCATCACGCTTCTACCCCGCATCGCCGGTCGGAACCGAGCGTGGAGCAAGACCGCGAAAACCAGCCACATCGACAGCGCGCTGAGGACCTTGGGATCGGTCCAGCGCAGCGCGTGCGCCGTCACGGGCGCGTTTTCTTCGGCTCGCGACACCAGGCTCACGACCATGCCGATCAAGAGCCCGAAGGTCAGAAGGGGAAAGGCGACCGTGATGGCGCCTCGGTTGATCCGCTCGGACTGCTCGAGGCTGGGCAGCGCCAGGCCGACTCGGGACTGCCGTTTGGCCTTGAGCCGCCTCATCTGGACCAAGTACATCAGCCCGGCGAAGAATGCCACGCAGGTAAAGACCGCGCCCCCCAGGAGGAAAATACCGTGTACGGTTCCCCAAAATGCAATGGTCCCCCCCCAGTCGAGCCAGTCCGAATGTCGTGGCGCAAACCAGCCCGCGATGATTACCAGTCCCAGCACGAGCGGCAGCACGAACATGCCCACAGCCACCCCCTTGGGCGAGCAAACCATCAGGTACAGTCCAATCAAGGCCACGATCCACGAAAGGACCATGACCGACTCGAACGCCGTCGTGACCAGTACCAGCGGGTTCTTGATCGCGAGATTGGCCAGGAACGCCGTCTGGACCAGCCAGCCTAGCGCCATCAAGCCCGCCGCTACGTACCAGCGGACCGCGCTTTGTACGACGAACCGCGCCAGCTCGGCCAGCAAAGCCAAGCCATACGTCCCCGCGAAGCAGAGTACCGACAACCGATCGATCACAGCGACGCTCCAGGCGCGGTTTCCCTTGGCTGGATCGGACTCCTCGATCATGACCCTATTATTGTAAGGAGCCCTGACCACCAAGCCCAGCCCATCCGTCTCACCCCGCGGCAGTGGCCAGGGATATTGCCGCGAGGGCAATATCCCCCGTGGCCTCGCCGATCGATCCGGCCTCTTCCTGTCAAGGGCGTCTGGGAGTTGTCTCGTGAAGTCCGGTCTCACGCTCGGCTTGGCACGGCCTGGTCCGTTTTCTCCCCGGCCCGGCCGGCGGCCAAGCCCAGCGCGAAGATCGCGAGCAGGGCGTAGAACTTGAGCGACGGAGCGCCGAGCATGAAAGTCCAGGGAGCGACGCGAAGGGAACGACCGGCCAGAGCCAGCTTTGTCAAAATGATCTGCGGCATCCAGAGGACCACCAAGATCAGGACCAGGGTAGCTGGCATCCAGCGAGACGTTTCGGCGCTGCGCGCGAGGAGGGCGATCGGGACTGAAAGGAGGAGGAGTGAGGTATCCCAGGTCACCGGCGAGACCAGCAGCATGGCCGTCACCACCGAGGCGAAGGCGAAATCCCGCTGCGCTGCGCTGCGCGCCCAATGGGCAAACGGCGCGACGATCGCTGTGATCGCCAGGTCCGAGAGGATCGTGCCCCAGCGTGCCAGCGCCGGCTTGGACCACAAGGGGGTGATCGATCCAAGCTCGCTGGCCGGGTCGAACAATTTATGCCAGAATCCGGCGATCGCGTAGTTGTAGCCAAGGCTCCGGAACTTCACCTGCGCGGGGAGGACGACCTGCACGTAGTCGGAATAGGCATCCAGGCCTAGCACCAAGGCTGTCGCGAAGGTCAGGGCTAAGAACGAAGCTGCAGTAGTCAGTAGCGTTCGGAGGTGGCCGCGGGCCGCGTAGTACACGATCAGGTAGGCCGGGAACAGCTTGATCGCGGCTGCGGCGCCCAAGACAAGACCAGCCGCGCTCGACCGCCCCGATCGTTCCAGCGCCCAGATCATCGTCACCAGAAAGACCAGGAACAGGGTAAGCTGAGACTGGTAGAGGTTTCCATACAGCGGATGACAGAACGTCAGCAAAGCCAGGGCCGGCAAGAACAGCGTCCGCGGTACGCGGAGCACTACGGCCGTGATCACCAGGCTGGTCAGAAACGCCGCCAGTGAAAAGGTATTCCAGACCAGCACGGCGTCGGGGTAGTCGAGCCACGCCAGCGGCAAGGTCAACAGCACCGAGGTCGGCGGATGCGCGTTGTACTCCACGTCGGTCGTCGAGTCGAAAGGCAAACCCAGGTGCCGAGGGATGCTCGTAGCATGATGAGTGTAAACGGGCAGGCCGACCAGGTGGTTTCTGGCACTTCCCCAGTCCTGGTAGAAGTCATTAACTCGGCCTGGGGCTGGCCGCATCGCCTCGACACAGAGCGGCCCGAGCCAGAGACAGCCTTGCAGACCGAAGATTAACCACAGTGCCGAGACCACGACCTCCGGCGTCGCGGCTTTCTTCCACGACTCCTGTCCGCTTCGCGCCGTTGTCTCGCTCATCGCGCGCAAAGCCTCCATCCACCGTGCCGCATGTCCACCGCGGTGACCCCCGACGTACTCTACTCTAGGTCGCAAATCGTCTGGAGTCCGGGCGAAGTATGATGATGTACGACTACGCCTCGGACGGCTTGGCAGTTGAGTCGGTGGTGGTGCTGAAGACGACGTCGACCCAGTAGTTGGACGATTGGTAGGAATTGGTTGGGAAGCCTCCGCTGGTACCGTACAGGTAAACCCCGTTGCCCCCTGCCGCGCTGTTGGAGAGCGCAGTCAGCGGGCCGTTAGTCACTCCGGACGAGGCGAAGTAGTTCGTGTCGTCAACGAAGTGCCCCACCGGGGCGAAGTACGAGGCGATGTAGGTGGCCCCGGCCGTGATCGCCACTGGCGTGGTGAAGTCGAGGAACTTGACCGGCATGATCTGCACGTTCCAGTTGCTCCCTGCGACTCCTACCAAGTTGTTGCCGACCGCGCCGATGATCCCGGCCGTGTGCGTGCCATGCCCATTATCATCCATAGGGTTGTTGGTGTTGTTGACGAAGTTCCAGCCGATCAGGTCGGTCTGGGTCGAGCCATCGCCCCAGCCGCCGGTTTCGTCGGCGTTTTCCGGGGCTAGCACGTCAGCCGCGGTGATCACGCCATCGCCGTCGGTGTCGGTGATCTTGCCGGGCCCCTGGTTAACCGGCTGGTTCAGGTCGTAGAACGTGATGACGCCATCGCCGTTGACGTCGGTCAGGTTCGGGAGCCGGTTGGCGGGGATTCCGGCCTGGTTGATCCAGACGTTGGTGGACAGATCGGGATGATTGTAGTCCATCCCGGTATCGGTGTCCGCGACGATTACGGTATTCAAACCGGTCGTGATGTTCTACGGGAGGGCGTTGATGCCCCAGACACCGTTGAGGGCCCACTGGCTGCCATTGAATGGGCCACGTGCTGGCCGCACCAGCTCGGGTCGCGACCGTCACCTTGTTCTTGCCCCGCAGCGCGGCTGCTGCGAAGTGGTGTGACGCCGTTGCCCTGTTGTGGCTGAGAAAAAAGTTTCCTGATCAGCGTAAAGGCATTGGGTAAAGTTATCATAAGGGATCGAACGAGAGGAAATAAATAGTGTTCAAAAAGATATTCAAAAAAGGGGCCGACCTGGAATATGGGTATGGTACAAGGGCATTGTGGTCTGTGTCGGTGGCGGCGCGACGTGTTATGCTAGGCGGACTTCGGTCGCGAGGAAGCAACCAGCGTTAACCCTTCCGCGTTTGCGGCGGCTGATTTAAACCGGGCATGAAGAGAAGCAGCCGAGATTTCTTGGCGTCCGGCCGGAAAACCGGTTGAATGAGGTGAGAAAGCATGAGCCGTGTCCTGACCCTGATCGCAAGCGTGATTGTGGTGACGTCGACCGTGGCTCTTCCTGCCCAGCAGCCTGGGTCAACCGAATCGGCGAGAGCGCAAGCCAAGGGAGCAGTTAGAGCACAGGCGACACCCCCGGGCAAGGGGGAGGAGCCAGCGAAGGAGAAGGCAAAGGCCACGACATCATCCGATGAAGAGCCGGCCGCCACTCATCACCGGGTGCACGTCGACGGCAAGGAGTTGAAGTACACCGCGACGGCCGGGTTGATGCCGATCAAGGATGCCAAGGGAGAAGTTGAGGCACGGATCTTTTTCATGGCATACACCTTGGACGAAGCCGGTCCAGCAGCGTCGCGCCCGCTGATGTTTAGTTTCAACGGTGGGCCCGGCTCGGCTTCGGTCTGGCTGCACTTGGGCGCCCTTGGCCCACACCGGGTCGCACTCCCCGAAGAACCGACGATCCCCGCCCCGCCGTTCCGTCTGGTCGAAAATGAGGCGACCTGGCTCGACCGCACCGACCTCGTCTTCGTCGACCCGGTGGGGACCGGCTTTTCCCGGGCTGCCAAGCCCGAGTTGAACAGCAAGTTCCACGGCATGCGGGGGGATATCACGTCGGTCGGCGAGTTCATCCGAATGTATTTGACTCGGTACGACCGCTGGGCCTCTCCCTTGTATCTGATCGGCGAGAGCTACGGCACGACCCGCGCCGCCGGGTTGGCTGGCTACCTGATCGACCAAGGCATCGCCTTCAACGGCTTGGTACTGATCTCCTGCGCATTGGATTTCCAGGGCTTCGTCTTCAGTGAGGGTAACGACCTGCCGTTCCTGACATACCTCCCGTCGTACGCAGCGGCCGCTTGGTACCACAAGAAGCTGCTCCCCGAGTTGCAGCAAGCCACGCTGCCGGCGGTGCTGAAGGAGGTCGAGCAGTGGACCGATCGCGAGTACGCCTCGATCCTCGCCCGGGGCGACCGGCTAACCGACGACGAGCGGCGGGAGGCAACGGCGCGACTGGTCCGCTACACCGGCTTGAGCCCGGTGGATATCGAGGCGAACCACTTGCGGATCGGGATGTCCCACTTCTGCAAAGAACTGCTGAAGCGAGAGCGGCGGTCGATCGGCCGGTTCGACGCGCGATATCAGGGGATCGAGAGCTCGGCCGCATCTGCCGCGCCCAGCTTCGATCCGAGCTTGGCTGGCGTCCGCGCCCCCTATACATCCACCTTCAACCACTACATCCGCGCCGCGCTGGGCTACAAGAGCGACGTTCCCTACTACGTCCTCGGAGAGGGAGTCGGCCGGTGGGACTGGCAGCGTGACATGGGCTACCCCACCACGACCGACGACCTGCGGGACGCGATGACCAAGAACCCCCACATGAAGGTCTTGATCGCCTCCGGTTACTTCGACTTGGCCACCCCCTACCGAGCCGTCGAGCACACCCTGGCCGGTCTGGGATTCGACCCCATCCTGCGCAAGAATATCACAATTGAAAGATACGAAGCCGGGCACATGATGTACGTTCATGGTCCGTCGCTGCACAAGCTGAAGCACGACGGCGCGGCACTGATCGACGAAACTCGGGGAAAATGATACGATCTTCGATGCGATTCTTCCCCTCGGGAGCCCCCGGCGATGCCTTCACCATTTCCCGGCATGGACCCCTATCTGGAAGCTCCGCACATTTGGCCGGACTTGCATGACGCTTTGGCCGGAGAGATTCGGAATGAGCTCAACCAGACGTTACCAAGCCCGTACTACGCCCGTCTTGAGCTGCGCCCGGAACTGGGCATCATCGAGCAAAGTGGGACGCCGCAGCGAATCATCCCCGACGTCACGGTGGTCCGCCACCCTCGCCTTCTTTCGGCATCCGAGAGGGGAGGGGTGACCGTACTGGTGCAGCCCAGGCGGGATATCTCGCGTTCGGTTGGGCTGACGATTCGCACCGATCTGATCCGCCACCACTTCGTCGAGATCCGGGACCCGGCGCAGGGCCACAAGCTCATCACGTTGATTGAAATACTCAGCCCTTCGAACAAGCAGCCTGGCCCTGACCGCGAGTCGTACGAGCGCAAGCAGCGGGAAGTCCTCGAGAGCGACGCCAACCTGATCGAGCTGGACCTGCTGCGCGGCGGCCGGCGGATCTTGCCCGAGCTGAATGTCGAGGCGCTGGTCCGCCATCTAGACCCGCCGCCGGCTTACCTGGTCCTGGTCAACCGAGCATGGCGACGCGACGGAGCCGAGGTCGAATATGAGGCCTTTCCGGTGAGCCTTCGGGAATGGCTCCCCTGCGTCCCGGTGCCACTAAAGCAAGGTGAAGCGGAAGTGCCGCTGGACCTTCAGTTTGTGTTCAACCGAGCCTATGATGGTGGCCCGTACCGCCGAGGCGCGGTCGATTATGCCAGCCCACCGCCTGACCCACCGCTGGGCGCCGCAGAAGCCGCCTGGGCCGCGGAACTGACCCGCGAGTGGCGCGAGCCCGCTCCGGCTAGCCCCCGCTCTTAACCGTCTCGTCCCGGCTCGATCATACCCTTGCCGAAACTCTCCATGGGGTGCTAGGATCGGGCAACTTCACCGGGCCGCGCTACCTCTTCAAAACCAAAGGTTGAGGCGAGCGCGGCCCGATCTGCGTCCGTTCTGATCCACGCCGATTGGGTCCAGTACCGGCGAATCGGTCCGAGACAGTTCCGCCGCGAGGCTGATCCACCGTGCCCAAGCGTACCGACATTCACAAGATCCTGATCATTGGCGCCGGCCCGATCGTGATCGGCCAGGCGTGCGAGTTCGACTACTCGGGGACCCAGGCGTGCAAGGCCCTGCGCGAGGAGGGTTACGAGGTCGTGCTGGTCAACTCGAACCCGGCGACGATCATGACAGACCCGGAGATGGCTGACCGCACCTACATCGAGCCGATCACCGTTGAGGTGATCGAGCAGATCCTCGGCGTCGAGAAGCCCGATGCCGTGCTGCCGACCCTGGGGGGTCAGACGGGGTTAAACGTCGGTATGGCGCTCCACGAGACCGGGGCGCTCGACCGACACGGATGCATCTTGATCGGTGCCGGCGCCGACGCGATCCGCAAGGCGGAGGACCGGGAGCTCTTCAAGCGATGCATGGAGGAGATCGGTCTGGAAAGCGCACGAAGCGCCCTGGCGCACAACCTGGATGAAGCGAGGCGGATCCGCAACGAGGTCGGCCTTCCATCCGTTCTACGGCCCAGCTTTACCTTGGGGGGCTCAGGGGGCGGAATTGCCTACAACCGAGAAGAGTTCGACCGCATGGCCGCCACCGCGCTCGAGCTCAGTCCGGTCCACTCGGTCTTGATCGAGGAGAGCGTCATCGGCTGGAAGGAATATGAAATGGAAGTCATGCGCGACGGTGCCGACAACGCCGTGATCGTCTGCTCGATCGAGAACTTCGACCCAATGGGGGTCCACACGGGCGATAGCATCACAGTGGCGCCGGCGCAGACACTGACCGACAAGGAATACCAGCGGATGCGCGACGCATCGCTGGCAATCCTGCGTAAGATCGGAGTCGAGACCGGCGGTTCGAACGTCCAGTTCGCGGTCCACCCTCACACCGGGCGGATGATCGTCATCGAGATGAACCCGAGGGTCAGCCGCAGCAGCGCCTTGGCCAGCAAGGCGACCGGGTTTCCAATTGCCAAGATCGCCGCCAAGCTGGCCATCGGCTACCGACTCGACGAGATTCGAAACGACATCACCCGTGAGACGCCGGCCTGCTTCGAGCCGACGATCGACTACGTTGTGACCAAGATTCCCCGCTGGGCGTTTGAGAAATTCCCCGAGGCCAACCCGGTCTTGACCACTCAGATGAAGTCAGTGGGTGAGGTCATGGCGATCGGCCGGACCTTCAAGGAGTCGCTTCAAAAGGCATTGCGCGGGCTGGAAGTTGGCCGTTTCGGCCTGGGCTGCGACAAGAAAGACCTTTGGGACACGGCGCGCCAGCCGACTGTGGAAGAGATCAAAACCAAGCTCGCCGTCCCCCACGCCGAACGGGTCTGGTACATCCGCTACGCCTTCCTTGCAGGCCAGAGCGTCGAGCAGATCCACGCACTGACCGGGATCGATCCCTGGTTCCTGACCAATATCGAGGAGCTTGTCGCGCTTGAGGGGCGGCTCCGCCAGGTCCACAGCCCGGACGAGGCCGGCGATGCACTGGTGCGCGAGGCCAAGCAGAACGGCTTTTCCGACCACCAGCTCGCCAGTTTGTGGAATACGACCGAGGCAGAGGTTCGCCGCGACTGCCAGCGGCGGGGCATCCGGGCCGTCTTCAAGCTGGTGGATACGTGCGCCGCCGAGTTCGAGGCGGTCACGCCCTACTATTATTCAACCTACGAACGCGAGGACGAGGCGCGGACCAGCGAGCGGCCGCGGGTCGTTATCCTGGGAGGCGGTCCCAACCGCATCGGCCAGGGGATCGAGTTCGACTATTGCTGCTGCCAGGCCGCCTTCGCGCTCCGCGCCGTCGGCTACGAGGTGGTGATGATCAACTCCAACCCCGAAACGGTCAGCACCGATTACGACACCTCGGACCGGCTATTCTTCGAGCCGCTGACGGTGGAAGATGTTCTCAACGTATGTGAGCGTGTCGACCCGATGGGGGTCATCGTCCAGTTCGGCGGTCAGACGCCGCTGAACTTGGCTCGCGCGCTGGAGGCCGCCGGCGTGCCGATCATCGGCACCAGCCCTGAGTCGATCGAGCTGGCCGAGGACCGTGAGCGATTCCGGCTCGTGATCGAGCGGCTGGGGCTCAAGCAGCCTCCCAACGCCTCGACGACCCGTTTCGAGGAGGCCCGGCGGATCGCTGAGCGCATTGGCTACCCGGTTGTCGTCCGCCCCAGCTTCGTCCTCGGGGGACGGGCCATGGAGATCGTGTACGACGAGCGCAGCCTCGATCGCTACATGGCCGAGGCGGTCGAGGCCAGCCCCGAGCATGCGATCTTGGTCGACAAGTTCCTCGAAGACGCCATCGAGGTCGACGTCGACGCGGTCTGCGACGGCCGGCGCACACTCGTCGCAGGTGTGATGGAGCACATCGAGGAGGCGGGTATCCACTCGGGCGACAGTGCCTGCGCCATTCCGCCGTTCTCGTTGCCGGCTGAAGTCGTCGCGCAGCTCAAGGAGCAAACCTACGCTCTGGCCGATGCGCTCAAGGTTCGGGGGCTCATGAACATTCAGTTCGCCGTCAAGGACGGCGACATCTATGTCCTGGAGGTCAATCCACGAGCGTCGCGGACCGTGCCGTTTGTGTCGAAGGCCACCGGATTGAACTTGGCGCAGGCAGCCGCGCGGGTCATGGTGGGCATGACACTCGACGAGCAGGGAATCACCACCGAGCCGGTACCGACCTACGTCTCGGTCAAGGAGGCGGTGTTCCCTTTTACCAAGTTTCCGGGCGTCGACATCATCCTGGGTCCCGAGATGCGCTCGACCGGCGAGGTGATGGGGATCGCCATGGATTTCCCCGCCGCGTTTGCCAAGAGCCAACTGGCAGCCTCGTGCCGGCTGCCGACAGGCGGCACGGTGTTCATGAGCATCGCGGCCAGGGACCGCAAGGTCGTCGTCCCAATCGCCCGGCGCTTATCAGCCATGGGCTTCCGCTTGCTTTGCACCAGCGGCACCGCTCAGACGATCAGCGAGCATGGAATCGGCGTCGAGGTCGTGCGTAAGATTCACGAGGGACGACCCAACGTGCTCGACTACCTGGCCAACGGCACGATCAACCTGATCATCAACACGCCCAGCGGCAAGGGGGCGCGGACCGATGAGGGGCGCATTCGCGCCAGTGCCGTCTCGCACGGCGTTCCTTGCATCACGACAGTTGCCGGCGCCCGCGCAGCCATCGCTGCGATGGAACGGCTGCGCGCCGGGAAGCTCGAGGTCTACGCGCTGCAGGATTTGTTACGATCGAGCGGAAGAGCCATAACATGAAAATCGCAGTCATCGGGACGGGTTACGTGGGCTTAGTCCAAGGGACCTGTCTGGCCGAAAGCGGCAACGACGTGGTGTGCGTCGACAAGATCGCGGCCAAGATTGAGGGACTCGTGCAGGGTCGGGTTCCGATTTACGAGCCGGGCTTGGGCGAGTTGGTCCACCGAAACCTGCGCGATGGGCGGTTGACCTTCACGACGAATCTGGCCGAGGGGATTGCCGAAGCCGAGATCGTCTTCATCGCCGTCGGAACCCCGCAGGGCGAGCGGGGCGGAGCTGACTTGAGTGGTGTGTGGGAGGTCGGCCGTCAGATCGCCGCCAACCTACACTCCTCCAAGACGATCGTGATCAAGAGCACCGTCCCGGTCGGGACCAACGCTGAGCTGACCCGGCGAATGGCCGAGGCGACGGCGGTCCCCTTCGACGTTGGCAGCAACCCCGAATTCCTGAAAGAAGGAGCGGCGATCGATGACTTCAACAAGCCCGACCGAGTCGTGGTCGGCGTCCGGCGCCCCGAGGTCGCCGAGCGGCTGCACGCGCTCTATTCTCCGTTTTTGCGCACCGACCGGCCGTTCTTGGTCATGACCCCCGAAAGTGCCGAGATGACCAAGTACGTCGCCAACTGCCTCCTGGCCACCAAGATCAGTTTCATTAACGAGATGGCCAACCTGTGCGAAGCCTACGGCGCTGACGTTAACGACGTGCGGCGGGGCATCGGCCACGACCAGCGGATCGGCTTCCACTTCCTGTTTCCGGGCGTCGGCTACGGTGGCAGTTGCTTCCCCAAGGACATCCGCGCGGTCATCCACATGGCCCAGTCGAAGGGGCTCTCCGCGTGGATGATGGAGGCCGTCGACGCGGTCAACGAGGCCCAGAAGGACGTACTCTTCCGCAAGATCCACCAGCATTTCCACGGCGAGCTCGAGAACAAGACGATTGCAGTTTGGGGTACGGCCTTCAAGCCGCGGACCGACGATGTCCGCGAAGCGCCGGCCCTGGTCCTGATCGAATCGCTGCTGGAGGCGGGTGCCCAGTTGCGGGTGCACGACCCCGAGGCGCTGGGTAACGTCCGCTCCCTCTACGGTGAGCGACTTGCTTACTGCGACCGCCCCTACGGTGCGCTTGAGCAGGCCGACGCCTTGGCCGTCGTTACCGAGTGGAACGAGTTCCGCAACCCCGACTTTGAGGTGATGCGCCGGTTGATGCGCCAGCCGGTCATCTTTGACGGCCGCAACGTGTACGACCCCGCGCGGATGGCCTCCCTGGGATTTACCTATCAAGGTGTTGGCCGGGCCACGGTCGTCCGCGACTGATATTGCCGTGTGATCTCGGCCAGGGCACGCCAGGCGTCGGCCAAGCGGGTCAGCCCGGCGCGGTCACAGAGCGCGGCCAGATCACGAAGCGCGACCGGATCATCAAGGTGGTTGAAGGCGCCGTCGAGGCGTGGTCCGAGGACCAGCGGATCGAGAACCTCGCGGATGCGGCTCACGTTTTCGGCGGCTTGGCGGCCCTCAACGTCCCGGCCGAGGATGCGCAAGGTGCGGGCCAGGCGGTACCAGGAACGCCAATCCTGGGGGAATTCCTCGAGGGCCGTCTTGAAAGCCACGGCTGCCCGCTCAGGCTGGTGGTCATATTCCAGGTCCCAGCGGCCACGGAGTCGCCAGTAACGGGCATCGCGGGCCGGTTCGGGCCAGTCGTCGAGCAAGGCGCGTCCGCGCTGCGACTCTCCGGCATCCGCCAGGGCGGTCACCAAGACCTCGCGCGAGCCAATGTGATCGGGGTGTTCAACCAGAAGCGCTTCCAGCGCGGCCAGCAGCGACGCGCGATCAGGGTCAGCCGCGCGCGGCTGCACCCCAATCCGCTGCAAGAGTGCAATCCGGGCGTTGACATCGGCGCCGTCGGCCTCGACCCACCGCCGCAGCGTTGTGCGGACCAGCTCATCAGGCAGGTCGGTCAGGAGGCTCAGGGTCAGCTCGCGAAGCAGCACGGGCCGCGCCTCGGGGTGGACTCGGTCATAGGCCTCCCAGCCCATGTGCAGGGCCTCGAGCGTTCGGTCCTCGACCCGCAGGATTTCGAGCAGGAGCCGCCAGGGCTCGGGGTCAGTCGGATCGGCGGTAATTGCTTGGTGCAAACTGTGCTCGGCCTGGGCCGCCCGGCCGAGTGCCAGGCAGGCCCGCGTCTCCTCGACCTGGGTAACACCCCGCGCAGCCTGCGTGGCATTGATCGCACGCCAGTAGCGGAGCGCAGTAGTCCAGTCGCCGGCTCGGGTTGCCGCCTCGGCTCGACTCCGCAGCCGCGCGGGCGACTCCGCGACCAACCACCCGAATAGCACAATCAAGAGCAAAAGCGCAACCCCGCCCAACACGGCCAGGATCCATGTTCGCCGCTGTCGGCGCGGCCTTTGCTTTGCCCCTGGGCTGTCCGGTTGCGCCGCGGCCAGTCGGGTTGCAGCTTCGGCGTCGGATCGCGCTCGGGCCTGGGATCGGGCGGGGAGACGTCGCGGCATGATCGTTGTCGTGAATGGTGGCGGCCTGAAGACTCTCGTGACACGGAGCCCCTTCCCATCGAGCAGGCCCTCGCGAGTTTCTCGGGCTATTTATACGAGCTGGCTCTGTCTGGAGCGGTGTAAGAGGTCCACAGAAAGCACCATAGGCGTCTTGAGCCTTCCGCGCCAAGGGCACAGAATGGACGTGTCGAGGAAATGGAATCGTCGCACAAGGTGAATCGATTCGCCAATCATGACATCATATGGTCGCAATCGTGATACATCGGGCTGGGCCGTCGCCGTGGTGTGGCGACCCGTATGGGTCGTGCTGATGGTCTTCGGCTCCGGGTGGTGTGCGCTGGCTGATGACGAGGCGTATCTCATGACGCCCCTCGGCTTCACCCAGCCGGGACTGTCGAAGACGGCGTCGGGGAACAAGACAGGCCGGCTCCAGATCAACGTTCGTGACCGCGCGACCGGCCTGCCAACATTCTGCCGTCTCAACATGGTCGGGCCCGATGGCAATTTTTACCAGCCCGCGCCCAACCCGCTCTCCCCCTATAGCCTGGTGGGCCAATGGCCCAGAACAGGCAAGGGAAACCGCGAGGGCAAAGCGCCGATCCGTTACCTGGGCCGGTTCTTCTACTGCTCCGGCCAGGTCGAGGTTACCGTTCCCAGCGGCTCGGTGCGCATTGAGGCGTGGAAGGGGTTCGAGTACCGGCCGGTCACGAAGAGCATGGAGATAGCCGCCGGCGAAACGAAGCCCGTAGCAATCGAGCTCGAACGAACTGTGCCAATGGCCGCGCTCGGTTACTACTCGGGCGACGGGCACCTGCACTTTCCACGCCGGACCGAGGGTGACGACCAGGTCATCCTCGACCTGCTGCAGGCCGAGGACATCCATTTCGGCTCGATCCTTGCATACAATGAGCCGCCGGGCCCATACAGCGGTGCGATGGAGCTGATGGAAGCACCCCAGCTCCGCGGCCTGGGGAAAGCCTCGGTTCACCGCCGCGGGGACGCCTGGATCGCCTCCGGACAGGAGTACCGTAGCACAACGTATGGTCATCTCAATCTTTACTGGCGTGACGACCTGGTACTCAACGGGCGGAAGGTCGACGCGAACAACTGGCCGCTGTACGGCCTGCTGGGCCGCGATACCAAGCAGCTTGGGGGTTTTGCCATCTACGCTCATGGTGGCTATGCCCAGGCGATTTACGCCGACTTCGTCCAGAAAAACGTTGACGCCGTCGAGCTTCTCCAGTTCGGCACCTACCGGGGGATCGAGCTGGCCGACTGGTACCACATCCTCAACGTCGGCTATCGCTTCCCTTGCCTGGGGGCAAGCGACTACCCTGCCTGTCGCAAGCTGGGCGATTGTCAGACGTATGTGCACTTGAAAGGAGAACCGGATTTCGCCGGGTGGCTCGAGGGTGCGGCGAAGGGGCAGAGCTTCGTAACAACCGGGCCGCTGCTCTTGCTGGATGTGGACGGAGAGCGCCCGGGGGAGATCATCCGCAAGACTGGCGCGGGGCCGCACCGCGTTCAGGTCAGAGTCCGGGTGAAGAGCGAGGTCACACCCGTTCAAAAGGTGCAACTGATCGTCGCCGGCAAGGTCATTTTTGAGCAGGCCGTCCCATCCGGCGAAGGTCAAGGGCGGTGGATTGAGCTGGAGCGTACCATCGAGCTAAGCCGGTCTGCGTGGATCGCGGCGCGGGCATTCGGACAGGCACCTTCCGGCGCGCCCGACGCCGAGTCGCATACCAACCCAATCTACGTCGACGTGGGCGGCAAGGCCCCCTACGATCGGGACTCACTCGATCACCTGGTTGGGCGGATCGATCAGCAGATAGCCATGCATCGCAAGCGAAGCTTTGCCGAAAAGGCGCGGGTGCTGGACGACTTTCAAAAGTCGCGCGACATCCTGCTCCGGATCCGCCAATCAGGGGGACTACCCGCCGGCGGGGTTCCCGAAGATTGGATCGAGGACAAGACGGCTGCGGCGATCGACCCCAGCCAGCGGACGCACACGGAAGCAGAGCTGGCGCAGTTTCTCCAGCCGCTGCCGGCCAAGCCTCCCGATGAAGCATTAAAGACATTTGAAGCCGTGGACGACTTTCACCTGGAGCTGGCCGCGGCCGAGCCGCTGGTGCAGAGCCCGGTCGCCGCAGCCTTCGACGCTGACGGCAATCTCTATGTCGCCGAGATGCGCGACTATCCCTACAAGCCGAAGCCCGGGCGCACGCCACTGGGCACGGTGCGGCTGTTGCGCGACACCGACGGCGACGGCCGGTTCGACCAGAGCCACGTCTTTGCCGATGGCTTGCTCTGGGCCGCCGGCATCGCACCCTGGAAAGGAGGCGTGTTCGTCTCCGCCCCGCCTGACGTCTGGTACTTGAAGGATGCCGACAGCGATGGCAAAGCCGAGGTGCGCAAGAAGGTCTACACCGGCTTCGGCACCCAGAACCAGCAGGCGATGGTGAACAACCTGACGTGGGGGCTGGACCACAAAATCTACGGCGCGGCGGCGGGCAACGGCGGGATGATCCGGCCGGCCGACGACCCGCACGCGTTGGGTGTCTCGGTCGAGCACAACGACTTCCGGTTCGACCCGTTGACGGGTGAGTTCGAGCCGATCAGCGGCTCGGATCAGTTCGGCAACACGTTCGACGACTGGGGCAACCGGTTCACTTGCGATGAGTCGCACCCGCTCTCGCAACCGGTCCTGCCGCGTCGTGAGCTGGCGCGGAACCCGTTTCTGGCCGTCCCCTCGGTGATCCAGGACGTCGCCGGTGGCTCGGTGCCGATCTTTCGGATCAGCCCGATCGAGCGGTGGCGTGAGATCCGCTCGAGCCGGCGGATCGCGCACGGCGAACGGTCGGCTGAATCGGCAGGCGCCAGCCACCACGTCGTCGACGCGGGCGCCGGCGTCACGGTCTACCGCGGCAGCGCCTATCCCGCCGAGTTTTATGGCAACGTCTTCGTCGGCGACGCCCAGAACAACCTGGTTCATCGGCGGCGCTTGATTCCTGATGGGCCCACCTTCCGGGCAGTTCGCGGTCCTCACGAGCAGGTGACCGAGTTCGTCCGATCGTCGGACACCTGGTTCCGCCCCGTCAATTTCGTGAACGCGCCGGACGGAACGCTCTACGTCCTGGACATGAGCCGCGCCGTCATCGAGGCGATCCACATCCCGCTGGATGTGGTTCATCATCTGGACCTGAGGAGAGGGCGGGATCAGGGTCGGATCTACCGGATCGCCCCGCCGGGGTTCCGCTTCACACCGCCTCCCCATTTGAGTCAGGCCCGGACAGTTGATCTGGTGGCCGCGCTCTTGCGCCCCGACGCCTGGTACCGCGACACGGCGCACCGCTTGATTTACGAGCGCCAGGACCCGGCCGCCATCGAACCGCTGCGCAAGCTACTGAGCCCGTCCGAGGCCCCCCTACCCCAGTCGCGGGTCAACGCCCTCTGGTCGCTCGACGGCTTGAAAGCTCTTCGAGACGAAGACATCGTCATCGTCTTGTCGGACCATGTGCCGCAGGTTCGCGCCCAGGCGGTTCAGCTTGCTGCCCGGCGGGTGGATCGATCGCCGTCGTTGCTCGAGCGGGTCCTGACCCTGGCGGCTGATCCGGATTCGCGGGTTCGGTTCCGTGTGGCCTTTGCGCTCGGAGAGACCAGCGACCCACGTGCCGCGACCGCGCTCCACCGGATCGTCGTCACGGATGCTGCGAACCGCTGGATTCGAACCGCGGTGCTCAGCTCGTGTGCTTCGATGGCTGACCGGCTGTTTGTGAACCTCTATACGGACCGGAGCCCGACTGCGCCGGGCGAGATTGGAAATCCGGCGGTGCGATCGGAGCTCCTGAAGCAGCTCGTGGAGATCATCGGCGCACGGAACCGGCCCGACGAGGTCGGTCGCGTCCTCGACGTGTTGGCGGTCGACGCTGCGAGTCGGGGTAACTCACCGGGGTTCAACCTGGGAGACCACCTGGTCCTCGGACTGGCTCGGAGCTCGCGGCGATCAGGCGGTCCGCTCTTGGTTGGTCCGGATCGGGCGCGACCTGGAGCCAGCCTGGTCGCGCACCTGACCCAACGGGCCAGGACGATCGCCCTCGATGCCCAGGGCCTCGAACCAGTGCGTGTGGAAGCGATCGCGGTGCTGGGCGGGATCGACCCGGATGAGTCGCGCACCATTCTGATGGAGCTGCTTGCGCCGCGGCAGCCGCTGGCGGTCCAAGTCGGCGCGGTACAGGCACTGGCCGAGGGTCGCTCGGCCAATCTCCCCGACCTCTTGCTGCCTCGGATGCGTGAGTTCGAGCCGCCGGTCCGCACGGCCGCGGTCCGAGCGCTCTTGAGCCGCACGGAGTGGGCCAAAGCCTTGCTCCAGGCTGCCAGCCGAAGCGACCGGGCGGCTGGGATCACACCGGCGCTCATCGAGCCGGCCGATCGTGCGCCCCTCTTGAAGCACCACGACACCGAGATTGCCAAATTGGCTCAAGCCATTTTCGGCCGGTCCACATCGAGCTCCCGCGCCCAGGTGATCTCCGATTATCTAGCCACCCCGTGGTCGAAGGGCGACGCCAACCGCGGGGCAAGGGTATTTGACCGTGAGTGCAAGGCCTGCCACAAGGTCGGCGAGCGGGGATTCGTACTCGGCCCCGACCTGACCGGCTCGCCCTCGGGCGATGCTGCCGCACTGCTGGCCAACATCCTTGACCCCAACGCCAACGTTTTACCCAATTACGTTCAATACCTCGTGATCGATCAGAACGGGCGGACCTATTCCGGTATCATCGCCGCCGAGACCGCCACGAGCCTGACCCTCCGCCGGGGCGAGGGCGCCCAGGATACCATCCTCCGCGCCCAGATCGGCGAGATGACCAGTACGGGGCTGTCGTTGATGCCCGACGGATTCGAGAAGACAATCTCGAAACCGGAGATGGCCGACCTGATCGCCTTCCTGCGAGCCGCACACCGTGGTGGAGAAAGCGGGGAGGCCGATCCCGCCGCCGGCCAGTCGCGGCCTCTGGACATCGGCACCTTGCCAGGATTGATCGAGCCGGACGACTGAATCGGCTATGATGGAGAAGACACCGCGATTGAGTTCATCCACTCCACCCCAGGAGATTGACATGGTCGACCTGATCAAGAAGGCAATTTACACCGGCGTGGGCCTGGCCGTCCTGACCAAGGAAAAGGCCGAGGAGCTGGTCAAGGATCTGAGCCAGCAGGCCAAGCTTTCGGAGCAGGAGGGCAAGGAGTTGTTCGACAGCCTCCTGAAGCAATCGGAGAACGCGCGCAATGATCTTCAGACCAAGCTCGACGCGACCGTGCTCGCGGTCGTCAACCGGCTGAATCTGGCGACCAAGGATGAGGTGGCGAGCCTGAAGGCCAAGATCGACGAACTATCGGCCAAGATCGGGCAAGGGCCGGCCGCGGGTACCGGCGCATAGTTGCTCACTCCAGGGAAGGCCGCACGTCCGGCTCGACCTGATAGCCGTTGGCCAGCGAATTGGTCATGTTGAACAGCCCGACGATGGCCATGACCTCGCCCAAGGTTTCCTGGTCCATGCCCTGCTTGCGCAGGGCGGCGGTGTGCGAGTTGATGCAATACGGGCAGCCGTTGGTCGCCGAGACGGCCAGCGCGATGATCTCGCGAGTCGTCGGATCGAGCCGTGAGCCAAGGCCGGCCGCCTCGGGATGCATGAGCGTTTTCAAGCTGGTCCACACCACCTCGAGCTGCGCCGGGTTGGTGGCGATCGTGCGCCAGAAGGCAGGCACGAAGTCGATGTTCTTGGTTCGTTTGATCTCGGCGAAGATCAAGGCGACTTTTCCGGTCGCCTCGTGCTCATCGACTGGTCGAACAGTAGCGATGCGATCGTCGGGCATGGCGGTCCTTCTTCTCGCAGTGTTTACAGCACAGGATACCATGAGGCTGGCATCGATGCCTCAGAACATCACGTGCCGGGCACGGGGAACGAGCGCGCCCGCCAAGCCAGCACCGTCGTCCCAACCGCAACTAGCTCTCCCTTGGCGCTCAAAACTGGCTCTCATTTCCTGCTCGGTCCCATCCCCCAATCGCTCCCGGTGTTGCCTTGTATTCTCGAAGATCTGCTCCGCTAGGTAGCCACGCGGCAGTGGAGCACCGGAATGAATCTGCATCAAGTGATCTGAGAACGAAGTCGCCTTTGCGAACTTTTTCCGGCAGGATCAGCAGTTCGCTGATGAGCTTTTCCATGGTCACGATACCCCCGAGGGGAGCGGCTTCTCACCTACTTCGACCTCTCGCGCTTGTCCTTGCATGTCCCATCTGGCCTTGGTGATCCTTGCGAGTTTGGTCCTTCCAGTTCCTCGGCGGCATATTCCTTCACCTGGCCGTCTTCCCAGACGATCACCGGCGTACCAGTCTGCCTGGCTCGCTCGATGACCTTGGCCGTGGCCTGCCGAAAGGCGGCGTCGACCTTTACCGTGAGTGTGTCCCTGGGCTTGTCGCTCATGTTTCTATTCTCCGATGCTGCGTTGAATCTGGTCGAACAGGTCCGCGTCTATTATGGTCAGGCTACCGGCCACCTCCCAAGCGATCAGCGCCGGGGCAACCCGCGACGAGTCATAAAGCCACCATCGGTCGCATCGTGGTCGGTACAATCGGAAAAAGTTTCTCAGCCCCGAGGCATACCGTCGTCGCACATCGGCCTCGGGTACCGCATGTCCCCCTTGAGCCGCCCGGTTGGCCACACGAAGCACGGCCAAGTCGGCGCTCGGGAGCCAGAGGAACAATAGGGCGACGCTGTAGCCGTCACGCCTCAATCCGTTCAAGAGGCGGGTATAGGTGCGGCCCGAGAGGGTCGTCTCGAACGCGAAGTTTTCCCTGGCGGCAGCAAGTTCGCCGATCCGCTCCAGCAGGAGCCGCCCCGCCTTCACGTTCTGGGTCTCGGGGGCGAACGGCGAGAGCCCGACGGCGATCAGGTCGGCGTTGAGGAACTGGCGGCAGTCCACGAAGTCGGGCAGGAACTCGGCGGCGAACGTGGTCTTCCCGGCACCGTTGGGACCGGCGATCACGTACACCGTGGGCGGCTTGTTCCCGGCCGACTCGTTCATCATTTCGCCGTTCGCCTTCCGCCTTTCTCGGGCGGTTTCCAGTTGCGGATATTGTCGAGGGTCAACCCGAGTTCGTGGGTGTCGTTCTCCAGCAGGCTCCTGGAGGTCGGAAAGGATGTATCGTTGAAAGTCAAATGCGTAGATATTCAGAGGCTCATTGCACTGATTGCACGGTATAGCCACTGCTCGCCAACTGCCCGGCCCGCGATGGCAAAACCACGACCCACATCCGCGAGCACTTTAGCTGCATCGAGCCGGTCTTGGAAGTCGCCGGCGTCGAGTTCGTCCTTGTTGAGCGGAAAACATGACGGCGGTCGATGAGGTAAAGCCATTAATTGGCCGCTCAGACTCGCCGCGCCTGAGGATCCCAAATGTACTTGTGAAGCTGTAACTGAAACCGCACGTGAAGCCCTGTTTGGAGAAGCCAGTTGGCGAGCTCTTGCGGAGTCACGGAATCGAAGACGCCGCTCAGGAGGACTGTAAATCGTCGGTCGAGATCTCGAACGCGGATGGTCTCCTCCGTCCAGTCGAAGTCCCGTTTCGATGCGATGACGAACTTGATCTGATCCGAGGCCTTCAACAACTCAAGGTTCGCCCAGAGATTGTTCTCACACTCTCCGCTATCGGGACATTTCAAGTCCATGATGATGTGGGCGCGCGGGTCGACACCCTCTATCGACACCGTGCCGCTAGTCTCAAGCAGGACCGTAAGCCCGGCGTCGGCGAGACGGGTCATGAGCTTGAGCGCCTCTTCTTGGAGGAGGGGCTCGCCTCCCGTGAGCTCGACGAGCGGGCATCCGAAAGAGAGGACCTTCTCCAGAACATCGTCGATCGAGAATGGGTTACCCTCGTTGAACGCGTGTGGGGTGTCGCACCAGACGCAGCGGGCCGAGCAACCGGTGAGACGAACGAAAACGCAGGGGAGACCGGCGAAGGTTGACTCTCCCTGAATGCTCCGGTAAATCTCATGCACGAGGAGCTGACCGGCTGCTTTCCTCTTGAGCGGTTCGAGTCGACTTGCCTGGACGACCGGCAGCATCATGGCTACTTCCCCGTTCTTTGGGATTCCTGTTTCACAATCCGGCCCGTCCGTGGGGCAGCCTGAGACTTTCAATCCCGATCATAGTAATATTATAATATGTTTGAATACAAGATGGTGACGTTCCATTTTAGGACTCCAATTATGTCACCTACCTTTTGTCAGAGATAGAGATTTCAGAAAAGGCCGATGTAAGAAAAGAGGCAAATGGTAGAGGTGTTTTCAAGTATTTGCACACAACACAAAAGCTGCCTAGTCACTAGCCTGGATTCCCACGGAGGGAAAACGGCCTAACAAAATGGATATTACGATTAAAGATATCAGCCGAAATCATAATGTTAGTTTTCGACTTTACACCACGCTCGGCCAACACGCATGGATGAGGCTATCCAAAGACGAACTTCAATCGCTTGCCGCCTAGCCAGGGGACCCCGATCCCCATCTTGTCGAACCCTGCGGCGACCAGGAGGGGGTTGTGCGCCCGCTTCTGGAACTTGACCACGATCGCCTCCTTGGTGATCGTGATGTTCGCCGAGGCGTTGATGAAGTCGAGGAACAAATGACGGGACTTGGTGGTCTCGTAACCATTGCCGACGCGGACCGCCAGCAGGCGATACAGACTGCTGGCCATCAACGTCAATTGCAGATCGCAGTTGACCTTCATCGCCACTGCCGAGCTTAACGCGTCCATGTGGAAGAAGTCGATGCCGTCCTCAATGCTGTTCTCGATGAGCATCCGCTTGGCGTAGCGGCCGATGAAGTTGCATGCCGAACGGGTCAACTGGTTCGTCAACAGCAGGGTGGGTTCCTCATGCCCCAAGTCGGTGATGGTCAACTGGCGGAGCGGGCCATCGTAGCCCTTCAGCGTGATCCGGCGATCCAGGACGCGTGGCGTCTTATAGACACGGGAAACGCTCTCGAGCTCGATCCGCTGCCCATTCCGTCGTCGCCGCTCTGCTCACGGCGTCAGAGGCCGAAAAGGGCCATCGGGAGACGCAATCCGTTGAAAAGGAGCAGCGGGCCAGGGATTCCGGCGGCAAGCTGGGTAGCCTCCACGTCAAATGCGTGGTCGCCGACGGTCGCTGGTTATTCCTGTCGAGCGCGGATTTGACGGACTATGCGTTTACAATCAACATGGAGCTGGGGTTGCTGATCACGGGGGAGATTTACCCAATCGCATCGAACGCCATTTCGACCGGCTCATCGATCTAGGAACACCTGAGAAACTATGACATATCTACGATTAACAGCCCACTCATGATGCTTGCTAATGCTTCGGCCCGGGCGCGACCAGTGGACCCAAGAGCGGCAGCATCGTCCCGAGAAACAAAACGACCAAGACGATGATCGGCGCCATCATCCCCAGGCTCAGGCCGTCAAAGAGAGCACGGATCAGCGGGGGCAAGAGCACCAAAGAAGGGATCGAACAGAGAACCGTTGCGACCCAGGCCGGAGCCGATCCTGGCCGCAACCGGACCGATATGCCCAGGCCCAGCAGTCCAGAAAGGGCCGGCCAGACGAATAGATAGCTGGCGCCGGGAAGCCAAAGTGCGGTGGCGAGCGACAGGATGACCCACCAGAAGAATGCGCCGAGGCAAAGCGCCTCCGGCGATCGCCGGCTTCCCGACCAGCGCTCCACGAGCAGGGTCACCGCCGTCGTGAGGGCAGCGAACCCGGTCAAGATCGGCACGTCGAACTTCTGCCAAGGGAAGTCAGCTCCGTCGAAAAGCCCCCGCAGTACGTACCAGAGGATCCACACGGTGGCGAGAGACGCCCACATCGCCACGAAGAAGATGCCGGCACCAGCCACCAGGTCGACAAGCCGCATGCGCCCGGTCCGCACGCTGATGATGGCTACCAGCAGGAAAAGCACAGCCGCGGCGAGAGCCAGCGGCAAGACCCTTTCCATCGCGTAAGACACCACGACCCGGCTCAGGATCGAGGTATAGATCACATCGTTGCGTTTTGTGTTGTCGAGGTCGAGCCGGCCGAGTTGCCGGGCCGTCGCCAGCGCATTTTCACCTTGATGCTGAAGGGTGCGCGGATCGAGGTTCTCCGGTGTGTCCTCCGGTGAGTGGTAAAAGGCCAGCCCCGCGCTGAAGGTGAAGTTCAAGCCTCCCATCCCGGCTCGCTTGAAGATCGTCAGGTCAGTGTCATTGGGCAGGATTCGGTAGATATCCATGCTCAGTGAGGTAGCCAGCGGGTGGGGTGCAGCCCGCGCGTACTGGCGAACCAACCAGCCGTTCCCCTCGCTCGTCTCGAACATGATCGATGGACCGGAATTGCCGCGCGCGTCGAAGTTGAGCACGACGCCGGTCTCCTTGGCCCAGGGATGCTCGTCGACAAACAACCGCGAGCCGTGGAAGCCGTTCTCCTCACCGTCATCAAAGAGCACGATCACGTCGCGGTCAAGCAGTGGGCTGGCTTTCAGGGCGCGCAAGGTCTCGAGCACCACGACCACGCCCGAGGCGTCATCACTCGCGCCGGGGCCGACGGGAACCGAATCGTAGTGGGCGCAGAGCAGCAGGGCTTTCTTACCCGGCGGGCCTTGTCCCTTGAGCCGCGTGAGGACGTTTCGCGCCGGCGAATCTGAGCTCTTGGGCGACTGGATCTCGGGTACAAGTCCGAGCTCCGCCAATTTCTGGACCAGGACCCCCCGAACGCGGTCCGCTTCCGGAGAGCCCATGGGGTGTGGCGCGCGGGCGATCGCCTCGACCTGCTTCTGGGCGCGACCTGCGGCAAATTGGTCGGCAGGGGCGTCGGCCGGCTGGGCGGGAGGAGGCTTCTGCGCGTCGATTCCGAACCAGGAAACGGCGATCACCCAGGCGACGGCTACCCAAGACAGCCAGCGACGATCGTGCTCGTTCATGTCGTCTACCGCACTGGTTCATCCCTCGATGGCCGATCGCCACCGCCTCGGGACAGCTTCCCAGGCAGATTGACAGGTCGATTCGAGCGCGACGGGAACGTGCCCGCCCGCTTTGAGGCACAGGGGCATCTCCGGCTGAGCGTCGCCGACGGCCACAGGCTCGACGAAGGCGCGCACGCCCATCTCCGCTTCGTATTTCATCGCTACGCAAACGGTCCACCGGCAAGCAGACAGGCGCAGGCGGATTGTGCTGAAGCGTCTTAACTTGACGGACGTGTCGGGTCAAATCTATCGTGTCGTTGGCTTTATCGGTGGATGCGTCGTCAGTTGTGTTTCGACAGAGGTGCTCATGCGCCTTGGTTCACCAGGTTCCGGACCACGGCGACGGCTTCGGCGCTGGACAATCGCCGTTGCGACCGTCCTGGTTATCTGGCTGCTGATCTCTTCGGCGGTGGCTTTTCGTCTTACCCGGCGCCCCCAGTTGCGATTCGAAGAGCCAGCGCCGCGAGTGGCCTGGGGTCCGCTCGAGAACCATCGCATCAAGACGAGCGACGGCCAGGAGATCGGCGCGTGGTTTGTTGATGGTCGCGACGACGCCCCGAGCGTGCTTGTGCTTCACGGCAATCGAGGGAGCCGCCGCAACAGCCTGAGCCGGGCCGAGATGTTTGTATCCCAGGGATACGCCGTGCTGATGCTTTCGCTTCGAGCTCACGGCGATTCCACGGGCGATTACCACGACATCGGCTTCAGCGCTCGCCGGGATGTCTGTGCCGCGATTGAGTTCCTTGAAACTCATCGCGCCGGCCAGCCGGTGCTGATCGTAGGCACGTCGATGGGAGCAGCCGCGGCAATCTTTGCCGCCGGCGAGCTCGGTCACCGGGTCCAGGGTTACGTCCTGGAAAGTCCCTACCAGGACTTGAAGATCGCGACGTGGAATCGAACCGAGGTCTACTTACCCGCTGTGCTCAGCCATGTCGCCTATACGGGCTTGAGGATTGTCGGTCCTCTCTTTCTGCCTGACCTGGAGAAGATTTCACCACTCAAGGCGATTGCTGGAATTCCCAACGACGTGCCGGTCCTGATCCTGGCGGGCGACGCCGATCGCCTGGCTCGTCCAGAGGAAGCACAGGCCCTCCATCGCGAAGTCGCAGCACACGGCCGGTTACTGCTCTTTCCGGGTGCCGGACATGGCGACCTGTTCAGATCCGCGCCGGTCCTTTATGCGCGCACGGTCCTTGATTTCTGCGGCGAGATCTCAAACTTTGCCCAGATCAGCTCATTAAACAGCTTGCTGGACCGGGATGAGTAGACAGTTGTTGGGGAGCGATCAAGTCCTCGGCCGCGATCCCCGTCCCTTGCCGCCGGCTAACGGATCGGCGCCGCCGTCCAAGGGCTGGCCGGCCTTAGTGGCGTCGAGCCGGGCCTGGATCGCCGCGGCGTAGTCAGGCGAGAGCTCGAAGCCGACGAACCGCCGGTCCAGCTTCTTGGCGACAGCCAGCGTGGTGCCACTGCCTCCGAACGGGTCGAGGACGACCTCAGCAGGGTTTGAGCACGCGCGGATGATCCGGCCCAAGACCTGTTCGGGCATCTGACAGCCGTGCCAGCCCGCGCGCTCCTTGAACGTGCCGCAGACGCGCGGGACGTACCAGGTGTCACTCTCGGGGGTGAATCCGTCGGGGACATCCTGCGGGCGGAGAATCCAGGTGTCGTCCGGCAACCGTCCCTCGGGGTTGGCCCGCGCGTCGAAGTAGATTAACTGCCGCGCCGACGGGACGCGGATCTCACGGTCGTTGAAAGTAAAACGTTTGGGGTCCTTCACGAAGTGAAACAGGTGAGCGTGACTGCGCGCAAATTTCTTGGTGCAGTG
The DNA here is from genome assembly GCA_044450785.1 of Isosphaerales bacterium. Classification (GTDB taxonomy): domain Bacteria; phylum Planctomycetota; class Planctomycetia; order Isosphaerales; family Isosphaeraceae; genus JBIOJM01. The sequence goes on from JBIOJM010000001.1 coordinate 55,785, forward strand.
GACCCCAAACGTATAGTACCAAATCACCCAGCTTCGCAGCGACAAGCCCAGCTCGCGGTGAAACAAGACCTTCAACTCGGCGGCGAACTCGTCGCCGATTGCTAGCCAGAACGCGCCACTCGGCTTGAGGACACGCACGACCTCACGGCCCCAGGCCAGGCTCCAGTCGATGTAGGCATCGGCGTCGCGCCGGTCGTCGTAGATATCGTAATCATAGCCGATATTAAACGGAGGGTCGGCGAAAATCAGGTCGATCGTCCCGGCCTCGAGCATGGGGAAAAGCTTGAGGCAGTCACCTGTGTGCAACCGATCGAGCTCCAGTGGGGAGGTGGGGTGGAGCGCAGAGGGTGGGTTGTGAGGTCCGGGAGGATCAAGGTCCAGGTCAGAGTTCGGGTTCGGGAGGCGGCCAGGGTTGGAAGACATCGGGTGGTTCAATCCTCGTCATTAGGGAAGGCCGGCTCGCCGGGCCGGGGAAGGTTTTCTGAATCCTCGTTGTGATCTCGATCGCTGGTGTTGCCGTTGCGTCTGCTGCCGGCGGCCGCAGGGTCAGGCATGTCGGTGGCCGCTCCGGCGTCGGTGTCATCCAGCCGGTATTCGGAGAGCTTTTTGTGCAACGTGTTGCGGTTGATGCCCAATCGAGAGGCGGCCTTGATCTGGACGCGGTCGCAGCTTTGGAGGACCTGCTGAATCAGCTCGCGCTCGACCCGGCCGACGATGCGGCCGTACAAATCGTTAGCGGTGGGTCCGGCGGTGCTGATGCCCTGGCGGACCAGCTCAGCGCAGAGTGTCATCAGATCACTGCCGCCGGCCCGGGGCCGGATTGGGCGAGGCGCCGTCTGGCCGCGCAGTTGCGGTGGCAAGTGCTCGACGGTCAGCTCCGGCCCCGTGCCGAGGATCACCGCCCGCTCGACATAGTTCTGCAGTTCGCGGACATTCCCCGGCCAGTCGTGATCGCGCAAGAGCCGCATCGCCTCGGCGTGGACACGGCGCATGTCACGCCGGTTTTGCTCGGTGAACCGGTTGAGGAAGAACAGCACGAGGGGCTCGATGTCCTCACGTCGTTCGCGCAAGGAGGGAAGGTAGATCGGCACCACGTTGAGCCGGTAGTACAGATCTTCGCGGAACCGGCCGGCCTCGATTTCCTCGAAGAGGTCGCGGTTGGTGGCGGCGATGATTCGGGTGTCGACCTTCTTGGTGTTGTTATCGCCAACCCGCTCGAACTCCCCTTCCTGCAAGACGCGGAGCAGCTTGACCTGCAGCTTGGGCGAGGTGCTGTTGATCTCGTCGAGGAAGATACTGCCGGTATGCGCCGCCTCGAACCGGCCGGTGCGATTGTCGACGGCGCCGGTAAACGAGCCCTTGACGTGGCCGAACAACTCACTTTCCAGCAGGCTTTCGGTCAAGGCACCGCAGTTGACCCGGATGTAGGGGCCGGTCGAGCGCGGGCTGAGGTCATGGACAGCGCGCGCGATCAGCTCCTTACCAGTCCCGGTCTCGCCGACAATCAGGACGCAGGCGCGCGACGGGGCGACCTGGCGGGTGATCCGGGCGACATCGCGCAGGCCTGGGCTACAGCCAATAACGCCCGGCAGCGTGAATTCCCCGCCGGGTCGAAGCCCTGGTGCGCCGGTGATCGATCTCGGGTCAAGGGGCATGGCCGCGCATCCTTCACGGATCTTTCTGCACAGGGGCCTTTGGGGGCCGAGTCAAACCGGTCGGTGGGACAGGACGTAGGGCGCGGAGGACCGTCATGAGGTCCTCTCGAACGCCGGGGTCGGTTTCCTCGCGTCTGGTGGTGACGAGCCGGGCCTCCTGGTCGGCGGTGACGAGTCGTCCGAATTGCCGGATGCTGCGTACGAGCTGGGCGGCAGCCTGCTTTCGCAACACGGGGTCGCGAGAGGGGTCGAGCACAAGGCCGGCCAGGCTGCGCTGGGCGTCGGGGTCGGGGATGTTGCCCAAGGCCGCGGCTGCGGTCGGTGCGTTCTCGGCCCAGCCGAGCGCAACGGCCAGCGCGGGCTCAGCAGCGGCCAGGTCAGCCGCCAGCGGGCTCTTGTGCTCTTGTGCGATCTGGGCCAGGAGCACCGTCGCCTCGCGGGCGTAGCTAGTGCGTTCTGCCTCGCTGAGAGCGGCCGGGCGGACTTTGAGCTGCCGATCGAGTGTGCCAGCATCAACTGGTTGAACCAGGAACTTGATGCCGGGATAGTCCTGCTCCAGGCTGGGACGCCTGATCTTCACATCGAGCGGGCCGTAGATGAACACAGGGATCGCGGCAGTGCGGGCGTCGGCCCCGAGGTTGGCCAGGGTGTCGTTGAGTCCCCAACCTTCTCGGAACAGGTCGTAGCTGATCAAGATCAACTCGACGTCGGCCGATTCGGCCGCAGCGCGGAAGCCCCGGTTGCCGGTCAGCTCGAGCTCGGAATCATAACCCAGGTTGGTGAGGAAGCCGGCAATCTGGCTTCCCCGGTTGGGGTTACCATCGATCACCACCGCCCGGGGCAGGGCCTGCTTGATCACGAACCGGGCCAGGGTGGGGACGACCCGGCTCGAGCCGGGAAAAGGCTGGGTCGGCGCCAGGGCGACGAGCGCTTTGGCGGCGGCGAACTGGGTGCGGCGCCCGGGGGCATAGAGTGCATCGACCAGCGGGTGAGGTTGTGCCGTGACGGATAGTGCCGTGCGATTGGTTACTCGCGCCAGCGCCATGGCGGCTGAGGCGGCAAGGTCAGTCTTGCCGTCGGCGATAGCGGTCTTGAGCACCTCACCCAAAATGGACGGCCCACTGGCGGTTGCTGCCGCGAAGGTGGCCTGGTCCTGAGCGGGGAATGATGTGAAACCCACCCGCTCGACCGCCTTTTCGAGTGCCAGGCTAAGCTGTGCGACCTTTGCTTCACGGTCATTGGGGTCAAGCCGCAGCGCCTCTTGCGCCAACCGCAGGGCGAAGGTTGCCTCGGCCTGGGTGCGCGGTACCTCTCGCGGTGACGGGGCCTTGCGGTCTTTGTCCCACGCCCAGACGACGACGGGATCGCCGGGAAACTCGACCTGATGACGGTGATAGCTCCAGGCCGCGGCAGTCAAGACCTGTATCGGAGTGCGCGGCTGCGCGGTGAACAATCGTCCGGTCAGATGGGCGATCGCCGCTTGGGCAGCGGCGTGCACGGCTGGCGGTGTGCTGGCGAACGCGGCCAGGAACGTCAGATGCGGGACGGCCTGCTTGTCGCCGATCATGCCAAGCGCTGTGGCCGCGTCAGCCGCCAGGGCGGGGTCGGGGCTGTCCAGTACAGCGACCAAGGGTGGGACCGCTGAACGATCGAGCCGGCCGATGTGATGGATCATGAGTCGCCGATCCTCGGCCGACAGGTCAGGTCGCGACAGTGCGTCCACCAGAAACGGCACGGCGTCTGGCCCTGCTTCCCGGAGGTGCCGGACGGCATAATCCTGCTCTTCTGGGGTTCCGGTGAGCTCGGTGATGAACCGCGCGATCCGCTCGGGCTGGGTTGCGTACTTCCGCGCGGCCGCGACCATCGCTTCGACCAGGGGTTTAGCGAATGAGCGGGTTGCCGCGTCGTCGCTCAGCCGCAGGATCGACCCCAACCCGTATCGGTTGCGGATCGCGATCAAGGTCGCGTCATCGGGCTGGCTCTTCATGAACTTGTCGAGATACGGGACGGCCTTCTTCGTCTGATCGGTTCGGAGCAGATAGTCGACCGCGTCCCAGAGCTCGAGCGGGGTCCGCGGCTCCTTGGCGAAAAGCTCGGGACCAGGTACCTGGGCCAATGCCGAAGGCTTCAATCCCGGCACGACCGGCACAATGAGGACGAAGGTGAAGGTCAGGGCCGCCAGGGCCACGGCCCTGAAATCACGGCCGGCACTGCGGCGCCGAGATCGGGTTCCATCGCCTTTAACTTGCATGGGTCACGTCCGATTAGCTTGGGGCCTGTGTGGCCGGCTTTGCCGGCCGGAACGGATCGAGGGATGTACCGGCTGGTTTCCAACACGATCGCACTTTGGGCCGGCCATGCCGGCCCTACTGATGATCACAACCCCACTTCCTGCCGGACAAGATCCTCGTAGGTTTCACGGCGGCGGACCAGGTGGGTGTGGGAACCGTCGACGAGGACCTCGGGGGCTCGGGGACGGGTGTTGTAGTTGGAAGCCATGACCATGCCGTAGGCGCCGGCGGAGAAGATGGCGATCAGCGCGCCGCGGTCAAGTCGGGGCAGGAGGCGGTCCTTGGCCAGAAAGTCACCGCTCTCGCACACCGGCCCCACGACGTCCCAGGGCTCCGTCCCGGCGACAGCGGTCTCGGCGTCGTCCGGCGCCGGCGGTAACCCGGCCGGCGCAGCCACCGGCCAGATCCGATGGAACGACTCGTACAGCGCGGGGCGAATCAGATCATTCATGGCGGCATCCTGGATCAGGAACCGCTTCTCCCCCGACTGCTTGGTATATACCACACGGCTGACCAGGATGCCTGCGTTCCCGACGATCACTCGCCCGGGCTCGATCGCCAATCGGCAGTTCGTGGCCTTGATCCCCGGCACGATGACGCGCGCGAAGTCATCAACCGGCCTGGCTTCGCCCCCTTTATAGTTGATGCCGTAACCCCCCCCCATGTTGTACCAAGCGATCGGGTGACCCAGCCGGCGCAACCGGTCGATCAGCTCGACTCCCTTGGCGACCGCGCCCGCATAGGGCTCGGTCGTCGTGATTTGCGATCCGATGTGCATGTGCATGCCGATCATTCGGATTGAAGAAATCGTGACGGCCGCCTTGGCAACTCGCTCGGTGCGCGCGATGTCCATGCCGAACTTCGACTCTTTCTTGCCGGTCGAGATGTAGCGGTGTGTCTTGGGGTCGACGTCTGGATTGACCCGCAGCGCGATCGGCGCGATCTTACCGATCGAAGCAGCCACGCGGGCGATGGCCTCGAGCTCGGCTTCGCTCTCGACATTGAACATCAAGACACCTGCCTCGAGCCCTGCGCGGATCTCTGGATCAGTCTTGCCCACGCCGGCGAACACGGTCTTCTCCGGACTGCCTCCCGCCAGTTGTACCCGGTAGAGCTCACCCGAGGAGACCACGTCGAACCCACCGCCCCGCTCGGCCATCATCTTGAGGATCCCGAGGTTCGAGTTGGCCTTGACCGAGTAGCAGATCAAGGGGTCGACCTCGGCGAACGCGGTTTTCAAGGCGTCCAGCGCGCCCAGGATGGCATTCTGGCTATAGACGTACAGCGGCGTGCCGAACTTGTCGGCCAGCTCGGCCACCGGTGTACTCTCGCAATACAGTTGTCCGTCGCGGTAGTGGAAGGGTTCCATGGGTCTACTCGTGGCTTGTTGCAGGGTCGGTTCTACCGGCTGGAACACATCGTCTCTTGTCAGATTACATCGTCGTTTGTCGGTACTTTCGGTCGATCAAATCGGTCTCACGTTCCGGTGTAAGCCTTCAAGCAGTGAACTCGTTATGCATGCTCTGTCTCCACTTTTACTTGTAAACGACTCCTCCACAGGTTCAACTGCTTCTCCACCTCCGCCGGGGCGGTCGAGCCGTACGACCGAAACGCCTTGATGGCATTTTCGACGCCGAGCACATTGCGAACCGCGGCACCGAGCTGGGGATGGGCTTCGGCCAGCTCGGCGTCGGAGAGGTCGGCCAGGCATTTCAGGCCACGGTGCTCACACAGGCCCACCAGCCGGCCGATGACTTCGTGCGCGGTACGCTGGGGTACTTTGTGCTGGATCAAGAATTCCATCAGGGTGGTGGCATCGAGGAACCCCTCGTCGAGCCTTTCCGCGATCCGATCGGTGCGGAGGGTCGCCCCCTCGACAACCATGGCCGCCACCTCGAGGCATGCCTCGACCGTGTCGAAGGCGTCGAAGAGCGGCTCCTTGTCCTCCTGCAAGTCCCGGTTGTAAGCCAACGGGAGCCCTTTGACCAGCACCAACAGCGTCGTCAGGTCGCCGACAACGCGGGCAGCCCGGCCGCGGATCAGCTCAAGAACGTCCGGGTTCTTTTTCTGAGGCATGATGCTACTGCCGGTGCAAATCGCATCGGGCAACGTCAGGAAGCCAAATTCCTGAGTGTTCCAGAGGATCCAATCTTCGGCCCAGCCGGAGAGGTGCTCGGCGATCAGGGTGAGGACGAAGACAGTTTCGAGGACGAAGTCGCGGTCGCTGGAGATATCCAGGCTGTTGGCGGCGACCCCCTCGAAGCCGAGCTCCCGCGCCACGAAGTCACGGTCGATCGGCAGGCTGGTGCCAGCCAAGGCGGCGGCGCCCAAGGGTAAACTGTTCAGCCGCTTACGGCAATCGCCGAGCCGTGAACGGTCGCGATCAAGCTTCTCGACGTAGGCGAGGAAGTAGTGGGGGGCCAGGACTGGCTGGGCCCGCTGCATGTGTGTATAGCCTGGCAGGATGACCGCACGGTGCTGCTCGGCGGTCGTCACCAACGCGCGCTGGAGGCCGATGAGACTCGAATCAATCCGGTCCAGTGCCTCGCGAGTCCAGAGCTTGATGTCGGTGGCGACCTGGTCGTTACGGCTCCGGGCGGTATGCAACTTGCGGGCGACGTCGCCTAGTTTTTCGACCAGGGCCGCCTCGATGTGCATGTGAATATCTTCGCGCTCCACAACGAACGGAAAATGGCCACTCTCGATTTCAGCCTCGATCTCGGACAACGTTCGCACAATTTGCTGGCACTCGTCAGCGGTCAACAATCCAATCCGCGCAAGCATGCGTACATGGGCGGATGAACCCTGAATGTCTTGCTTGAAGAGCCGATGATCGAAGGAGATCGATTCGGTGAACTCTTCGATGCGGCGGTCAGTTTTGCCGCCAAAACGGCCACTCCAGGGCTTACTGGCCACGCGGGGCGCTCCCGAGTCGCGAGATGGTCCATGCGTAGGCTTTTGGCATGATATGACTCAGTCTAGGCACGGAGCGTGGGTTCTGTCAATTCAGGGCGGAGCGGGCTGGCTGGACCGAGGTTGTTCGGACGGGGCGTACTGGTAAAGTTGGAATCTGGACTCTGGACTATTCCAGGCTGCGGTGGGTTCGCCAGCCAGGTTCGGGGCTGATTTGATGGATTTCGCCGCTGCTGTCTGATTGATGAGGAGGGAGGAGATCATGCCGGAGTCGGTCCAGGCGTACCAAGACGGTGAGATCAACGGGGTGGTCATGCGACCACTCAAGTTTTACAACGATGCGCGGGGCTGGCTGGTGGAGCTGTTCCGGCAGGATGAAGTGGTTCAGGAATGGTGGCCGGTGATGACCTACGTTTCTCAAACTTTACCTGGGGTAACCCGCGGGCCACATGAGCATGTGGACCAGACCGACGGCTTTGCGTTCATCGGCCCATCGGACTTCAAGCTTGTCCTGTGGGACATACGAGCCGGCAGTGCCACGCGCGGCCGGCGCATGGTCGTGTTGGTCGGCGCGTCGAACCCGGTCGCCGTTTGGATCCCACCGGGGGTCGTCCATGCGTATCGCAACATGGGGGGCGTTCCGGGATTGGTCTTCAACGCCCCCAATCGGCTCTTTGCCGGTTGGGGCAAGAAAGAGCCAGTGGATGAGATCCGCCACGAGGATGCCGATCCAGGCCGGTTCCCGATGGATTGAGGATTCTCTCGGCTTGCCATTGGGCGGTGGGCTGGCTCCGCCGCGCCTCACAATGGCCGGCCGAGTAAAGTGGAACGAGTGTATTCCACGGCAACACGGTCATGCAACGAGATTCCAGCGATTGCCGGGATGTCGTCTGATCGAGTGTTGGCTTACGGATGCACGGTGGCGGTCACAGCGGTGCGGCGCGGAGGAGGAATCGGAGTGGAAGCAGGAAGGGCTGCGGCAGGGCCAGGCGCAGGCGCGGGTGGCGCGGTCGTGCCGGGGACGTCAGCGCGTTCGACCTGGTTGAGCATACCATTAATCAGTGCAGGCGTGCCCAAGGCTAGCAGGAGGTCGGCCTGCGCCTGGGTGGCCTGCCAGACAGCATCGAGTCGGGCGTTCTCCAGTTGGATGAGCCGCTGCCGGGCCTGCATCAATTTGGTCAGGTCGGTCTGGTTTGCGTTAAACAGCCGTTCCAGGAGGCCAACCTCGGTGCTCAACTCCTTGGCCAGCCCGCCCGACTCGTTTACAAGCTCGGTTGCACCGTTCCACTTGGCAACGGCTGCGCGGACCTGGGCAGTCGCGCGCTGCTGGGCTTGTTCGAAGGCCACGACCGCCCGCCGGTGCTCCGCCTCACGTTGAAGAACCAACGGCTTGCCGCTGTTCCAGATGGGGAGGGGCAAGATGAAAACGAACCCGATGTACTGCACGCCCGCTTCGTCCATCTCGTATTGCGGACCGAGGACGGGCGTCGGGATTTGGTCGCCCTTTGCCAGGCTGACGGCCGAGTGAGTGCCGGTGATCTGTGCATAGGCAGCGTGGATGTCGGGGCGGTTTTGGAGGGCTTCCTGCACCATGACCTGCTCATCAACCGGTGGGATGTAAGGGGGTAGGCTGAACTCACCCAGCGGCTCGACGGCACCCGCCGATTCAGGGATGCCGATCTGGTTGCGCAGGTCGGTCAGGGCTGTGAGATAGTCCTGCCGGGCTGCCTTGACCTGCTGCCGCGTCGACCAGTTCTCGACCCGCGCCAGTGCGACATCGGCGGCCTGGACGGTATTGGCTTTCATCCGCCTCTGGAGCGATTGCAGGAGGTGGTCGTTGAAGTCGGCCAGTTGCTGGGCCAGGCGGTACTTCTCACGGCGGTAGGCAGCCGTCTGGAAGAACCGGTAGGTCTGGACGAGACTCGTTAGCTCGGCCTGGAGGACGTTCCACTGCAACTGGTCGTAAGCCGCCTGGGCGATGTGATAACGGTGGGTGGTCTGGTGCCCCAGCTCGACCGGTTGGCGCAACGAAATGTAAAAATAATCCTGTCCATAGTGATAAAAGCTACTGCTTCGGCCACCGCCGCCACCCCCAGGGGTCCTGGTGCCGAATGTGCCGTTCGGAACCAGGGTGATCGGGCGATAATCCATCCATAAGGTCGGGTTGAGCGTGGTCGGGAAATGCCTGGCGACCTCGACGGCCTCAGCCGAGGCCGCGAGCGCGTTCCCCTGCCGCATGGTGACGAGGTCGGGGTTGCTCGTCAGCGCCCCGTAGAGGGCTGTTTGAAGGCTGATCGATTGTCCCCCCGCCGGCGGCAACGCGAGCGTGGAGAGCCCGGGCCCGGGTGCGGGCAAGGGGCTTGCACCCGGTCCGATCGGCACACTCATATCGGCGGGTGTGGCTTGTACGCGCCGGAGCGCGTGGTCGCTCATCTCGATGTCGCTCGCACGATCCTTTGTTGCTGGCGTCTGCACGGGGCGGCGGAACAGCCCAAAGACGCGCCGCCGCGGTCTGGCAGAGAGAGTTGGATCCGGCGGTGGGACCGGACCGGCCGCTCCAGGCTGTGTCGTTTCCCTGGCCGCAACATCATTTGGGGATGAGCTCGGCTGGCCGGCCTGCGCGGAAATGCCCTCCAGACCCACAAGAACTGCGAGCATCCAGATGTGAGGAAATCGGCGCATGGGGAAAAGCTTCCTGCCTGGGGCGTCCGTGACCATACTAACGTACCCTACCCCCGACACCCTCCGTGCCGGCCGTTGCGCTGGGAGACTTCAGATTGCTTCTTCATTATCGGCTGCGGAAACGGAGTTATCCCACTGTGAAGGAGAATTAACCGAACTGCCCATGCTATCCCGTCAAACTCAGATTAGATTAAAGATTCCTCGCCGGAGCTTCTCCGCACGGGTGCGCGCATTTTGTGGTATTTGATTGAATGGTTGTGTAGGCTGATGCGACTCGTTCCAGAGCCACTGTGATCGGTCTCACCGAAAGGTCCTTCATCATGCAATGGCGGTGGTGGTACGCGGCATTCCCTCTTCTGGCAGCGATCACTGGCTGCGGCATTCACGGCGGTTCGGCCGCACCGGGCGAGGAACACTCTCCGGAGGGGGAAGCCCACGTCACGGTCCGGACCGAGCCGGCCCGGCTGGGGATGTTGACGGAGACCGTGGACGGGTTGGGGCGTTGCGAGGCTCTCCCTGACCACATCGCCACGTTGACACCCGCTGTTGAGGGACACGTTCATGAGTTGCGCGTCGCGCAAGGCGACGCGGTGAAGAAAGGGCAGCCGATCGTCGAACTCGACAGGGCGGTCGCGCAGGCCGATCTTGCGGAGAAGACCGCGAGCCGGGACGGGCTCAAAGCTTCCCTGACCCTGCTCAAGTCGATACCCCGCGCTGAAGAGCAAAGGGCGAACGTACTAGCGATCGAGCAGGCCAAGGTGGCGGTGGCACAGGCCAGGGAGGCCGTCGATCGGCTCCGTCCCGTCCGCGATCGCCACGAGATCCCGGAGCAACTGTTCTTCGTCGCGGAGAAGGCCCTGGAGCAAGCCCTGATCCAGCAGCAGACAGCCGAGGCCCAGCTCCGGGTGATGCTGATCGGTCCGCGCCCGGAGGCGATCGCTGAGGCCAAGGGCAAGATCAAGACGGCCGACGCGCTGGTTGACTTCTCCCGGGCTCATCTCGAGTACCACACGATCCGCGCGCCGATCGACGGCGTGCTCGACAGCCTCCACTGCCACCCCGGTCAGACGATCGCCATCGGCAGCCCGATTGGTGAGGTGGTCGATACAAAGCAGGTCTTCGCGTCGGTCTGGCTCCCGCCCAGGTCGGCCCTGTCCCTGCGGGTTGGGCAGGCCGCAATTGTCCGGCACTCGAACACCCGGGTTCCCTTGCCCGACTCCTCGGATGCCGGGGAAAAGGGCATGGCGGGCAAGGTCGCGTTCGTGGGCCGCGTGGCCGATCCGCAGACTGGCAGACTGCCGATCCACGTCTTGGTGGACAACCCGCAAGGACGACTCACAATCGGGCAGTCGGTCGAGGTGTCGATCATCGTGGAGGAGCGCAAGGCCGTACTCCAGGTCCCGGCCGCCGCGGTCCTCGACCTGGGAGAGGGGCCAGTCCTGTCCATCGTCCGGGACGGGAAGTCGGTCGTGCTTCACCCCGAGGTCAGGACGTCGCACCAGGGCCGGATGGAGATTTCGGGCACGGATCTGAAGGAGGGAGAGCCGGTGATCGTCGAGGGGGGCTACAACTTGCCCGAGAAGACCCCGGTCAAGCTCTCCAATGAGAAGACCGAGGCTAAGGAAGAGGCCAAGGCCGAGGCCAAGGTCGAGGCCAAGGAGGAGCCGAAGTGACGAGCCTGAACGTGGAGCCAGTCCCTCTTCCCCGGTCCTCCTCCTCCGGCCGAATCAATCTCGTGGCCAAGGCCAGGCCGTACTTTGGGCTGATCGTCCTGACCACGACGCTGCTCACGGTCTATGGCGTGGTTTCGATGCTCAGCATGCCCAGTGGGATCTACCCCGAAGTGGCCTTTCCCCGGATCGTCGTGATCGCCCAGACGCCGGGACTGGCGGTCAAGGACGTCGAGGTCGCGGTCACGCGGCCGGTCGAGGAGGCGGTCAGCATTGTGCTGGGCGTGGTGCGCGTCCGATCGAAATCGGTTCGGGGAGCCGCGCAGTTGGATATCGACTTCGCCCCCGAGACCGACATGATCCAGGCGCTGAACGACATCCGGGCCCGCATGGCCGAGGTCGGGGCGCAACTGCCCGCCGGCACCACCACCATCACCGAGCGCCAGACCCCTTCGGTTTTCCCGATCATCTCGTTCGTGGTCACGGGGGGCCTCGACCCGTCGGGGCTCCACGATTACGCTTACTATGTCCTGCGGCCCCGGATCAGCCGCATCCCCGACGTCTCCTACGTGACCGTTCAGGGGGGCGACATCCGGGAAATTCACGTCGAGGTCGAGCCTCAGGCCCTGGCGGCGGCCAACCTTTCGATCTCCGACGTGGCCGACCGCTTGAGCAAAGAGCACCGGCTCAAGGCCGTGGGACGGCTCGACCGCGGGGCGCTGCAATACCAGGTGCTCTCCGACACGCTGGCGACCGACCCGCTCGACCTGGAGAACGTCGTCATCGCCGAGAAGAACGGCCAGGCGATGCGCATTCGCGACCTGGGGCGGGTCACGATCGGACACGAGGACCGGACGACTGCGGTCCGGTCCAACGGCAAGGACGCCGTGGCTCTGACCGTCTTCCGCCGCCTGGGGGGAAACGCGCTGGCCGTGTCGAGCGACCTGAAGGCCGTGCTGGCCGACGCCACTCAGAGCGCCCCGCCGGGCGTACGGATCGAGCCGGTCTACGACCAGGGCCTGCTGGTCCGGACCGCGATCGCGAACGTCCGCGACGCCATCGTGATCGGCGGCATCCTGAGCGTCGTCATCCTCTTCTTGTTCCTCAAGAGCATCCGTGCCACCTCGATCGCGGCGTTGTCCATCCCGCTGAGCCTGACCATCAGCTTCGTTTTCCTGCACTTGACCGGCGACACGCTGAACCTGATGTCGCTGGGCGGCCTGGCCGTGGCCATCGGGCTGATCATCGACGACACCGTGGTTGTGATCGAGAACATCGCGCGGCACCTGGCCGAGGGCCAGACCGGCGACGCGGCCGTGGAGCGCGCCAGCCGGGAGATCAGCGGCGCGGTCATCGGCTCGACACTGACGACGATCCTGGTCTTCCTCCCGCTGGCCTTCGTGCGCGGGGTGATAGGCCAGTTCTTCCAGTCACTGAGTTTGTCCTTGAGCGTGGCGCTCTTGGTCTCGATGGTCGTCAGCCTCACAATCATCCCGGTGCTGGCCGCCCGCTTCCTGGGACGCCGCCCCATGCCGAGCACCGGGCCGATCTACAACATGCTGGCCGACCGCTACGAGGGGCTCCTCAAGGTCGGGCTTCGGTTCCCGATCGCGACGGTCCTGCTGTCGCTGCTGGTGGCCGTGCCGGGTTGGTGGCTGTCCCAGCACCTGGAGAGGGGGTTCATGCCCGACATGGACGAGGGGGCGTTCGTGCTCGACTACAAGATGCCGGTGGGCACTTCGCTGGCCCAGACCGACAAGGTCATGCGCCGGGTCGAGGCCGTGCTCCAGCGTACGCCTGACATCTCCGGCTATATCCGCCGGACCGGGGCCGAGCTCGGCTTCTTCGCCACCGAGCCCTACACCGGTGACATCCTCGTGAGCCTCAAGCCCCCCGGCCAACGCCGGCCGGCGAACGAGCTGTTCGACGTCCTCCGCGATGAGCTCAAGGCCGAGGTCCCCGAGCTGACGAGCGGGTCGGCAGAGACCGAGTTCGTGCCGCTGGTGCAGGACCAGATCAACGACCTCGCGGGCGTCGCCAGGGACATCGAGGTCAAGGTCTTCGGCCCCGACTTCTCCACGCTCCGCACCCTGGCCGAGAAGGTCGGCAAGATCGTCGAGGAAGATCCCCGCGCGGCCGACATGAACGCCAACGTCTTCCTCGGCAACCCCGACATCGTGATCCGTCCCGACAGTGTTCAGACGGCGCGGGTCGGCCTCACCGTGGCCGACGTCGAGGCCCAGCTCAACGCCGCGCTCTACGGCCAGGTAGCCAGCACGGTCCCCGAGCAGGACCGGATGACCAAGATCCGGGTTCGCTACCCCGACCGGGTCCGGTACGACCGGGAGCACCTGCCCCTGCTGCCGATCAGCCTGGCGACCGCAGCCTCCCCCGGGGGTACGAGCCCCACAGCGCCCGCCGGGATCGGCTTCGTCCCACTCGAGCAACTCGCGTCGATCCAGATTGTGCGCAGCCCCAATGAGCTGTGGCGTGAGAACCAGCAGCCGGCCATCACGGTGACCGCCGAGCTCAAAAACAAAGGCGACCTCGGCTCGGTCAACCACGACCTGGATACGAAGCTCTCGGAGCTGAAGTTCCCCCACGGTTACCGCTGGGAGCTGGCGGGGAGCCACCGGGCGGCGCAAGAGTCGTTCGCCAGCCTGCTGACGGTCTTGATCATTGCGGCGGCGCTGGTGTTCCTGCTGCTGGGTTTCCAGTTCAAGAGCCTGACGCTGCCGATCCTGATCTTTCTCACCCAGCCCGTCTCCTTGGGCAGCGCCCTGTTTGCCCTCTGGATCACCGGCACCCCACTGAACGTCTCCTCGTTCATGGGCGCGATCCTGCTGATCGGCCTGGACGTCAAAAACGGCATCATCCTGATCGAGTACATCGGCCAGCTCAGGGGTGAGGGTGTGCCCCTGCACGAGGCGCTCGTGCGAGCCGGTCGGACCAGGTTCCGGCCGATCCTGATGACCAGTCTCTGCACGATCCTCGGCCTCATCCCCCTGGCCCTGGGTATGGGCCCCGGCGCACAGATGCAGCAACCACTGGCGATCGCCGTCATCGGGGGCCTGATCGCCAACATGCTGCTGACCCGCCTGCTGATCCCGGTCGGCTACCTGGCCCGCGAAAAGGTGCACGTGTGGCTACGAGGGATTTTCAGGCCACACCCGGCTGAGGGCGCCTCCTGAGTGCAAAACTGGGCCGCGGGGAGCTGGCGATGGCAAAGGTCCTTGTCGTCGAAGATCAGAAGAGGCATCTGGACAGTCTTCGGCGCGGTTTGGAGGCCGAAGGCTACGAGGTCGCCACAGCCTGCACCGGGGAGGAGGGGCTCGCGCTGGCGATCGGGGAAGAGATCGATGCGCTCGTGCTGGATCTCATGTTGCCGGGGCGGGACGGGATGGGAATTCTTCGGGAGCTGCGGTCTCGCGGCTTCGCCAAACCGATCCTGATCCTGACAGCCCGCGACTCGGTGGAGGATCGCGTCCAGGGCTTGAATGAAGGGGCGGACGACTACCTTGTCAAGCCGTTTGCCTTCGCCGAGTTCCTCGCCCGTCTCCATGCGCTCTTGCGCCGCGACTTCTCGGGCCGGGACCTGATCCTGCGGGCCGGTGACCTCGAGATGGACCTGCTCGGCCGTCGGGTGACTCGCTCCGGCGCCGAGCTGGAACTCACAGGGCGGGAGTACGAATTGCTGGAGTACCTCCTCCGTCACAAGAACAAGGTCGTCACCCGAGACATGATCGCCCTCGACGTCTGGAAAGAGAGGACCGGGGCCATGACGCGGATCATCGATGTCTACATCAACGCGCTCCGCAAGAAGGTCGATCGGATTGGCCGGCCGGCGCTCATTCAAACGGTGCGAGGTGTGGGATATGCCTTGAGGGAGGATCCGTGAGGCACCTGAGCATTCGCTGGCGACTGACTCTGTGGTACGGCGCGATTCTGTCGGCGATCCTGGTCGGCTTCAGCGGGGCGGTCTACCTGCTGCTGCACCAGCACCTGATCGCCTTGACCGATGCCGCGCTGCGTGAGGAGCTGGTGGAGCTCGAGGATGAGATCGGGAGAGGCAGGGGGCTCTCCAGGTCGCCCGCGGATCTGGGATTGCAGTTCACCGGCCCTGAGGGTTTCGAGTTCCAGGTGCGGCGTATCGGGGGTGAGACCCTTTTCCGGAGCGTGGGCATCGAGTCAGAGGGATTGCCAAGCCCGGATGTCCGGCTGATCCGTACCGGCAGCTCCGCCCACGAAAGTGTCACGCTGAAGGGGCTTGGGCGGGCCCGCCTGACAAGCCGCGTGGTCTCCGGCGCTTTGGGCCCGCTGCTGATCCAGGCAGCCGCCACCATGGCTCCGAGCGCCCGCGCGTTGCAGGAGTTGGCGGTGGTGCTGCTGACGATCGGGCCACTGGCCTTGGCCTGTGCCCTCGGAGGGGGATACTGGCTGGCCCGTAAGGCCCTTGCGCCCGTCGATCGGATGGCTGCCGCGGCGGCTGAGATCACCGCCACACGGCTGGATCGTCGCCTGGACGAGCCCGCTACCGAGGACGAATTGGGCTGCCTGGCCCGGACCTTCAACGCGATGATTGCACGACTCCAGCGATCTTTCGAGGAAGTCCGCCGGTTTACCGCGGACGCCGCCCACGAGCTACGAACCCCACTGGCCACGATGCGAACCGAGGCCGAGGTTGCCCTCCGGTCGCCACGCTCACCTGAGCGAGATGGGCGCGTCCTTGAAGACTTGCTGGAGGAGATCGAGCGGCTGACCCGCCTCGTGTCTCATTTGCTATTCCTCTGCCGCGAGGACACAGGCATCAGCGTGGGTAACTTCCGGCCCGTTCAGCTCGACGACGTGGTGCGCGACGTGGGGGAGCACATGCAGGTCGTGGCTCAAGAGAAGGCGGTGAAACTGGTGGTTGATCTCCGGAAATCCTGTCAAGTCAGGGGGGATGCGGACCGACTGCGCCAGCTCGTCTTCAACGTGCTCGACAACGCCATCAAGTACACGCCGCCCGACGGTAAGGTGACCGTCCAGGGCGAGCCCTCGAACGGACAGGCACGCGTCACTGTCACCGACACGGGAATCGGCATCCCGGCCGATCACCTGCCCCACGTCTTCGACCGCTTCTATCGCGTCGATCCCTCCCGGAGCCCGGAGACGGATGGGAGCGGCCTCGGCCTGGCTATCTGCCGCTCGATTGCCGAGGCCCACGGCGGCCGGCTCGAGATCGACAGCACTTTCGGGAGCGGGACCCGCGTCACGCTCACTCTCCCGATGCTCCGGGAGGATGGGGATGCCTTGCGATCAGAGGAGAGAGCGACGATCTCGAGCACCGATCGTGCTGGCTCCCTCCGTTCCGTGGTATAATGGTGATCGTCGAGGATCGGCGAACGAGCCGGAGTTGGAGCCGGAGAGAAAGGGATGCGGCAATGACCAAACACATGATCTCATACCATAATCGATCATCCTCGGGCTCATCGGAGGTATCCCCGCCATGGTCACCACAACCACGCCACCCACAACATCGACAGCTCCCGCGACACCGGCATCCCTCGCGACCGTTGAGCGTCGAGCCAGGGCCCTGGGCCCCGAGCAACGGGTCGTTCTCCGCGGCATTGGCTGGGACGGGTATGAGACGATCTTGAAGGTGGTCGGCGACCAGCCCGCAGTTCGCCTCACCTACGACCGCGGAGACCTCGAGTTTATGTCACCATCAGTTGATCATGAAGTATTCAAAACACGATTTGGCCGTTTAATCGAAGCCTTGACCGTGGAGCTTAATATCCCGTGTGAAGGCGCCGGCTCGACAACCTGGAAGAAGCAACTTGAGGATCGGGGATTGGAGCCGGACGAGTGCTATTACATCGCCAACGCCGAACGAGTGGCTGGGCGGCGCAACATCGACCTGAACGTCGATCCGCCCCCGGACCTGGCCATTGAAGTCGAGATCAGCCGAAGCGCGCTCGATCGCATGGGCATTTATGCCGCGCTCAAGGTTCCAGAAGTCTGGCGGTTCGACGGTGAGACGCTGACCGTCGACGTGCTCGAGGATAATGGGACCTACGTCTCCCAGACGGCCAGCCCGAGCTTTCCGTTCCTGCCCCTTGATCGAGTGGTTGACTGGCTCTACGAGGCCGACACCATGGGCCAAACCATCTGGATCCGCCGGTTCCTTGAGTGGGTCCGCACCGAGTTGACCCCGCGACTCGATCGGGATTGAAACTCCTTGGTGGAGATCACACGACCAAGCGATTCTCAAGAGGTCGATCATGGCGACAGTGATTGCGACGCAGCCGCGAACACGGACACCTGAGCAGCGCGTTGTCCTTTGCGGCATCAGTTGGGAAGGTTACGAGACGATCTTGAAACTGGTCGGCGACCAGCCTACAGCTCGCCTGACCTACGACCGCGGCGACCTTGAGCTGATGGCACCATCTCTCGATCATGAGGAATCTGGAAGTCTATTGGGCCGCATGGTCGAAACCGTGACTGAGGTGCTGCACATCCAGTGCCGGGCCGCGGGCTCGACCACTTGGCGCAAGAAGGCCAAGGAACGGGGGTTAGAGGCGGACGAATGCTACTACATCGCCGCCTTTCCGCAGGTTCGCGGCAAGCGTAAGACCATTGATCTGAGCGTTGACCCACCCCCGGACCTGGCCATCGAGATCGAGATCAGCCGCAGTGCCTTGGATCGCATGGGCATCTACGCCGCACTGGGGGTCCTGGAGGTCTGGCGGTTCGACGGCGAGGCACTCCACATTCATGAGTTTCGGGGCGACGGTACGTATGCCGAAGTGGACATCAGCTCGAGCTTCCCGTTCCTCCGCCCCGAGGAGATCATCCATTGGCTCCAGCAGGCCGAGTCGATCGAAGACCACTCAGAATGGGGCCGCCAGTTCCGCGAATGGGTCCGCGCCGAGCTGGCCCCACGGCTCGAGGAGCAGGGATGAGAATAGATGACGATCGAGGCGGACCTGACCATGCAAACCGAACCTGCCTCGAATAGCCGAAATGGGATTTTCCGGGAGATCCCCGGTGGACCACTCAGCGTGGTGGAACCGGTCGCTAACCGAGTTGTATTCCAGCACGTAGATTTCAAGCGGCCACTCCAGGAGGTCGCGAACGCCATCTCCTTTTTGTGGGACGCTCTGGGGCGGTGAGCTTGCTCATTGCTACGGCTTCTGATCCAGCGTGACCCACGTACTACCAGATTCGGTTGGGCCGGGATCGGGCGGGGTGCCATCCCCGCTCTGATCGAGCTCAAAACGGGGCTCGATCAATGATCTGACTTGCGCAGGTCACGGCGGATTGCGTGGACGGTCTCGTCGAGCTTCGCCAGGAACCGCGAGCGGTCGGATTTGCTGAAAGGGGCGGGCCCGCCCCCGAACTCACCGGCCTGCCGCAGCATGTCGAGCAGCGCGCGAGTTGCAAGCGCATTGCCAATCGCGTCCTCGGTGAACTCCAGCCCCTTCGGCCCCAGCACCCTCGCTCCGCGACGCAGGCAGCGGTCGGCGAGCGGGATGTCGGTTGTGACGGCAATATCTCCGCGCCCGACCCGTTCGGCGATCCAATCATCGGCAACGTCGAACCCGCCCCGCACAACGACGAGCTCGATCAGGTCCTCCGACGGCACCCGCAGCGGCGCGTTGGCGACGACGAAAACCTTGATGACGTACCGGCGAGCGACTCGGTAGACCTCCTCCTTGACCGGGCAGGCGTCGGCATCGAGGTAGATGAGCATCGTCGAGTCGCTCCGATGTGAAGAGCCGCCGCCACGGGTGCCCGCCAGGGCGCAGGCAGCCGCCAGCGGCGAAATGGATCACCACGTCGATCTTCCCGAAGCGAAGCTGCCCTTGTCAAATCTCGCCCGATTCGATCACGTTAAAGGTGAGAGTTTGCGTTTCCTCACCGCGATTGAAAGTGGAAGCGAGCAAAGTTTCGATCGAGGATACCAACGTGTCGCAACGATCTCTGACTCTGCTGATCGCGACCCTGGGTTGGGCGTGGCCAGCCCTCGCCCAGGTCCCTGCGCCGCCGCCGGCGCAGGGGAATCCTCGAGCCGCTTCCCACCTGCATCCAGCGCCAATCTCGCCGGTCTCCCCGGGAGATCTGGACGCGGCAGTCGCTCGCGGTGTGGCGTACCTCCGTCGCACCCAGAACCACGACGGCTCTTGGGGCAGCCCGCGCTGGACCGGGGGCGTGGATCGCGACCCGGTTCCGGGTGCATTCCACTCGTTCGACATCGCCACGACCGCCCTGTGTCTTGAAGCGATGCTCGGCGCCGGCGATGCGCCCGAGGTGATCGAGGCCGTCACGAGGGCGGAGGCCTTCCTGCTCGAGAGCCTTCCGAAACTGCGAAGGGCCGATCAGTTCAACTTGCCCAATGTCTGGGGCTATACCTATGGCATCCAGGCTCTGGCGGAGCTCACCCGGCGCGAGCCGGTCGAGTCCCCGAGGCGCCGACGGCTGGAGGAAGCAATCCGCGCTCAGATCAAGGGCCTGGAGCATTTCGAGACGGTCCACGGCGGCTGGTTTTACTACGCCTCGGGCCTCCAGCGCCCCCTGGCACCGTCGGCGAGCTTCGTGAATGCGGCCGTGCTGGTCGCTATTGACCGTGCGCGGTCGCTTGGCGTGACGATGGACAGCCGCGTTCTCGAGCGGGCGATCCGAGCCACCGCCGACCAGAGGAAGCCTGACTCCAGCTACCTTTATTCGATCTCGAGTCCGCTCGACAAGGGCGCGGCCAAGGCCCCGATCAACCGGCCCGCCGGCAGCCTCGGGCGTTCGCAGGCGTGCAACCTGGCGCTGCGGCTCTGGGGTGACAAGCGGATCACCGAGGGGGTCATGAAAGAGTGGCTCGACCGCCTCATCAGCCGCAATGGCTGGCTCGACATGGGCCGCAAGCGGCCGATCCCGCATGAGTCGTTCGCGCAGGTAGCCGGCTACTTCTTCTATTTCGGCCACTACTACGGAGCACTTTGCATTGGCCAGTTGCCCGAGGGCGAGCGTCCTTTCTACCAGGACCAGCTCGCCCGGCTCTTGATCCAGCTCCAAGAAAACGATGGCTCCTGGTTCGACTACCCGCTGTACAGCTACCACAAGCCCTACGGCACCGCCTTCGCCTTGATGTCGCTCCAATGCTGCCGCAAGCCCCTCGGAGGCCACTCTGGACAGCGAGAAACGCACCTGCCACCGACCTTCCCGGTTGCTCAACCACGATCGACAGCAGGCGCGCTGGGGTTCATGACCGGACCAGGCGAGCCGAGTTCGTGCCTTATTCAGGCGTCATGTGCGAGCTCCATTCTGGTGACCTCGGTGTTTTCTGGTGCCCCTCACCCCTTTTGAGGAAAGGGGCCAGGGGTGAGGCGGTTCTTTCCGTGGGCATTTTTCAGGGCTTGGCCACGCCGACGACACCGACGGCGAGCCGGCCACCGGCGTTGCCGGTGGGCTGGGTCTTGAGGTCGTCAACCTTCTCATGGACGACCAGGCCGCGGCCGATGATCGAGTTGGCACCGTGGAAACTCAGGTGCGAATCATCCAGGTCGAGGGTGACATTGCCATTGGCGTTGGCTGTGACGTTGCCCAGGTCGCCGACGTGCCGCTTCTTGCTTTCGGGCGCGGCATGAGGCGATTTGGTGGGGTTGAAGTGACCCCCCGAGGCCATGCCGTCTTCCGACCAGACGCCGAATTCGTGGACGTGGAAGCCGTGGTCACCAGGCGAAAGGCCGCTGATCTCCGCATGGACGTGGATCGTTCTCCCGTCCTGGGTAAACGTCACCCGGCCTTTGACATCGCTTCCCTTGGTCGGGAATAACACGGCGACGGCCTTGGTGATCGAGCTAGCCTCGGCTTTTTTCTCTTCATGCTGCGCGACGGCTCGGGCCCGAAGTCCCGGCACGGCAAAGCAGACGAGCGAGCATACCACCAGGGCGGCCACACTTTTCTTAATGAACATGTCATGTCTCCTTGGTTGATTGCGTCTTGATGCAGAATATCCGCGCGGAACGCTTTCTGCACCTTAGCCTGCCGAGGCGCGGCTCTCAAGGGGCTTGTTGGAGCCGAGGTGAGCCGGCGGATCAGGCGTGAGCTCTGTGCTCACGAGGCCCGAGCCGTCTATCCCAAGCCGCAGGTGCGGATTCTTCTAACCTTAATGCTGGTAACGCCGCAAATCTCGCACTCATGCCGCAAATGAGTGGACAATAGCACATTGGTGGTGGACAATCGGAAGGGCGGAAGGGCGGAAGCGCAGAAGGCGAGTGCCGGTACAGGGCCGGCTGGCGGATCGACGAGGAGAGGGCAGGATGAGCAACGAGGATGGCGAAGGCGTTTCGGCGACCTGCGCGGTCCTTGACCGTCACGATCAGGGCCGGCGCTGCGGGGTCCCGATGATCTCGGTTCTGGCCGGGCCGGAGGCGCTGGGGGTATGGTCAGCCCGGCGCTGGGCCGAAACCATGGGGCGGCCGATGGTCCTCGTCCGGTTGGAACAGCCTGATCCCGAGTCCATGGTCGCTCCCTGGGTGGATGAGCTGGCGAAGCAGCAAGACTTGATCGATGCCGCGGTTAATTGGCTGGCACGGCGGCTCGATCAGCCGGCGGGTCTGCTCGGCCGATCACTCCGTGCGATGACGTCTTACGAAGCCGGGATTTTCCTGGAATCGGTTTTGCCTCTGGTATCCGAGACCGGTGTCGAGCTGGTAAGTCGCTGGGTGATCGAGCGCGCGGCCGCGGGCATGCGGCCAGGAGGTCCAGCGCTCGCGCCGGCCTTGGACTCGGTGTTAGAGGGCCGTGGTCCTCCTTGGATCCGCGTCTTCAGGGCCATGGGCGAACTGATTCCCCAGGAGTGCCTGCCGGTCCTGGTTCTGACTTCCGCCGGTCAGGATCTGTCCGCGCTGGAGAGAACTGGGCGGTTGCTGACCGCGCTGGCGGCCGCCCAGCCTCACGCGGCGCTGATCTTGTTGGTCGACGCTGGATTGTTCGACACCTACCTGACGCAGGCACCAGTGTCGCGCGCCAAGGCCCTGCTTCGTGAATCCGTCGTGCTCTTGACTTGCCCTGATCGGCCTCCGCTAGCCGGCCCCGCCGCAACCCCCGCCAAATCTCGGGAATCCCAGTCTTTGGAATCGCTGGCATGCGCTAGTCTGGCATCCGGAAATCCGGAATCCGCGATCTGTCGTCAGAATTCCCGGGATTTGGGACCTGCTGATGACGATGCTCGAAGCGCCGCCGAGCGGTTCCTGTTCGAGCGGCTGGAATCGATTCCCGAGACTGCTGGATTGTTCGAGCTCAACCGCACGCTCGACTTTCACTTCGGGCCCAATCGATGGGTCGAAGTAGATCTCGCTGCTCGCTCCTTGAATCTCGTCGTCGAGGTGGACGGTTACCACCACTTCCAGGATCCGGAGGCTTTTCGCCGCGACCGCCGCAAGGACTTGGAGCTTCAGAAGCACGGATACCTGGTTGCGCGCGTCTTGGCCGGCGACGTCGTCGAGCGGCTTGAGGACGTGCTGGATACGATCCTGAAAGCGGTCGCATTCCGCCGTGCGACCGCCGATCGGCCTTGAGGCAAAGCCATGACAACGAGCAAAGCGACGAACGTCTCCGCGATCGGCTCACTGGTGCTGGCGCGGTTACTGACCGCGGGGGACAAGGGAGACACCACCGCAAAGATCAAGAAAGACCTTGAGCCGCTGCTGGTGCATCGATGGGAGGGCGAGGCACTGACCGACCGGATCGACCGGGCTCTTACCGAGCTCGAGTCGGGCGGCCTGATTGTGCTCGTCCGCGGTAAGAGCAAGAAGGCCGTGCCCAAGGTCATGTTGACGGCGGCCGGCAGACAGCAAGGGCTCGGCTTTCTCGGGGTCATAGAGCTCAGGCCGAAGACCAACTGGGGGTCGCTTAAGAAGACCTATCTCCCCGCCCGTGTCCTGGGGATGCCCGCGTCGAGCGACGCGACGTTCAAGGCGCTCTCAAAGGACCCTGGCTTCAAGGCCGTTTTGCTCACGAAGCAGTTCGGCCTACCTCTGGCTGGTTGTCCCAAGTTGAAGGATGCGACGGGCGCATTGGCATGGAAGTTGATCGGGTTCGACTCGAGCAGAGCGTTCAGCATTGCGGAGGTTCAAAAAGCGCTGCTGGATCGCGAGCTGGGTGAGCATCGCCCGGCCAACTCGAGGAAGGCGATTGATCGGTTACTGGCGCATCGCCTGGGTGCGCGGCGCGACGATCCCAAGGAGCTGCGTGACGCGGTCCTGCGGGGCTGGATCGACGAACATGATCTCGTCAGCGGAAAGTCCCCCTCCCCGCCTTCCCCACCCTCGCAGGGGTTCAACTTACCGTTGTTCGCCGAGCGGGTGAAGGTTGCCGCCCGTGCTTGCTCCACGGGCCGGTTCGGTGACAGCAAGGTCTTCATCGCGCATGTTTGGTATTCACTCCAGTCCGATCCCGCGTTCCGGGCCATGGACCTTGCCGCTTTCAAGGAACGCCTCGCCGAGGCCAACAACGCCCGGCTGCTCGACTTGAGCCGGGCCGACCTGGTCCAGGCCATGGACCCCAACGACGTCCGCCAGTCCGAGGTACACTATCTCAACGCCACGTTTCATTTCGTACGGATCTGAAAGGGCACCCTCATGGCGACTGCCACCCCGAGCCACAGACGCGGCCCCGAAATCCCGGACGACCTGGGTGACCGCCGCGTGGCCGCGTTCTGCTCGCCGCGCTTTCCCGAGCTGTTTCACGCTTTCGCGTATGCCAACGATATCTGGAAGCACGACTCGTTCGACGTGGAGTCGATCCACCGGGATGCCCGGGAGAAGTTTGAGAGAATCGTGGGCCGCGTGCTCGAGCCGTCGGGGCTGGCCGCGGGGAGGATCCTCCTCTTGCTGGGGGGATCCGGCTGCGGCAAGACCCACCTGATGCGGGCCTTCCGGAACCAGGTCCACTCCCGGAGCTCGGGGTATTGCGGCTACCTGCAGATGACTGCATTCACCGGCCAGTACGGGCGGTACGTGCTCAACAACCTGATCGATTCGCTCGACAAGCCGTATGATGAATCTCGGTCCGATACCAGTGGGCTAATGCGGTTGTCGAGCGCCCTGGCCGAGACGTGCCGGGACGTACCGCCCGACCGGCTGGATCAGCTCCGCGAGGGGGGGCTGGACCAAGGGGGCATCGACCACCTTGTCGGCGAGCTGGCCGATACGATCATCATGGATGACCGGTTCAGCACCATCGATGTTTACCTCGTGCAGGCGCTGCTCTACCTTCAGTGCAACGACCCGCGGATCAAGGCCCGCGTGCTCAAGTACCTCCGCTGTGAAGACCTCACCGAGCACGACCGGCGGTTGCTGGGGGGGATCGTCCCGTGTATCTATCCGGATGCGCCGCATCGGATCATCGAGCGCCTGGGGCAGTTGATCTGGGCCGTCGAGCGGGTTCCGCTGGTTCTCTGCGTCGATCAGCTTGAGGACGTCTTCGACCTCGACGAGGCGGCGATCAAGTTCCGCCGGGCCATGGCGACCCTCTGTGACATCGTCAGCCGGCTCCCCTCCGCGATCGTCGTCATTGCATGTCTGGACAACTTCTACGACCGGCTCAAAGCGTTGCTCACGAGTCCGATCGTGGATCGGGTGGAGAACGATCCTCCGCCGGTCGGCCTGCAGAGCCCTTGCGACCCGGACGAGGTCGAAAAGCTCATCGGCCTGCGTCTGAAGTTCCTCTACGAATCGATGGACGTCCCTTTCCAGCCCGATCAACCGTCGTACCCCCTCCCCGGCGCACTGGTGCGGAAGCTGACCGGCTTGCGCGCCCGCGATGTCCTGAGCGAGGTTCAGGTCTACCGCGAGCGCTGCATCGAGAAAGGGAAGATGGCGGTATACCCTTTTGAGAGTATGGGCCGTGATGATCGTGAGCGGGAACAACAGATCATTCCGCTCGAGCAAGCCTGGAATGAGTACCGCTCGGCGTTTGCGACAGTGGTCCCCGTTGATGAGGTGGAGCTGGCCACGGTTCTGGTCGAGGCGATCCGGTCTTGCTCGGACGAGGTCGAGACGGACATGCACTTCGAGGCCGAGGCGGATGGCCGGATGGTGTCGGTCGAGCGCCATGCCGTCGATCAATCGGTCGAGTGCATCCTGGTGGGTGTTTGCAACAAGCGGGCGCAGGGAGGCGGGCTGGGCCGGCAAATCGATGAGGTGGTCAAGCGGGCCGGCAAGCACACGCCGGTCATCGTCCGCTCGACCGATTATCCGAGCAGCCCGAAAGCGGCGGTGTCGCGACAGCTCGGCGAGTTAATCACCGGCGGCGGCCGCCGCGTCGTCGTCCAAGACTCGGACTGGCGGGCGATGATGGCCCTGTCGAGCTTCCGCAAGCAGAACGGAGCGGCCCCGCGCTTCGCAGCCTGGCTCAAGCTGACGCGCCCCTTGAGCAGCCTCAACTCATTGCGCGCAGTCCTGGACCTGGATCATACCGGCCGGCTCCGCGGCCCGGCTGTCTCCGTGCCCGAGGCAGCTCCGTCTTCTTCTCCGTCACTGGCGCCGGCCGCTCCACTACCCGAGCCGATTGAGAGCCTCGTCGTCGGCACGACCACCGGCCGGCACGGTGGGCCGGTGACAATCGAGCCTGGCGAGCTGACACGACACGCCGCCTTTCTGGGCGCGCCGGGGAGCGGCAAGACGACGGCGGCACTCTGCGTTGTCGAGCAGCTCTTACTTCGCGGGGTTCCGGCGATCCTGGTCGACCGTAAAGGGGACCTCTGCTCCTACGCCCGGCCGGACATGGGGCTGCGTGGAGGACTTGAGGGAGAGCTGGCCGATCGCGCTGCGCGGCTGCGCACCACGGTGGAGGTTGCCCTGTTCACGCCGCGCCGGCCTGATGGGCGGCCGCTGTCGATCGCGGCCGTCCCCGCCGGCCTGGGCGCGCTGCCAGCTCACGAGCGCGAGCAGGCCGCCAAGTTCTCCGCCGCCGCTCTCGCCGGGATGATGAACTATTCCGACCGGAATCGCGACCAGTCCTGCCTGGCGATCTTGAGCCGGGCGATCGACCTTCTCAGCCAGGAGACGCCGCAAGCGGCGGTCCCGATCGAGACGCTGGTCGCGTTCATCGCCGAGAGGGATCCCGGACTGTTGAGCGCGGTCGGCCGGCTAGACGTCAAGCTGTTTGACCACCTGGTGCAGGATCTGGAAACCCTCCGGATCAACCAGGGAGACCTCCTGTCCGCCCAGGGAGAGCCGCTCGACGTCGAGGCTCTCTTTGGGCTTGGCGCGCACCGCACGCCCGGCAAGACCCGCCTGAGCATCATCAGCACCAAGTTCCTGGGAATCAACCAGGACGCTCAGTTCTGGGTCGCGCAGTTCCTCATGACCCTGGGTCGCTGGATCAGCCGGTCACCTCATCCATCCGGGTCGCTCCAGGCGGTGTTGCTCTTCGACGAGGCCGATCTGTACCTGCCCGCGGTGCGGCAGCCGGCGACAAAGGAGCCGATGGAGCATTTGCTGCGGCGGGCGCGGTCCGCCGGGCTGGGGCTGCTCCTGGCCACTCAGAGCCCCGGCGATTTCGACTACAAGTGCCGCGACAACATCCGGACCTGGTTCGTCGGACAGGTCAAGGAAGCGAACTCCATCGCCAAGATGAAGCCGATGCTCAACGACTGTCGCATCGACGTCGCGGCCGCTCTTCCCGGCCAGGAGGCCGGTGAATTCTTCCTGATCCGTGGCGGCGCTGTGACCAGCTTCTTGGCCCGTCTCTCCGCCGTGGACCCCAGGCAAGTCCCCGAGGATGAGATCGTGGCACTTGCTAAAAAGATATGAATGTATATCTCATTAATTTGATCCGTTGCCCCGGCTGCCGCGCAGGGAATCTGGTGGTCATGGGCGAACCGCCACGGGAACTAGCCTGTCGTGGTTGTGCGGCAAGGGTGTCGATCGTGGACGGGATTCCCCGGTTGGCGGGTCACTTGGGTTCGTACGCGGCCAGTTTCGGCCGGCAGTGGAACCGTTACGACGTGGCGCGGCCCGAGGAAGACGAGGCGACATTCAAGGTCAAGACCGGTGTTTCGTCCAGCGACCTGGCGGGCCGTCTGGTGCTTGACGCCGGTTGCGGCGGCGGTCGGTATACCCGCTTGGCCGGCGGTTATGGCGCCCGAGTAATCGGCGTTGATCTGAGCGCGGCGGTCACCAAGGCCGCCGCACTGTGTGCTTTTCTACCTCAGGTATTAATCCTCCAGGCTGATCTCCTCGACTTGCCGCTGGCCGAGGCGGCCTTCGACTTGGTCTACTCGATCGGTGTGCTGCACCACACTCCCGACCCTCGCCGCGCTTTTGAAGAGATCGCCAGGCGGGTCAAGCCCGGTGGGCGATTGGCAGTCTGGATGTACCGGCGCAACACGCCCCCGCAGGAGTGGCTTAACAGCGGGCTCCGCGGTGTCACGATGCACTTGTCGGCACGCATGCTCGAGGCCATCTGCGTCGCTTTGGGCGCGTTCGGCGGACTCTCCGTTTTGAACAAGACCCTCAGCAAGCTTGCCAACTTCTCGAACCACCCCGACTGGACCTTACGCGTCTGTGACAACTTCGACTGGTACGCCCCTCGATATCAGTCGCACCACACGCTAGCCGAGCTGAAACGCTGGTTCGCCGAGGAAGGCTTCACCGATATCGTGGAACTCCTCCCCGCCAAGAAAGGCAAGCTTTATACTTGGTCCTATGATCACAACCTCATCATCGGCAGCGGCGTTAACGTCGCGGGAACGAGAGCGGCATCCTCCAGCACCTACCCGCGCCGCATGAACACGACGGCCTCATAGAGCCCAGTCTTGCTCTGCCGCTTTCGCATCCTATCGATGCGTTCAAGTTTGAACCCGAAGTGCCCGAAGATCGACGCGAGGATCTCGTCGCTGGGAAGCGGGTGGTCGTAGAACTTGCTGTTCCCGATGACGTAGGCCAACTGCACTTTCTTCTTGCAGACTTGGGCGACTTGCCCTGCGTGGTCGTAGATGTCGTTGAAGTATTTCACCACGTAGTTCGCCATCAGGTTGCCGTTCGAGTCAATGAAGCGCAGGTACGGGTTCAGCAGTGTCTCGATGAGCGCGTTCTTGGGCTTGACACCGCTGGCCAGCACCGAGGTCGCCTTACCCCAAGTCCCACCGATTGCCTCGGTCTCAAGCTGTCCAACCGCTGTGGCGCTCTCGATGAACTCGAAGAAGAACAGGTGAGGTCTGGTCTCGCGGGCGTAACTAAACCTGTTCGGGTAGGGCGGGGACGTGATCACCGCCGACACGTTCGGTCGCTCGGGCAGCACGCTGATCAATTCCTTACTGTTCCCCCTGTGAATGGTCACGTCTGCGGTGGGTAGATCGGTCACGGCCAGAATGTCGGCCACCATGTTCCGCAATTGTTGCCCAAGGGCCCCGGCTACATCGACAGTCGCCTGTGGTTTGTCGGCAAACGTCAAGGAGACGTGATTGTGCTTCGCATTGCTTACCGGGATGAGGATGCCCAGAACCGCCATCTTGATGAGGTCAAGATGGTGCGGCTTGCCGTCAAAGGTGGCAACGAGCTTACGAAGGCCAACCAATTGGGCGAGATTGCCCGGAGACCACCAGCGCTCGGGAAAGTTGATCGGAGGGATGTCGGCGGCGTGCTCCACGAGGAACTCTCGAGGATTCGTCTTGAACGGTACGTGGTCGAGGCTGGCATGGTAGGCGTCGATGAACCTCTTGAAACAGGACTCGATGTCGTCGATGTCCCTGTAGGTCCGAGTCTTGATGTTCCCGACGAAGTGCAGGTAAGGATTGATCTCGACACTGCACGCCGGGATGCCCCGGTACTTCATGCAGAGCGGGACCGTCCCGACGCCACTGAACGGGTCCAGAACGAAGTCTGCCGAAGAAAGCTCAAAATGGTGGGCGATGTCGTTGGCCAGTTGGGGTGAGAAGCTGGGCGTAAGCCGATACCAGCGGTGGATCGGCAAGTCGAGCTTGCCTTGGAACGTAACCGCCTTCGTTCTGCGATTGGTGAAGGACGACCCCATGTCGAACAGCGTTGGTTGCATCATTGCTTATCGCCCTACTTCAAATCGATGATTCGGCTTGTCGGATAATAAACCTATTCATCAACGGGACCGCGAAAGAGTATCTGCCATGTCGATTCTTATAAACCAGACCAGCATCGCTCAATTTGACCAGCATCTGATTCGTATGACTGGAACTAAATGGTTTTCCCAAGACTTCCTTGGACTTCTCGACGACTTCTTGGACCGTGAACTCTCTATCACTGTTTGGTAAGCGGGCAACGACCGTGAGAAGCTGCTTCTGTCTGTCAGTCGCCTTCGACCAGCGGCTTGTAAAGAAGTCTGTGTCGAGCTTGCGAATGATCTGGTCAAATGGAACGGGAAATCTCCCTGCCTTTTGTGTGCCATCACGAGTCATTAATTGAAGGACCACGTCATAGACTTCTCTGCCCAGGAATTGGATAAAGTATGGATAGCCACCCGATATATTGACAATCCGATTAATCATTTTTGTTCCCATGGGAAGTGGACACTTGGCATCTTGAATCGGTTTCTGAATTGCGTCTCGGCTGTCCGATTCGTTCAATCGATCAAGAAACATAACATGGAACATCCGCTCGGCGAACGTCCGTGCTTCGACGAGCTTGGGAAAGAGCGTCGGCAAGCCCGTCAAGACGAGCATGAAAGGAATGTTCTTCTTCTGAATCGACTGGAACACGTCCAGCAAGAGAGATAACGGGAATTCGCCCTGGGCGGTGTGGTCTGCCAGGTTCTGTGACTCGTCATACGAGAATACCAGACCAGGTCGTTGCAAGCTTTGAAGCCATTTCCAGGACAATTCCAGAACTGCCTTGAGCTTGTCAGATGCCATACCAGGGGTTTGGTCGTAGAACGCTTTCAAGAAGTGATAATCGAGATAGTGAGTTACATCTTTTATTTGAGGAACAAAACCTATATTCTTGATTTGTTTGCTTGTCAGGGTGATTGAAGACGTTACGAGCGACAGATCGGTAAGAAGGCGAATCGCCATTCGTTCCTCGGTCAGGCTCACGGATTCTGAAAGATCAGTGCCCGCCCAAAGCCATCCCTTTTCGATGGCAAGCGGCTTAAACGTATCCAGTAAGACCGTCTTACCAACGCCACGGAGTCCAGTCAGGATCAGGTTTTCGAGGATCACGTCTTGTTTCAACTGACGCAGGAAGTCCAGTTTCTCGGCCTCTCGGCCTGCCAGATAAGGAGGCATGTGTCCAGCACCTGGCCGAAACGGATTGGCGAACGAAGGACTGGTCATCGAACTTTCTCCAGATGCCATCGGATCTTCTCCAGATGCTAAATTTAGTCCATAGTGTAAATTTATAAAATTTCTTGGGTGGTGTCAAGCCGGTTTCGTTGACGTGGGCGGTGACACCCTCGTCGCTTGTGGGGGCTTTGTGAATTGAAACGTTTCACGATGCAACGAGACTTTCCCGCTGATCGGCGCGGAGTGCATGGTATGCGACGGCCACGAATGCTGATGCGGAGCCTGCTGATTTTGGTGGTGGTCGTTGCAGTTGCCGCCTGGTGGTGCATGGACCAGCTCAGGCGGCGGGGTCGTCCAGCTCGACGACGAGTACCTGACGGAACGGTGTGCGTGGCCAAGATAATCGATGTGAAATCCGCGATTTCTGAGCAACTTGGCTGATGTTTTCGAGAAGATCGCCATCAATTAACTTGATCAAATGCAGGGGTTGACAAGGCGTGTACCCTAGGATGTCCTTTTTCCAAGGAGTGCGCGATGATAGGGCGTGAATTGCTTTGTGGTGGGAGTTTCTGGTCGCTCCTCTTGTCGATTGATAAAGACCTGGCCGAATGCACTCGGCAGAAGGCATGCTCGTGCGTCGGTCGCCTGCACTGTGCCAATTATCCGCGATCACCGCGGGGCGGCCCTGATGATCTACCCGAGGAGTATAACCACCGGTTCAGCTTCCGCTGTGATCGTGACGGCTGCAGAAAGAGGGTCACACCGCCGTCCGTGCGTTTTCTCGGCAGGAAGGTATACCTTGGTGCCGTGGTCATCTTGATCAGCGCCATGCGGCAAGGACCGACACCGCGCCGAGTCCGCGAGCTTTCGAGGCTGTTCGGCGTCGACGGAGCGACCATTGCTCGATGGCAGGCCTTGTGGCGCGACCACGTTCCGCGGACACCTTTCTGGAAAGTCGCGCGCGGTCGCCTCGTACCTCTTGTCGAGATCGCCGCCTTGCCGCAATCGCTCCTGGAAGCGTTTTGCCGCACCGACGATCCCTGCCAGGGCTGGGTACGGCTCTTGCGATTTCTGTCGCCGCTTACGATCCCGGATGGCCCAATAATCGAGATCTTCTGATGAACGGTGATTACCCGCAGAAGATGCATCGTCGAGGCGCTTGACCGACGGGTGCATCGTCCCAGCAGGAGATTTCACACTCTCCGAGGCGACCGAAAGATCTTGGAAACGCCCCGATTGGGCCCGGACTGGTGCCCGCGCGAAGGACTCTGCTTGATCGGCTCGGACCGACGTATTCGACCGTGCGCAGTCAACTGCAGCCCGAAAACTTGAGCGATCGGGTTCGGTGGGACCGATCGGGAAATCGCTTGGTCCGCCAGTCGGGTGGGGCCCAGGCCGGGTCCTCAGTCGCTGCGGGCGAACGGGTCGGCCGGCATCGCCAGGTCCATCATCATCAGCCGGAAGTCGGGCCGGTCGCGGAGCGGGTCGAGGGCATCGTCGGTGCGGAAGAAGTCGGCGCTGCGGTAGCCCATCGCGACGGCTTTGTGCAAGAGGGGCATCGCCGCGTCGGCCTCCGATGCCGCCTCCCCGGCCGAGACGCCAGAGCCGGCCTGATCAGCCAGGCCCGCCAGCGTGGCGTGGGAACACGCGGAACAGCACCACTCCCATTCCGACCGCGACGGCAGCCCGTCCAAAAGCGCCAGCGCCCGCCGGGCGTCGGCCGCCGCCCCGGCGGGGTCGCCCGGGGCGCGGCGGGCCAGGCCGCGGTTGAGGTAGTTCTCGGCCAGACCGTCGCGAAAACGCGTCGCAGTGGGGTCCTCCTTGACCAGCGCCTCGCGGACCGCGACAGCTCGCTCGCAGTGGTCGAGGGCCTCGGCCGGGCGGCCGAGGCGGCGGAACACGATGGAGAGGTTGTTGTTAGTATTCGCCGCCCGGTCGTGATAGTCCCGGTCCCGTGGGTTCTCCTCGGCCAGCTTCCGTAAGAGCGCCAGCGCCACGCGGTGCTCGGCCTCCGCGTCGGACGGCTTGCCCGCCTGCACCAGCAGCCAGCCGAGGTTGTCGTGGATGAGCGCCAGGCTGCTGCGGAAGGCGGTGACGGTGGGGTTATCGTCGGCCAGCTTCTGCCAGATCGCCAGCGCCTGGCGGTAATGGGCCTCCGCACCCAACGGCCGGCCCGTCTGCGTCAGCAGGTTGCCGAGGTTGTTGTGGCCAACCGCCAGGCTGCTGCGGAAGCGGGTGACGGCGGGGTGGTCCTCGGCCAGCTTCTGCTGGATCGCCAGTGCCGCGCGGTGCTCGGCCTCCGCACCCGACGGCCGGCCCGTCTGCATCAGCAGGCGGCCGAGGCTGTAGTGGCCGTCTGCCAGTCTGCTCCGGAAGTCGGTGGAGACGGGGTCGTCGTCGGCCACCTTCTGGTAGAGCGCCAGCGCCGCGCGGTACTCGACCTCCGCCTCCGACGGCCGGCCCGTGCGCAAGAGCAGGTAGCCGAGCACCATTTGGTCAAACGCCGGTCCTGAGCGGAACGTGCGATCGTGGGCGGCCCCCTTCTGATCGAGTGCGATCGCCGCGCGGACCTCGGCCTCCGCCTCCGATTGCTTGCCCATCCCCGACAGCAGGACACCGAGCCACCTGTGGCTGACCACCAGGCGCTCGCGGAATTCGTTAACGGCGGGGTAGTCGTCGGCCAGCTTCTGGCGGATCGCCAGCGCCGCGCGGTACTCGGCCTCCGCCTCCGATTGCTTGCCCACTTCGTGGAACGCTGCCCCGAGGTTCCAGTGGCTGTTCGCCTGTCCGCTGCGGAATTCGGTCACGGCGGGGTGGTCGTCGGCCAGCTTGCGGCAGATCGCCATCGCCGTGCGGTACTCGGCCTCCGCCTCCGATTGCTTGCCCGTCCTCATGAGGATGCCGGCGACGTTATTAATCGTGTCCGCTAGCTCGCGACGGGCCTGGGCCGTCGCGCCGGGGGCGGCTGCCAGCGCCTCCTGCTCGGAGCGGGCCAGTCGTAGCACCGCCAGACCTTCTTCAGAGTGGCCCGTGGTCTGTAGGAGCCATCCGAGCCAGGCGCGGCAGGAGGCCAGGGCCGCTCGCGCCGGCGCGGCGGCAGGGGATGGATCCGCCAGCGGTGTGAGACGTTCCTCGGCCTTGCGGTATGCCAACATCGCCTCGTCCGCATTTCCCGTCGCTTCGAGCAGGAGTGCGACCGCGGTCAGGCTCCGGCCGACGTCGGTCTTCGCCCCGGCGTCGGCCCCCGGCTCGGCGGCCAGCGCCTCCCGCGCCGCCAGCACCGCCCGGTGCGCCGCCAGCGCGTCCTCCTTGCGCCCGACCTTGGCGGTCAGTCCGGCCAGCTCGAAGTTCGCCTGATGCAGCGCCCGACGCGAGGCTACGTCTGACTCCTTGCCCAGCAGGGCCCCGAGCTTGCCGTAAAAGTCGGCCGCCGACTTCAACAGCCGGTCGCGCAGCTCCTTGAACTGGTCCTGCTTGAGCAGGAAGTCCTCGCTGACGCCCGTGTGAAAGGTCTCGATGGCCTCCATCGCCAGCGCGTACCGCTCTTCGGCCCGCCCGTTCGCAGCGGCCAGCGCGGCATTGGCCCGTGTCTCGTTGGCCAGCGCCCGCCCGATGTCGGCCTTGGCCCGGGTCTGCACGGCGAGCACCGCCGACAGCCCGACCACCCCGGCCACCAGGGCGACGACCGCGGCCGTCACCTTGGTGCGGTTCCTCCGCGCCCATCGCCGCGCCCGGGGCGAGAAGGACTCGCGCCAGGCCGTGACAGGCTCGTCGGCCATCCAACGATCCAGATCGTCGGCCAGGGCCTTGGGCGTGGCATAGCGGTCATGAAGGCTGTTGGCCATGGCCTTCAGGCAGATGGTCTCCAGTGCCTTGTCGAGCGCGGGATCTTGCTGGGACGGCGGTCGGAATTGCCCCTCCTGCACGGCGTGCAAGACGGCGCCGATATCGTCGCCCTCGAACGGCGGCTTGCCGGTCAGCAGGCAATAGAGCGTGGCGCCCAGGCTGTAGATGTCGGATCGCGCGCCCAGCCGATAGAGCTCACCCCGCGCCTGCTCCGGGCTCATGTACGCCGGAGTTCCCAGAGCGCTGCCGGGCAAAGTCTCCGACGAGCCGCCCGACGACGGTGCCAGCGTCTGCTCTCCGGCCGATGAATCGGCCCGGCCCACCACCTTGGCCAGCCCCCAGTCCACGACCAGCGTCTCGCCGTATTTGCCCACGATGATGTTGGCCGGCTTGATGTCGCGGTGGATCACCCCGCGCGAGTGGGCGTAATCGATGGCGTTGCAGACGTCGGTGAACCGGCGCAAAAGCTTCCGCAGCTCCAGCGACCGCCGGCCGGGGTCCTTCTGGAGCACCTCGTTCTCGTGGTACCGCGCGATCGCCTCCTTGAGCGAATCACCCTTGATGAACCGCATCGCGTAGTAAGGATGCCCGAAGGAATCCGTGCCCAGGCCGTAGACGGGGACGACGCCCGGGTGTTCCAGCCCGCCGGTGATCTCGGCCTCCGCGACGAACCGCTGTCGGCTGACGGGGTCATCCGCGTGCTTGTTGAGGATCTGCTTCAAGGCCACCTCGCGGTGCAATTCGCCGTCGAGCGCCACGAACACGGCCCCCAGGCCGCCCCGCGCATGCGGCCGCAGGATGCGGAACCGCTGGCCGTCGGACGTGGCCGAGCCTACCGAAAAGGTGCCGGTGCGCTCGGGGTCGTCGTCTTCGGCGTCGGTGGCCGGGCCGTTCTTGCTGCGGGCGACCCGTGCGAGTGTAGCCTCGATCTCTGGCTCGCCGAGCGCGGCCAGGCTGGCGCGAGCGGAACGGTTCGCCGGTACCGCGGCCAGGCTCTTCTCGACGTCGCCGTGCTTCTGAAGATGCTGGTCGGCGAGGCCGTCCAGCAGGCCGCGCTGGACGGTGTTGAGGTCGCCCCGCGCAACCAGGATGTCGGCCAGATTGCGCATCTTGTCGAGCGTCCACGCCTGAAATGCGGCCACGAGCTGGCCCTGGTTGATGATACCCGTCTGAAGTGCGAGCAGTCCGAAAAGAAGATGGCGATCGGCGGCGGCGGCCATGGGGAGGCTCCGGGGCACGACGTCATCTCCGGCACGACCGACCACGGCCACGGAGCCCCGGTCGCGAGGGGAGCGTCGCGACGAGCGTATTATCGCATGCACGTGTGGGCCGTGCATCCCCGCCGGTCTGCCCTTGTCACCTCTGGCCCGATGCGCCCTTCTATGCAGACCGCGTGCGGTTGAACGGGGGTCACCAGAGTCCGTTGGTCCTTGTCCGTTTGCTATCGGAGAGGGCCGTTCCCCGTTCCCCATATAGAGTGTGTTGGAACGGAACGCTTATTCCACCCGCCGAGCCTTAATGCCCCACGACGAAGGAGAGCGCGAGGAGTCGACTTCGGCGTTGAGTCGACGTTGTGATGCACGTCAAATGTCGTCACAGCGGTGGCAGAGAGCCAAGTCCGGAACAGAAAGAGAAGAGGCCACCGGTATCGGTCCATCCGCGAAATCGACCATCGATTATCTTGATCGATGCCTTGTCAATTATCTTGATCACTCTCAACGGAAGGCGCCCTCTTGGTTGAAGGCTCGCCTGTCCATCCGGTGTCGGTTCATCTTTTCGGGCAAGAATGATGAACTGACACCGGATTTCCCACGGTATCAGCAAGGGCTTTGCCAAGTTCTTCGAGCGAGCCGGCCTGGCCGGGCGCATGCCCCAAGTCGTGTCCTGCGGGGGCCGAGAGGGGGCTCAGACCTCTATAAGCGGTAGGGTGGCATCGCCGAACTTGTCGAGGCGGAGGTTCATCTTGTCCATCATCGACAAGTATAGGCGGCACATCTGGCGGTCGGGTTTGTCGCGGTAGTCGAGGATACGGCCGGTTTGGATCTTACCGCCGCCGCGGCCGAGCATCACAACGGGGAGCTGCGTGGCGTCGTGGCTACCGGTCATCATGCTCGAACAGAACAGCAGCATCGAGTTGTCGAGCGCGGTGCGGTCCCCCTCCTGGATCGCATCCAGCTTGCGGGCGATGTAGGCGACTTGCTCGAGGAAGAACTGGTTCACCTTCAGCCAGTCGGCCGTGTCAGAGTGCGACAGCAGGTGGTGAATCATGTAGTCCACGCCCAGATGCGGGAATCGGAGCGACGAATGGTCGTTGTTCAGCTTGAGCGTCGTGATACGCGTCGTGTCGGTCTGGAAGCCGAGCACCAGGATGTCACACATCAGCCGCATGTGGTCGGCGATGTTCTGAGGGATTCCTTCCGGCGGACGAGGCATGTTGGGTTTGTCGAGTGTCGGCCGCCAGCCTTGCAGTTCGCCTTGCTTGCCCGCGTTTTCAATGCGTTGCTCGACGTCACGCACGGAGTCGAGGTATTCGTCGAGCTTCTGCTGATCGGTGCTGCTGATCTGACGGCGCAGATCGTTGGCGTCCGATAGCACGGCGTCGAGGACGCTCCTGTCGCCACGTTGAACCTCGTCTTTGAAGAGCCGATCGAAGGCCAGCGCCGGGTATTGTTCCAGCGGCGTGGGCGTCGTCGGCGAACTCCACGAGATGTGCGAGCTGTAGAGCATGGAATAGTTCTTGTGGACCGAAGGGTTCGACTTCTCACAGCCCAGCACAAGACTCGGCACCTTGGTTGAGCGGCCGTAGCTCTGCGCGAGCAACTGATCAACGCTCGTGCCGGAGCGAATCTCACCGCCGGAGGCCAGTGGTGCGCCGGAGAGCAGATTACCGGTCTGTGAACTATGGATGTTCCCCTTCTGCGCCTGCTCGTTGTAAAGGCCGCGGATGAAGAGCATCTTCTGGCGAAAGTCCGTCAGAGGCGCCAGGACCTGGCCAAGCACCATGTCTTTCCCTTCGCCCTTCGCCCACCATTCCTTGCCGTGGAACCCGTTGCCTGAGAAGAGCACGGCGAGCCGGACGGGAGCCGTGCTTGCCTTCTGGTTGCCGAGAGGCTCGTCTCCCCAGACGTTCAGCGACTCGAACCAGGGGAGAGCCATGGAAACGCCAAGCCCCCGCAACATGGTGCGACGGGAAAATCTGTGTGTAGTCATCGATAGCTCCAGTCTGAGGGGGGGGGAAAATTCACTCATCATACGCCGTCTCACGTCCGCGAATCTCGCGGAACTGCCGGCTACGGATAATCGTCTCCACGGCGGAGACGACGTGATCGTTATTTGCTTTCAACTCGGCCTGCATCAGAGCCAGGAGCGGTTCATCGGAAAGCTGCACGGAACGGCCCAAGGCGTAGCCGAGCAACTTGCGGCAGAACTGGCGCAGAAATGCCTGGCGCCTCACCGTGAGCAGGTAGGTCCGCAAACCGTCGAGACCTTCGAATTGCGCTCCATCCATGGTCTTGACGCGCGTGTCGATCGGCCGGTCACCGAGGTCCTTGTCGCGCCGGCGTCCGATCGCGTCGAAGCGTTCGAGCGAAAAGCCGAACGCGTCGATGCGTCGATGGCAGACGGCGCACTTCGCGTCGCTGCTATGCTTTTCAACGAGTTGCCGGACGGTCAGGCCCTCGGTCGCGGCTTCGTCCTCAGGGAGTAGCGGCACGCCTTTCGGCGGTCGCGGCAAACGTTCGCCAAGCAGCACTTCGCTGATCCAGTTGCCGCGCAGAATCGGACTGGTGCGCGATGCGCCCGATTGCTTGGCCAGCGTCGTCGCCTGGCCGAGAATCCCGCCACGTCCGTATTGTTTGATGCCGTCAACCCGACGCCAGTCTGCACGTGGGTCCGCGTTTCCTGGCCGACTGGCACGCTGAGAAGCCTGTCCCAAAGGGATGCCGTAGTGCTTCGCCAGCGGCTCGTTCAGGAACGTGTAATCCGCGTTCAGGATGCTCTGCACCTGGCCATCGTTCTGGAAAAGGTCGGTGAAGAACTGAATCGATTCCTCGTACATCGCGCCGCGCAGGCCGGCAAACGTGGGGAAGTGCCGCTCGCTCTTTTCATCCAGATGGTCGAAATCAGCGATGTGCAGCCAGTGGCAGGCGAATTCGATCGCGAGCCGTCGGGTCTTGGCGTCGCGGAGCATTCGCCGCGTTTCTGTCACCAGTGTGTCCGGGTCACGGAGCCGGCCAGCCGCGGCCGCCTGGCGGAGTTCTTCGTCGGGCTGCGACGACCAAAGGAAGTAGCTGAGACGGCTCGCCAGCTCCCAGTCGGAAACGGGAGCTTGCCCCTCGCCTGGGCCCGGCTTCTCGACTCGATAAAGAAACGCTGGTGCGACAAGCACGCGTGCAAGCAACAGACGAACGGCTTCATCATGGGGAATCTCTTGCTCCCTCAGCTTGCCGTAGAGGGCACGCAGGTCTTGCGATTCCGGACTGGTCAGCGGCCGGCGGTAGACCCGCCCCGCGAATTCGAGCAGTGCGTCGAGATGTTTCGGCTCCGTGTCGATCAGATGCTGCCTGAAAGCGGCAGCGCGGTCGTTGATCGGCTTGCGCAGCGGTTCAAACACCTTGGGGTCCGCGTCCTGGGTCGCATATTCCATTAACTGAGCGAAGGCATCGACCAGCGTCAGCGCGTCATGGCTGATGTAGTGCAGCTCGTCCCAGAGGCGGTTGAGCCGGGATTGCTGTGCTGGGTTGAGCATCAGCCGGACGAGCTGGTCGTCCTCGCGATAGAACAATGTGAGGGTGACGACCTCATCGACCGGCACGATCTTGGTGTAACACAGGGCGGCGGGGAACAGGCGCCGGAAGTCATCGAATGCCGACTCGATTCGTTTCCGCGTCGCGCTGTTTTCATTGACGATGATCGGCGTGGCGTAAGACGTTTTCTGATTGTTCGCGGTCCACTGACCGTTCGCGATCGTCACCTTGACCTCGCTGGGAAGCAGCCCGGATTCGCGTGCCGGTTTGCCCGCGACCACTTCGAGCTGCACGCTCCCCAGGGCGCCCGTGTCCTTGTCGAGCACACCGGTCGTGACCAGCTCGCAGCCGGCGGCAAGCTCGGCGGGAAGACGAACCGTGATGACCGACGGGGCATGGACACAAAGGCTGGCGGTGTCGATGGTGCCACCGCCGGGATGTTTGCTGAACGTCGCCGGATCGAGGCCCCATTCCGCCTGGCCCGGCGCGGGACTCTTGGGTTGGGAGTTCTCACGGGATGCTTTTGCTGTCGTTTCCCCGGCCCGGACGCGGGGCATTGCGCCGAACAACGGCCCGCCGAGCGACGCGAGCTGCCGGTAGAGCGCCGCGTCAGGGCTGTCTTTCGCCGCGGGCGGACCGGACGTGAGAAGCTTTTGCACGTCGCCGGCCAGCTTGCGCTTTTCATTCGCATCCCTGGCCATTTGCCATCTCGCAAGCAACGACCCGGCGGGGATAACCGGGCCGGCCTCACTCCCGCCCTTGTCCGGCTCGGCGTAGAAGTGCCAGACACCCTCGTTACCGAACCGATCGGCGTGCGGATTGCCGGCCAGCACATTGCTCGACACGTCAGCGGCGAGGTCCCACGTTCGTCCGCCGTCGCCCGTGCTGGTGAGCTTGAGCTCGATCGTGGTCAGGTCGCATGCGTGATTCCCGTCGCGCGGCCCGATCAAGAGCGAGACAAGGTCGCCGGTCTGAGCGGCGAGGTGCTCGATCTGGCCGACTTTCACTTGTTTGCTGCCCTGCGCGATGCCGGTGGCGAGCCGCCGCCGGGTCGCCCCGCGCCGGAGCTCGAGCGACCAGGTCACGCCGTTGCCGCATTCGGGGTGCGCATGAGTCACCGTCGCGTCGATTCGGACCGTCGCCGTCACCGGGCTGCGCCAGCCGACCGCGGCGCGCAGGGTGGGCGACGGATGGACCGCGACGCTGTGCGGTTTCATGTTGCCGGGAATGCGCACGTGCTGGTCGGACGCGTTGGCCATCAGCGAGGGCGTTTCGTTACGGCCCCAGCCCTGGATGAAGTCATAGCCGGAAGTGCCTTTGAGCTTGTTTGTGAAATGCCCGCCGAGCGCCACGTTGCCGCCGGAGCCGATGCCGAGGTAATCGAGCCAGGCCCGCAATGCGTCCACCTCGACGCCGTGTTTCCGAGCCAGCTCGCCCACGTCGGCCTTGCCTTGTGCAGCGGCGGCTTCAGTGGCGGCGCTCAAAGACTTGGCCACGGCGGCAAACACTCGCGTGCGCCGCGCTGCCAGGTCGCGGGTGACTTCGCGGACGTCGCGCAACAGCAGGTCGGGCCGTCCCGGCGCGACGAGCCGTGGCTGTTGCCACACGACGAAGTCATGCTCGTTGCCATCCCCCGCGTCCGACGTGACGAGTGAAAGCGTGACCTGCTCGCCATCGGGCGACGCCGGAATCTTGAACCGTACCTCCTGCTTGGCGATCAGCGGAGTGACCGGCTCCAGCCACTTCTTCGGGCCGCCCACCTTGCCGATATGACCGACGGTGGTGAACCTCCAGAGCCCCTTTTGCCACGCGGCAATGTCGGCGACGAGCGCGGCGGCGTCCGCCGGCTTCGCGGTGCACCAGCGGGCACGGAGGCCGTCCAAGAGGAGCGACGGCTCGCCGCGCGCGAGACCCTTCCAGAGCGTGCCGAGATACTTGGCATTCAACCCGCGTTCGCGGGCGACGGTTTCAATGCTCTTGCGGCCCAGCATCAAAGGCTCTCGGTCGGCGATCGTCGCGGCGAGATATCTCTCGATCGGCAGGCGGCCACCTTGGTTGGTGTCAAAAACGATACCTTGAAGATTCACCTTGTCGCCACCACGCTGATCGCTGAATTCGCGATAGAATTCACGGATTCGCGTCAGGATCTCCTCGGTCCAGTCACGCGGCGTGGTGTGAGGAGAGAACCGAAACCCATCGGGCAAGAGCACCGCGTGGCTCGCGACTTCCTTGGCGGCGTCCAGATACTTCGTGACGAGCGCCGGCGACATCACGAGTGCGTTGCCGGTGTTGGTAAACCCTTCGCCCGCCGCGCCATCGCCGGGAAACTCGTGCGCCGGGTCCAGCGAATCGATGCCGGTCAGGTCGCGGAGAGTGTAGGTGTACTCGGCATTGCTGAGCCGGCGGAGCACCACCCGCCCCGGATCGCCGGCCCGAGCTTTCGCCTCGACCGTGAGATACCCGCGCACCCACTGGTGGAGTCGAGTCCGTTCCGCATCAGCCGGCTGGCGAGCCTTTTTGGGCGGCATCTGGCCGGATTCGAGCATCTCACCCACCTTCTGCCAGGTCTGCGGGTGCTTCCGCACATCGGCCCACGTCGCGAACGTGGTGAAATCGATGTCGGCCTCGGTCCGTTTTTCGGAGTGGCATTCGTGGCAGTAACGCGCAAGCAACTGCCGAATTTCGGGCTGATACGCCCGCTCGAGCATCTTCACATCCAGGTCTTCCGCCCCCGTCGCCGGCCGTGAAGGAAGCAGCAGCAGTGTCACCGCCACCACGTTCACCGTCCACACGGTCACGACTGCTGCGATTCGCATTCGCAAGGCTCCGTTCTTCATGTCCTCGCTTCCATGCGATTCTTGTGACTTTCGGTGTGCTGACGGAGTTCGTCGCCCGCCACTTTCCAACCCACGTGGAGGGGATGGTGTCCAATCGACCGAGGCTTGAAGGCCGAATGACACGGTGCTCCATACGCAGATACCAGTATACACAGTTTCCCGTCTTCCTGCACGGTGAGGCCTTGGTAGCTTGCTCC
The DNA here is from genome assembly GCA_044450785.1 of Isosphaerales bacterium. Classification (GTDB taxonomy): domain Bacteria; phylum Planctomycetota; class Planctomycetia; order Isosphaerales; family Isosphaeraceae; genus JBIOJM01. The sequence continues at coordinate 97,855 of JBIOJM010000001.1, forward strand.
GCTCGCCACGATAGTGTATACCAATGATAGATATCACGAAGGAGGTGGGCCATGAGCGAGAGCGGCATTGCGAAAATCTTCAAGCATGGGCGGAGCCAGGCGGTTCGCCTGCCCGGTGATCGGGTACGCGTGCGGCGCGTCGAGGGCGGCATCCTGCTCGAGCCGATCGTGACGGATCTCGATACATGGTTCAGGGAGCTGGACCGCTTTGCGGACGTCCCGTTCATGGAGGATGGCCGCCGGCAACCCCCGATGCCTGAGGCAAAGGACCTGTTCGATTGACCTACCTTCTGGATACCAATGCCGTCATTGCCCTGCTGCGGAACAAGCCCACCAACGTGCGCAAGCGGTTTCGACGCGCGGTGTCCAAGGATACGTCGATCATCGTGTGGGAAGACTGGACGTGAGTCAGTACCGGTCGCCCCCGCCGCCATAGCCTCCGCGGCCGCCTCCACCTCCTCCGCCATAGCCTCCACGGCCGCCTCCACCTCCGCCCCCGCCGCCCCGATCCTCCCGCGGCTTCGCCTCGTTGACCGTCAGGCGGCGGCCGCCGTGGTCCTGGTCGTGCAGGGCATTGATGGCCGCGAGGGCCTCGGCGTCAGATGCCATCTCGACGAAGCCGAACCCACGGCTCCGACCCGTCTGTCGGTCCACAACCACTTGCGCGCTTCTCACTTCGCCAAATGGGGCGAACAAGTCTTCAAGGTCGGCATCAGTGACCGAGAATGTGAGATTGCCGACATACAGCTTCTTGCCCACCTTCAAACCCCCCGGGATCTGGGACGTGCCATGTTGACCCGCGTTCCACTTTCCGGGTCAAAAGAAAGAGGCCGGACCGGATGGCTCAACGGGTGGGCAAGGCGATCGAGGACAATGATCCGTTGATCTTCGCAATCTGGCTGAGCCGAGACCACCACCCTGAGCACACTCGACGAACCTATAGCATGAAGTTTAACCGGGCTCCTGGCAAATTGGTACCAGCTTCTCGGCGCGATTTTTCGGCACCTCCCAGCCCGGGTCATTGTGACCATACTAGTTGCAGCCGGTTCAATCGTCGAGGCATCTGCCCATGAGAGGGCTTCCGGTCAGGCCTGCGGTGGGGATCGCTTGCTCCTTGACGGCGGTGCCGCTGGTCGCGAGCCGGATCATCTGCGCGGCCAGCTCCGCAATCCGAGGCGCCGCCTGATCAGGAGAAACGCCGCGGGCATGGATGTTGGAGATCAGATTTCTGCGGGAGTCGTCGTGACCGTTCCGAGGCCGGTAGGCCATGTAGGCCGAGAGACTGAGGGCGGTGGCCAGGCCCGGGCGCTCACCGATCAGGAGCACGGCGACAGCCGGGTCGATGATCTCGCCGATTTCGTTGAGCAAGCCCACGCGACCGTGGCGGATGAAAAAGGGCTGGCCAAACCGCCAGCCCCGGCGGTGGGCTTCGCCCGCAAGCAAGGGGAGGAGCGTGGGGACCTGGGCCTGTACTGCCGTGGCGGACAGGCCATCGGCGATGGCTACCTGGAGGTCGGCGCCGGCCGGGCAGCGGCGGACCACCTCAGCCCGCGCCACCGCGGCCAACGACCGGCCCAGGTCGGGCCGCAGCAGGAATTCCTGCTTGGTGTGGGCCAGGCTGGCAACCTCGAACAGCCCCCATTCGGCCAGGAACGCCGCACCCAGGTCACCGGCGAGATCGAGCTCGGCCCAAACGGCATCTCTGGCCGCGGCGTGGTCGCGACGCAGCTCGAGCCAGGTCGTCGTCCGGTAAGCCGCCCCGGCGCGACCGGTCAGAATGCGCGCCGGCGTCCGCGCTCGCACTTGCTCCAGTACAGCGGGCAGCGACAACGGCGGCAAGAGCGGCACAGGATCGAGATCGGGGCCGTTTTGACGGGGCTCGGTTACGCGGGATTCGTCGTCCATCGGTCTGGTCCCCACGGTCACACGACTCTTCCACGACTTTTGCTACGACTTCGCGGCTGGCCGGATCGTGCTCAGTAGCCCAGCACGCGCGAACCGCCTTCCTGGAGCGCGACGTGGGTCCGTCCCAGATTGCGCTTCTCGTATTGGCTGACGAGCGCGTGAAGGAAGTCATTGAGCGAGGGCTTGCCGCAATCGAAGCCCTCTCGCACATGCCCGTGATCGAGTCGCTCGATCCGCCGCTCACTCACGCTTCTTGGCCTTCCCTGCCATCAGGTGACGGAGCGCGGCGTTCGGCTTCGGCGGATGATCGAGCGCTTGCAAGAACCGCTCACGTTCCCGATCCGAAAGAACGACCGGCGCTTCCTCCGAGAAACGAATCTCGTCCTTTGGGATCACGTGCGCTTTGCGAATGCGCAACTCGTTCTCGTTCAACTGCTCGATGATGACTGTCGCATTGGCAAACGCCTTGGGCAGGCTAACGCGGCCCTTCGCATCCGTCAACCTCGCTTCCAGGCCCATGTTCGTCCCTTTCTATCTTGTTTAATCTCTCCAAGCATACACGAAGAGGGGACTACGGTTAAGTGGGAATCTCCCACCGGTGGGATCATCGCAGAATCTGTTTTTGCGACGGCTGAACGATCGAGCCGAAACTCGTTCCCTCGGCGCTCGCCAACGGCTTAGCTCGACTTTTGCCGTTTTTTTAGGGTTGTACTACGGTGAGCCTCCTTGGTGAGGTGGTAGGTATCGACCAACCGCCACATCTCACACAAGGAGGCTCCCATGGGTAGTTTAACCGACCGACCCCGCAAACGCCTGTCCC
>JBIOJM010000002.1:0-80807 GCA_044450785.1 Isosphaerales bacterium
CCCCAGTGAGGTGGACCTCTCGCACGTCACGACCTTGAGCGGCACGACCGACAACGTCATCTTCTTCAACGCCTACTCCGGTGGGAAGCTCAGCCTCAGCCACCTGGCCTCGAACCCCACCGGCCGCAACTTCTTTCAAGTCGACGGCACCGGCAGTGTGCTCGACCTCTCGGCCCTGCCCAGTATCGTTTCCGACCAGTCCAGCACCTCGTTGCTCAGCGTGACCTCCGGCGGCACTTTGCTCGATCCGCTCCTGGCCACGCTCACTCGCACCGACCTGACCATTGACGGCACCGCGACGATTCCCACGGGGCAGCTCACCTCGTATACGGGCGCCACGATCACGGTCAACAGTGGCACGCCCAACTTCTCGGGCCTGACCTCGATCAATGGCGATCAAGTCTTAGCCAACGGCGGCGGCGTGGTTGCGTTTCCCAATGTGACCGCCCTGTCGACCACCAACGGCCAAAACCTGTCGATCCAGGCCAGCGGCACCAGTGGGCCCAACGGGACCGGAACCCCCAGTGAGGTGGACCTCTCGCACGTCACGACCTTGAGCGGCACGACCGACAACGTCATCTTCTTCAACGCCTACTCCGGTGGGAAGCTCAGCCTGAGCCACCTGGCCTCGAATCCCACCGGCCGCAACTTCTTTCAAGTCAGCGGCACCGGCAGCGTGCTCGACCTCTCGGCCCTGTCCAATATCGTTTCCGACCAGTCCAGCACCTCGTTGCTCAGCGTTACGTCGGGCGGCACCGTGCTCGATCCGCTCCTGACCACGCTCAACCGCACCGACGTGACGACCGACGGCACCAGCACGTTTTCGACCGCCCAGATCACCGCGTACACCGGCGGCACGATCACAGCCAACGGCGGGGTGTGGAACTACTCCGATCTCACTTCGATCAGCGGCGACGACATCTACGCGAATGACGGCGCCACGCTGGCGTTCCCCAATGTGACGAGCAGCACGGGCGTGTCGGCCTACAGCACGACGATCCAGGCCAACGGAACCGGCTCCCTCGTCGACCTGTCGCACCTGACCACCCTGAACGGCGCCCCTCCCTATGCCATCGTTTACGTCAACGCCCAGGCCGGTGGCAAGGTCGACCTCAGCAACCTGACCGCTTACACCGGCGGCTCCACGCGCATGAGCGCCGACGGCACGAACAGCGTGATCGACCTGTCGAAGCTGACCAACTTTTTCTCCGACTCGTACTATAACTCGACACTGAGCGTGAGCAACGGCGGGACGATCGAGAGCGGCGCCCTGACCACACTCAACCGGGTCGACATCACCACCGACGCCACCAGCGTGCTGTCGACCAAGCAGATCGCGACCTATACGGCGGGCACGATCACGGCCAACGGCGGCACGCCCGATTACAGCGGCCTGACAACGTTCAGTGGCGACGACATCTACGCGAATAGCGGCGCCACGCTGGCGTTCCCCAATGTGACGAGCTACACCGGCGTGTCGGCCAACAGCACAACGATTCAGGCCAACGGAACCGGCTCTCTCGTCGACCTGTCGCACCTAACGACCCTGAACGGGGCCCCTCCCTATGCCATCGTTTACGTCAACGCCCAGGCCGGTGGCAAGGTCGACCTCAGCAAGCTGACCGCTTACACCGGCGGCTCCACGCAGGTCACCGCCGATGGCGCCAATAGCGTGGTCGACCTGTCGAAGCTGACCAAGTTCTTCTCCGACTCGTACTATAATTCGAAGCTGGAGGCGAAAGACGGCGGGTCGATCTTGAGCGGCGCGTTGACGACGCTCAGCCGTGCCGACCTGGAGCTCGACGACAACCTGTCCTCGATCACGACGAGCCAGATCACCACGATCGACGGTAACAACATCTACGCCAGCGGCGGCGCCATTCTGGAACTGCCCGGCGTGACGAGTTACACCGGCGAGTCGGCCTACTCGTCGACGATCCAGGCCAACGGCGCCGGCAGCGAGGTCGACCTGTCGCACCTCACGACCCTGAACGGCGCCCCACCCTATTCCATCGTTTACGTCAATGCCCAGGCCGGCGGCAAGGTCGACCTCAGCAAGCTGACCGCCTACACCGGCGGCGCCACGCAGGTCACCGCCGATGGCGCCAATAGCGTGGTCGACCTGTCGAAGCTGACCGACTTCTTCTCCGACTCGTACTATAACTCGAAGCTGGAGGCGAAAAACGGCGGGTCGATCTTGAGCGGCGCGTTGACGACGCTCAGCCGTGCCGACCTGGCGCTCGACGACAACCTGTCCTCGATCACGACGAGCCAGATCACCACGATCGACGGTAACAACATCTACGCCAGCGGCGGCGCCGTTCTGGAACTGCCCGGAGTGACGAGTTACACCGGCGAGTCGGCCTACTCGTCGACGATCCAGGCCAACGGCGCCGGCAGCGAGGTCGACCTGTCGCACTTGACGACCCTGAACGGCGCCCCTCCTTATACCATCGTTTACGTCAACGCCCAAGCCGGTGGCAAGGTCGACCTCAGCAACGTGACGGATTACACCGGCGGCTCCACGCGGGTCACCGCCGACGGTGCCAGTAGCGTGATCGACCTGTCGAAGCTGACCAACTTCTTTTCCGACTCGTACTATAACTCGACGCTGACGGCAAGCAACGGCGGCCAACTGACGTTGAACAGCGGCACGATCTCCTTGACGCGCGTCGATGTCAGCGCGACGAGCTCGGGAACCATCACGGCCGGCACCTTGCGACTCTTCCCGGGCAGCACCCTGTCGGGCGACAGCACGATCAACGCGAATGTCATCACGTCCGCCGCGACCAATCCCGGCGTCAACGCGGCCGGAGTTCTGACGATCGCCGGCAACTTCACCCAGTATGGGGCCGGCGCCTTGAGCGTCCAGCTCGGCGGCACAACCGCCGGCACCCAGTATGATCAGCTCGCCGTCACCGGTGCCGTGCAGCTCAATGGCACTCTCAATGTCACTCTGGTCAATAGTTTCACGCCGCAAGTCGGCAACACGTTCTCGATCATCACCTTCGCCTCGCGATCGGGTGAGTTTTCCACGTACAACGGCTTGAATTACAGCACCGGACACACGTTTCGCACACTCTACAGCGCGAGCGACCTGTCCCTGGTGAGCGCCTTGGCCGACATCCGCGTCTTCCCGACCACGGGTCTGCTCACCAGCAAGGCGGGCGACGCGACAAGCTTCACGGTCGTACTGGCCACTCCACCCACGGCCGACGTGACGCTGAGCCTGAGCTCCAGCAACACGTCCGAGGGGACCGTCTCACCCGCGAGCCTGACCTTCACTTCGGCCAACTGGAACGTGGCCCAGACCGTCATCGTCACCGGCGTCAACGACAACCAGCCGGGCAGCGTGGCCTACCAGGTTGTCTTCGCGCCTGCGGTGAGCACCGATTCCAGCTATAACGGGCTGACGACGGCTGCCGTCTCCCTCACCAACTTGCCGGACGAGGTGTCGAACATCCAGGTGGCGAATCTCGCCGTCAACCCATCGGCCGGGCTGAACAAGGGGTCCAGCCTGACGATCAACTGGAACGACTCCAACACTGGCAACCTGCCCGCGATTGCACCCTGGGACGACCAGGTGTTGATCACGAACACGACGACCGGCGACACGTTGACCACCGCCTTGGTCCACACGGATCCGAGCGTGGACGGCGTTCTCGCTCCGGGCGGGTCGCTGGCCCGGCAGTTCGCCTTCACACTGCCCACGAGCGCCGACGGCGCCGGTAACATCCAGATCACCGTGACCGCGAACGTCAACCACACCGCTTTTGAACAGGGAACCAGCCTGGTCAACTTGGACCTGCGACAGTCCCCGAATGGGTCCGATTTCCCGGCCGCGCCGAATACCCTCACCGTCGGCGGGGTGGATTTCGCCCTCGTGCCTGATGGTACCTCGACGACCAGTGTGGGCGTCCTCTTCACCGCCGGGAACGGCACTTCGTTCGACATCCCCGTGAACATCGGCGGGGCGACCACGGTCTACACGCTGATCAACTCCGGCCAAGGGGTCTACGGCGCTACCGTCGGTACCGTCGAGTTCAAGGGCACCAACGGGGCCGACGCCGTCTTCAACCTCGTCGAGGGGACGAACATCCGCGACTACAACAACGATGGTTACAACAACACCATTGCCGCCGGCACACCTTCGGCGTCCTTCGGCAACGGCCAGGTTCGCCTCGACATGCAGACCTTTGTCCTGCCCAGTGCGTTTGCCAATGGCCGCCTGACCGACATCATCCTCGCCAGCCAGAGCGGCTACCCCCAGGGCGAGCCGTTTTTGGCGGCGACGACCGTAGCCACGGCCTCGGGGCCATCCCAGCTCGTCCTGCTCGGCAGCGGCGTCGCATCCGACGTGACGAACAACGCGACCACGACGGTCGTCTCGGGCACAGTCCTCCCCGGTCAGGTTTCCCTGGTGCTCGACCCCGGCAGCGACTCCGGGGTGAAGGGCGACGACCGGACCGACGTCACGACGCCGACCTTCGACGTGACGGTCAACGAGGGGGGCTTGATCCAGGTCGATTACAAGGGTGACGGCACCACCATCGCGATGCAGACGGTCGCCGCGGCCGGCCAGTACCAGTTCACCGCCCCGGCGTTGCCGGACGGCATCTACACCACCAAGGTCAGCTTCACACCGACCACAGGCACCGCCGCCACGGCCAGTGTCACTGTCACGATCGACACGAAAGCCCCGACGCTGCTGGCCGGCTCCTCGGTCGAGCAAGGCCCGCTCTCTACGCGCACGCTGACCTTCAGCAAGAGCATCGACGCCTCGACGATCGGCAGCTCGTCGATCCTCGTCAGCGGTCCGGGCATCATGGGTTCGGTCCAGCCGGCCTCGGTCATCGGGTCGGGCACCACCTACGTCGTGACTTTGATGAGCCCGCTCACCAAGGGGGGCACCTACACGTTACAGCTCGCCGCCGGCATTGCCGACCTCGCGGGCAACATGCTCGGCTCTGGCGTCGTCGACACCTTCCAGCTCACTCCCGACACGACGCCGCCGGTCGTCGCCGCGGTGTCGCCCTCAGGGCCGACCAGCGCCAACGTGTCGAGCCTCACCGTCACCTTCAACAAGGCCATCGACGCCAGCACCTTCACCAGCGGCGAGGTGAGCATCACCGGGCCGAACGGGGCGATACCCACCGCCTCGATCACGGTCACCGAGATCGACGCCGCCGACTACACGGTCGGCTTCCCCACGCAGACCCAGGAGGCCACCTACGACGTCAGCATCGGTGGGCCGGGCGTGCTCGACATCTCCGGCAACGCGATGACGGCCGCCTACCAGACCAGCTTCGTCATCGACCGCACCGCCCCGGCGGTCGTATCCGTCACCCCGACCGGCACCGTCAACGACGTCGTCGATCAAGTGGATGTGACCTTCAACAAGCTGATGAACACGTCCACCCTCAATGCCGCGAACATCACGGTGACCGGCCCCGGCGGTGCCATCACGGTCGGACAAGGCTATCTCGAGAGCGGCACGACGTACCTCATCCCATTCGCCACCCAGCGGGCCAACGGTTCCTACCAGCTCACGGTCGGCGCCGGCGTTCAGGACCTGGCGGGTACCCCGCTCGGCGGCAGCGGCTACCAGACCACCTTCACCGTGTCGCTGCCCGACCTCGTCGTCAACTCGGTCATGCCGTCGGTCAGCTCCGCCCACTTCGGCGACACGCTGAGCGTGAGCTGGAACGTCAGCAACAACGGCACGGCGGGCGCGACGGGGCCGTGGTTCGATAACGTCTACCTGTCACCGATCCCCACGCTCGGCGCCGGCGCCATCTTTCTCAACTCCTTCACCGCGGAACAGTCAACGACCCTTGCTCCGGCCGGGGATTACAACGGCCAGGCGACCGTCCAGTTGCCGGTCAACTCGTTCACCACGGCGGGTACCTACTACCTGGTCGTGGTCGCCGACGCCGGCGGTGTGGTGAACGAGTCGGACGTGACCACGCAAGTCAACAGCTCGCCGATCACCCTGGCCGTGGCGCTGCCCCCGGATTTGAGCGCATCGTCGGTCACGTCGTCGCTGACGTCGGGGCAGCCCGGCCAGTCGGAGACGGTGACGTGGGAAGTTCAGAACGTCGGCGGCGCGCCGGCGACCGGCTCCTGGACGGATGACGTCTACCTCTCGCCGGACGGCCAGCTCGCCGACGCCACGCTGCTCGGTTCACAGAGCCAGAGCGCCGGTCTCGCGGTCAACGGCTCCTATACCGGGACGGTCACCGCCACGCTGCCGAGCACTCTCGCCGACGGCAATTACCAGGTCATCGTGGTGGCCGACGCCGGCGACGCCGTCGCCACCGACCCCAACCGGGCCAACAACGAGAGCAGCGCCCCTCAACCCCTGACCTGCGGTCACGTCGATCTCGTCCCGACGATCAAGTCCGCCACCACCACCGCCACGTCCGGCGACCTGCTGGCGGTGCAATGGTCCACGTCCAACGACGGCACCGCCCCCACCTTGAGCGGGTGGGTCGATCGCGCCTACCTCTCGACCACCAGCCAGGTCACGGGCGGCTCCCTTCTCCTGGGCGAGGTGCCGTTCGCCGGGCCGCTCGCCCCCGGGCAGAGCGTCACCGGCTCGGCCAGCGCGACCATCCCGCTCGGCGACCAGGGCACTTACCAGATCATTGTCGTCGCCGACGCGGCCAACCAGCTCATCGAGCCGAACGGCACGGCGAACACCGCCACCCAGGCGGTCAACATTACCCTCGCCCCCTACGCCGACCTGGCCGTCAGCAACGTCACCGCCCCCGCGCAGACCATCGGCGACCCCGCCTACCCGACGATCTCCTGGACGGTCACCAACGTCGGCACCGGCGTTGGCCAGACGACCACATGGACCGACGCGATCATCGCCTCGCCGACCGACAACGTCGCTGACCCCAGCGCCGTCGTGTTGGGCGAGTACCCTCACACCGGCGGGCTGGCCCCCGGTACGGGCTACACCCAGACGCAGATCGTCCAGATGCCGCCGGGCTTCACCGGCCGCTATCACCTGTTCGTCGAGACCGACGTCGATGACGTGGTGTTCGAGAACGGCCTCAAGGCCAACAACGTCGCCCAAGCCCCCAACAATTTCGACGTGATGCCGATCCCTTACGCGGACCTCGTCGTCTCATCGATCGTCGTCCCGCAGCCGGCCGGCAGCAGTCAGCCGCTCGACGTCACCTGGACCGTGACGAACCAGGGCATCGGCCTGACCAGCGTGCCGAGCTGGGACGACGACCTGGCGCTGGCGAGCGACCCGGCCGGCAAGAACATTGTCAAGGACTACGGCCTGTTCAATCACCTTGGCCCCATCGGTCCCAGCGGCAATTACGTGCGCACGGCGCAGGTCACGCTGCCGGACGGGCTCTCCGGCACCTACTACTTCGTCGTCACCGCGGCCGCGAGCAACCCTCCGTTCGAGTTCATCTACGGGAATGGCACCGATAACGTCACGGTCTCGGCCCCGTTCACGATCACTCTCACGCCACCGCCCGACCTCACCGTCACGGGCGTCAGCGCCCCGACGACGGCTCAGGAAGGGAGCAGCATCCAGGTGAGCTGGTCCGTGCAGAACGTGGGCGCCGGCGCCGCCGGCGGCACCTGGCAGGACGAGGTCGTGCTGCAACAGGCCGGCCAGCCCAATTCCCAGTTCCTGGTGATGGGCACATTCGATAACTTCAGCGGGCTGGCGGCCGGCAAGACCTACAGCCGCACCGAGGTGCTCACCGTGCCGGTGCACATCAGCGGCCTGTACAACGTCGAGGTCATCACCAACTTCGACGGCGCCTTGTTCGAGAACGGGGCGACCGCCAACAACGCCGGCATCGCGCCCCAGCCCCTCACCGTCACCGTCATGCCGCGGCCCGATCTCCAGGTCGCCGAGATCGACGCTCCCACGCGGGTGGATGCCGGCGGCACATTCTCCGTGACATATGTCGTCGTCAACCAGGGAACCGCCCCCACGACCAACAACTGGGATGACAAGATCTACCTGTCGCTGACACCGCAGGTCGAAGATGACTCGATCCTGATCCAGGACCTGCCCAACCAGGCGGCCCTCGGCATCGGCGACGAATACAAGGCGACGACCGTCCCCGTCGTCGTGCCGGAGCGTTATCGCGGCCAAGTCTACGTCATTGTGGACGTCGATGCCAATCACGTGGTCGATCAGTGGCCCAACGGGTCGCACGACCTCATGTACCAGGCGGTCTACGTCAACCCGCTGCCGCTGCCCGACCTGGTAGTGAGCAACGTCGTTGCCCCGGACCAGGAGATCGCCGGCACCACGTTCAATGTCAGCTTCACGGTCACGAACTTGGGCGCCGGCCCGACCCTGGTGGATAACTGGACCGACGCGGTCTGGCTGACGCGCGACAAGACCCGGCCGATCCCGGCCCAGGGCGACATCCTGCTGACGCAGGTCACGCACACCGGCAGCCTGGTCGTGCTGGCAGGCTACGATGAGACCATCAGCGTGACCCTGCCCGTCAACCTCGACCCAGGAACCTACTACGTCACCCCCTGGACCGACATGTACTCGACCGTTCTCCAGGATACGCTCGCGGTCAACGTCAACCCCGACGACCCCAACAACTTCCAGAGCGACAACTACAAGGCGCGGCCGATCGGCATCCTGGCACCGCTGCCGGACCTCGTCGTCACCGCACTCGCCGCCCCCCAGCAGGCCCATGGCGGCGACAACGTCACGGTCTCCTGGACCGTGCAGAACACCGGCAACGGGGTTGCCCAGCCGACCGGCTGGATCGATACCGTCTACCTGACGAACGACCCCACCAACCCCCTCGACCAGAACGCCACCACCCTCACGCTTGGCTCGGTTGAACACGACAGTGTGCTCAACTCCGACGCCGCTTACAACGCCAGCCTGAGCGTCCTACTGTCGCCATCCGCCGTGGGGCAGTCCTTCGTGGTCTACACCGACGCCCCGCAACCGAGCGGCGATCCCAAGTTCAACATCGTCAAGGAGGTCGACGAGACCAACAACCTGAAGGCGGTCGCCACCAACGTCACTCCGGTGCCGGCGGACCTGGTCGTCACCAACGTGTCCATCCCGCAGGTGAACTACTCCGGTGAGAAGATGACGTTCACCTACACGGTCCAGAACCAGGGCCCGAACCAGGTGTGGCCGGGCACAAACTACTGGACCGACTTCATCTGGTTGTCCGCCGACCCGACCTTCAACCGCTATCGCGCCTCGTTCCTCGGTCAGACGACGCACTTCCAGGATCAGCCGCTGCAGCCGGGCGCAAGCTATAACGTCAGCTTCACGGCCACCCTGCCCCCCGGCACCGGCGGCCACTACTACCTCTACATCGACCTCGACGCCCACAACGACCTTCCGCCCGGCCTCTATACCTACCAGGCGCGGCTGGAGACGACTGACTGGTGGCCGGCCGACACCGGCGACAACTCCTACTGGCTAAGCCAGTTCGACCACTGGGCGTTCGAGGACCCCAATAACAACCGCATCGCGACGCCGTTCGACATCATCTACCGCGAGCCGGACCTCAAGGTGACGAACATCACCGTGCCGTCCAACGTCACCTCCGGCGAGACCATCCCGATCACCTACACGGTGACCAACCAGGGGACCCGCGCCACTCGCACCGACAGTTGGACGGACCGCATCTTCCTGTCACAGGATCCCTCCCTCGACATCTACGACACCGTGCTGGGCGATTCCGGTTACGGCCAGGTCCTGCCGGCCGGCAGCTCATACACAGAGACTGTCAACGTTCGCGTCCCCGACGGCATCCAGGGGACCTTTTACGTCCTGGTCTACGCCGATTCCGATGCTTTCACCGATTATTCGGTGCAGAGCAACATCGGCTACGGCCTGTATGGCGTGGGGATCGGCGCGACCAACGAGCTGGACCCCTACGACCTGGTGTCGTCGTCGGTGCGCAGCCTGGGCCGCGGCCATGTGCCCCAGTACGAGCAGGAGGCCGACAAGCTCTCTTCGGTCGCGATGCCCGTCACGCTGGCCCCGGCGCCCGATCTGCAGGTGACCGCCGTCAGCACCGACGCGAGCGCGGGCCACGTCTACCAGGGCCAGACGCTGAACGTCACCTACACCGTTTCCAACGTCGGCGCCGGCACGCCGCCGACCATGCCGACGTGGGACGACCTGATCTACTTCTCGGCCGACACCAACCTCGACCTCAAGGCTGACCGCTACCTGGGAGAGGTCATCCACACGGGTGGCCTGGCCGGCGGCGGCTCGTATAACGTCACGACCCAGGTGCAGGTGCCGACGGACCTCAGCGGGCCGTATTACGTGTTCGTCATCACCGACCCACCCACGGACAGCGCCATCGGCAAGGTGTTCGAGGGGGGCGGGGCCAACGAGGACAACAACAGCCTGTACCTCGCACCGCCGCTGGTCATCGACCCGCCGCCGCCGAGCCAGCTCGTCGTCACCAGCATCACGCTGCCCAACCCGCCCACGGTGAAATCGGGCGACCCCCTGACCGTGAGCTGGGTAGTCGAGGAGGATAGCGCCACCAACCCCGCGCCGGGAAGCTGGTCCGACGCGGTCTACCTGGGCACCGGGACCACCTGGAACATCTCCGACGTCTACCTGGGGACGGTAGAGCACCAGGGTACTCTCCAACCCGGCGGCAGCTACACCGGCTCGCTGACGACGAACGTGCCATCGACTTCCCCGGGTCAGTACCACATCATCGTCCGCACCGACATCTTCAACCAGCTCCGGCTACCGGCGGGGGTGCCGGTTTCGAGCAAGACGACGGCGTCCGCCGGCCTGCTCACCGTGGCGGTGGACAGCCTGACCCTGGGCGTCTCCTACGCGACCACACTCTCCACCGGGCAGGAGCGACTGCTGCAGGTCACCGTGCCCCAGGGGGCGACGCTGCGCGTCACCTTGAGCTCCAATGCCGCCGGCGCGGCCAATGAAATCTTCATCAAGCAAGGGGCCGCCCCGACCGACTCGGTCTACGACGCCGCCTACCAGGGCGGCCTGGCCCCCACCCAGGATGCGATCGTTCCGTCCACGATCCCTGGCGTCTACTACGTCTTGATCCGCGGCCACTCCGAGCCGGCCGACGACACGCCCGTCACCGTCCTGGCCGAGCTGCTGCCGTTGTCGATCACGAACGTCCAGACCGACCAGGGGGGCGACAGCAAGTACGTCACCACCACGATCAGCGGCGCCCAGTTCCAGCCCAATGCGATCGTCAAGCTGGTCATGCCCGGCATCGCCGAGTACCAACCGCTCACGACGGACTTCGTCAACAGCACCGAGATCATCGCCGAGTTCGACCTGACCGACGCGCCGCACGGCCTGTATGACGTCCAGGTGACCAACCCTGACGGCACGATGGCCATCCAAGCCTACCGTTTTGAGGTCGAGCAGACCGTCGCGCCCGACGTGACGATCGGCCTGGGCGGGCCGCGCTTCATCCTGGCCGGCGACAGCGGCACCTACAGCGTGGCACTCGAGAACCTGGGCAACATCAACGCGCCCTACGTCGAGTTCAACGTCGGCATTCCCGAGCTGAGCAACGCCCAACCGCTCGACCCCAGCAACCCTCTGGTCGCGCCGCCCATCAACGTCAACGTCTACGGCCTGCCGTACGTGGAGTTCAACACCAACCTGTCCGGCGCGCCGCCGGACACCAGCCTGACCTCGGACGTGCCGTACGCCACCCTCCAGGCGCAGGCAGACACGGCCGCCAGCAACGGCCACATCCAGGCGCCGGGCTACCTGTTCAACGAGGCCGCCGGCGGCTTCACCGGCTTCACGTTCGACGTGACCACCTACCCCGGCCTGGCGGCGATGAACGACCACAACTTCGACGCGCTAAAAGCCGAGATCTATGCCGCGTTTCCGCAGTACGCCAAGGAAGGCATACTCGACAATGGTCCGCAGGGCCTCGACCTGATCCAGCCCGGCCTGTACGCGACCTATGAAGAGTTCGGCGCGATCCCGTCTGCTCTCGTCATCCCCTACATCCCGTTTCAGTTTGACATCAACGCGTCGGCGACAACGCTGACGCGCGCCGAGTTCGTGGCCCAGTCGATCGGGCAGGCCGACCAGCTTCGGACCGCGATCCTCGCCGACAGCACGGCGCCGACGGCGCTCCAGAACCTGGCCGCCGACCAGACCACGTGGGAAAACCTCTACCTGGCGTCGCTGGAACAGGCGGGCGTGCTGCTCCCGGACGGCACCACCCCGCCGGTCAGCCAGGACCCGCTCATCATGAGCGTGATGGCGACGTTGGCCACCGGGGTCCTCGCCGGCCCGGCCGGGAGCGGCATCGTCTCCAGCGGCAACGTGTCCACGTTCTTCAGCGAGCTCCTCAACTGGTATGGCAACAACATCGACCAAACGGCGCCTGCAGCCGGCTACAATAGCCACGGCAATCCCATCGCCGTCCTGCCGACCTCCAGTCAGTTCAACCTGAACGCGCAGTTGCCGACCACCTTCGAGGACTTCAACGTCTACGTCCCGTGGGTCGCGTGGAACGCCCGCGCCAACCTGCCGCCGTCGTTCCAGATCAACAGCGTCCAGGAGGTCAACGGGCTGCCCGTCATCCCACTCAACCTGGACCAGTACATCAACAACGCCGGGCAGGACGCCGGCCTGGCGTCGATGACCGGCCCGTTCACGGCCGAGAACAACGGTTTCATCCCCACCGGGCAGGCGCTGCCGTTCACCGTCAACTTCCAGAACGACCCCCAGGCGTCGACCACGCCGGGCCAGATCCGGATCACCACCCAGCTCGACCCCAACCTGGACCCGCGCACCTTCCGGCTGGGCGACATTCAGGTCGGCAACATCGATGTCCACATCCCCAGCAATTTGGGGCTGTTCCAGGGCGACTTCGACTTCACGCAGACGAAGGGATTCATCCTTCGTGTCAGCGCCGGCGTCGACCTCCAGACGGGCACGGCGACCTGGCTGCTCGAGGCCATCGACCCACTGACCGGCCTGGTGATCACCGACCCGAGCAAGGGCCTGCTCCCACCCAACAACGCCGAGGGCGCGGGCGCCGGCTTCGTCACCTACACCGTGCAGCCCCTGAATACCGCGGCGACAGGCGCCAAGATCAGCGCGACGGCGACGGTCCTGTTCAGCAACGCACCGCCGCAGGACACGGCCCCGCTGACCTACACGCTCGACACGGTCGCCCCCACCACCCAGTTGACGGTCTCTCAGTTGGGCGCCACCCCCAACTACCAGGTGACGTGGAGCAGTACCGACGACGCTGCCGGCTCGGGCGTCAAGTACGTGACGCTCTACGTTGCGGAGGACGGCGGCTCCTACCAGATCTGGCAAGACCAGGTGACCATGGCGTCCGGCACCATGATCTACCAGGGCCAGGCCGGGCACACCTACACCTTCCTGGCGCTGGCCACCGACGTGGCCGGCAACCACGAGCTGCCGCCCGCGGGGGCCAACGCGCCCCAGGACACCACCACGGTCAACCTGGGCGCCCTGCCGACGGTCCCCAGCACCACTCCGCCCAACTTCGGCATCCCGCCCGCGCCGACCGTCAAGCCTTCGACCAACCCGCTGTTCACGCAGGCCCAGCAGGAGGTACCCAATGCACCGCCGGCCAGCAACCCCTCCGAGTTCATGACGGTGCTGCAGCCGTTCCAGGCCCAGTCGTTCTCCACGGGCTTCGACCAGAGCGACGGCATCCTCGGGCCGATGGCCATCGCCCAGGCGCCCGACGGCAGCTTCGTCATCAGCGGCGGCGCGTCGCGCAACGAGCTGTTCAGCATCCCGGATAACGGTGGACCGGCCGGTACCCCGCTCATCACCCTGCCCTACCAGATCTACGCGCTGGCCTTCGACAACAAGGGCGACCTGTGGGCGACGACCGGCGGCGGCCCGCTCCTGCAGCTCGACCCGACCTCGGGCGCCATCGTCAATGAGTTCGGCGACGGCGTCACCCTGGCCCTCGCCGTCGACCCGAAGACTGACCAGCTCTACGTCTCGTCTGCCAAGGGCGTCGAGATCTTCGACCCGACCAACGACACCTTTACCCAGTACAGCCGCGACCAGAACCTGCGCGTCTCCAGCCTGGCGTTCGATGCGGACGGGAACCTGTGGGCCGTCACGTGGCCCGACGCACGGCAGGTCGTGGAATTCGATGACCACGCCCGCGCGCAGGTCATGCTCACCTTCAGCTCGGACATCCAGTCGATTGCTTTCGGCCGCCAGGGGACCAATCTGGACAACCTCCTGTTCGTCTCGCATGACGACGCCCCGAACACGCCGCCGGGAACCGTCGCCCCGACACCCAGCGAGCTGACGATGGTCGACGTCGCCACGCTGCAGCAGGTACCGTTGGCCCAGGGCGGCACCCGCGGGTTCGCCGTCTTCGCCACCTCGGATGGGCGGGTCTTGATCAGCCAGTCGCACGAGGTGGACGTGCTCGAGCCGGTGGTCCCCCCCGCCGTCATCGCCGTCAACCCACCTCCGGACAGCATCGCGGCGCTGCCGCTGGCAATCATCGACGTGATCTTCGACCAGGACATGTTCGCCGGCCCCGCCACCGACTCGTCGTCGGTGACCGACCCGGCGAACTACACCCTCGCCGGCCAGGCAACGGGCCGCGCCACGATCCTGTCCGTCCAGTATGATTCCAGCACCAGGACGGCGGTGCTCCTCTTATCCAGGCTGACCGCCGACCAGTACACCCTGACGGTCGGCGACTCGATCACGAGCGCCAACAGCATGTCGCTCCTGGCGCCGTATGTCAGCCACTTCACGGCGGTCAGCGATCTGTCGCCGTACGTCAAGCTCACCTTCATCGACACCCGCTCCGACCGGGCCGACGGCACGGTGTCCTACGACGTGTCCATCCAGAACACAAGCATCTTCAGCCTGTTCACGCCGCTGTTCCTGATACTTGACCCGGCGCAGGGTTTCACCGGCGCCCCGCAGAACGCCACACAGAGCGCGAGCGGGAGCTGGCTCATCAGCTTGAACGCGACCGTCCCCGACGGCGTCGAGCTGCTCCCGGGCCAGAGCACGACGGGCGAAACCCTCACCGTCAACGACCCGAACGCGTTTGTGATCGCCTACACCGCCGAGGTCTCGGGCACGCCTCCCGGCGCTAGCGCCCCGGTGTTCGACAGCACGCCCGTGACCAGTGTGACGGCGGGGTCTGGCTACACTTACCAGGCCAAGGCCCACGACCCGGACGGCTCGACGCCCGGCTTCGTGCTCGCGAGCGGGCCGGCCGGCATGACGGTGGACCCGGCGACGGGCCTGGTCACCTGGAACACAACGCCCACCAGCCCGGCGTCCGTGTCGATCATCCTCGACGCCTACGACCCCAGCGGCAGCTTCACACAGCAGTTGTTCCAGATCCAGGTTGCCGGCGGCAGTCACGCCCCGGTCATCAGCCCGTTGCCATCCCAGGTTTCCGGCCGGGAAAGCCTGCCGCTGGTTCTGACCGTGAGCGCCACCGACCCCGACGGCCGGCAACTCGTCTACTGGGCCGATCACCTGCCCGGCGGCGCGTCGTTCGACCCGTCCACCCACACCCTGCTCTGGAAGCCGGGCTACGGCCAGGCCGGCACGTACAACGACGTGACCTTCTACGTCAGCGACGGTGTGAGCACCGTCAGCACCAGCATCGCGCTCTTGATCTCCAGCGCCCCGCCGCCGCCGCAACTGGCCGCCGTGCCGGACCAGACCGTGCGCGAGGGCGACCACCTGCGATTCACCCTCCAGGGGAGCGACGCCGACGGCGGGCCGGTCACCTACTCCAGCACCTCCCTGCCCGAGAACGCGACGCTCGACCCCATCACCGGCGTCTTCGACTGGCCCATCGGCTACGATCAGGCCGGCACCGTGACCGTGCCGTTCACTGCCACCACCGTCAGCGGCGTTTCGACCACGCAGACGGCCAACTACACCATCCTGCCCGCCCCCGCCGCGCCGATCTTCAGCCCGCTCCAGACCTGGCAAGTCAACGAAGGGCAGCCGGTCTCCTTCGTCGCCTTCGCCGTCGACCCGCACAACCCGACGTTCCTCCTGCCGACCCGGCTGCAGGACGACTCGCTCTCGCCGTTCTCGACCACGCAGCCGACCGTCACCTACAGCGTGAGCGGCCTGCCGCAGGGCGCCACGTTCGACCCGGACACCGCGCTCTTCAGTTGGACGCCCGGCAACAACCAGGAGGGGACATATAACGTCGTCTTCACGGCGACCAACGACGGCACCGGCGGCCCGCTTTCCAGCATGGTTACCGTGCCCATCACCGTCCTGATCGTCAACCACGCGCCCGTCGTCACCCCGATCAGCGACATCACTCTGACGGCCGGCCAGCCGTTCGACCAGGCGGTGCAGGCCGCCGACCCTGACGGCAACCCGATCACGCTCTCTGTCCAGAACGGCATCGCCGGCTACCCGCTGCCCGGCTTCGTCACGCTCACCGACAACGGCACCGGCAACGGCGTCCTGCACTTCAACCCGCCGGCGGGCAACCGCGGCACTTACACGCTGACCTTGAGTGCAACCGACAACGGCGACGGCCTGGGCCCCCCCGGTGTCCTGACCGGTGGCTATACTTTCATCGTCACCGTCCAGTCGACGACCCAGTTGCCCGTCCTGAACTACATCGGCAATAAAGTCGCCGTCACCGGCCAGCCGTTTTCGCTGACGATCCAGGCGGGCGAAGCCGATCAGGACAACCTCACGTTCGCGGTCGATGGTCTGCCGGCCGCCGCGACCCTGGCGCCCGGGACGTTCTACGGTGCGGCCACGCTCAACTGGACGCCCACCGCGGCCGACACCGGCGCTCACACCGTCACGTTCACCGTGACCGACACCGGTAACGGCAGCACCACCCAGCCGTCCTCGACCACGCAGACGATCCGGCTCGTCGTCCGGGCCAACGACACGGCCCCGGTCTTCCCGGCGACCACTCTCACCGCCACGGTGGCCGAGGGCCAGACGCTCTCCCTGCCGGTCACCGCTGCCAAGCAGGAAGGCGACGCGCTCACCTACACGGCCCAGGACCTGCCGTCCGGGGCCAGCCTCAACCCGGCAACCGGCCTGCTCACCTGGACGCCCGAGCCCGGCCAGGCCGGCGTCTACGCCGTGCTGGTGACCGCCGGCGACGGCAGTCTGAGCAGCAGCGAGACCGCCAACATCACCGTCACCCACACCAATTACGCGCCGACGTTCGTGCCGCTGCTGCCGCAGTATGCCCGCGAGGGGACCCCGGTCCAGTTCACGGTGGTGGCCACGGACATCGATGGCGACCCGGTGATGTACAACCTCGTCAACACACCCGCCGGCGCCACGTTCAACGCCGCGAACGGGTTGTTCACCTGGACCCCCGCCTACGGCCAGGCAGGCGACCACACCCTGCACTTCGTGGCCGCCGATCCCTCGGGCGCGACCGCGACGCTGGACGTCGTCCTCCACGTCGCTCACGTCGTCCGGCCGCCGGTGTTGAACACGCCAAACCACCAGGCAACGCTGGGCGAGCAGCTCAGCTTCTTTGTCCAGGCCACCGACCTCGACGCCGGCACGACCCTCAGCTACTCCGCCGTTAACCTGCCCGCCGATGCCTCTTTGAACGCGCAGACCGGCCAGTTCCTGTGGACGCCCGGCCCATCCCAGGCCGGCGACTTCGTCGTCACCCTCCAGGTGTCCGACGGCCAGGCGAGCTCGACACAAAACATCCTGATCCGGGCCTCCGTCCAGCCGCAGGTGCCCAGCGTCACGATCGTGCTGACGCCGAGCTTCCCGGCGATCCCCGGCCAGCAGGTGCTGGTCAACGCCATCGCCGGCAGCGTCGCGCCGATCACCAGCCTGACGGTCACGCTCAACGGCCAGCCGTTGGTCCTCGATGCCAACGGCCGCGCCACGATCACCGCCGGCCCGCCCGGCCAGTCGCTCATCCAGGCGACCGCGACTGATCAGGACGGCCTGGTCGGTACGGCGACCATCTCGCTGAAGGTGCGCGACCCACAAGACACGACCCCGCCGGTCGTCTCCTTCGACACCTCAGTCCCCAATGCCGTCCTGTCCAGTCCCACCGCCATCCTCGGCACAGTGTCGGACAGCAACCTCGACTCGTGGACCTTGGAGATCGCCACCCCGAACAACCCGAATTTCACGGTGCTGGCGACGGGGCACACGACGGTCATCGACGGCGCGCTGGCCCAGCTCGACCCGGCCACCCTGACCAACGGCTTCTACCAACTCCGCCTGACGGCGCGCGACATCAGCGGCCGGACCGCGCAGACGCAGACCCAGATCGAAGTCGACACGCCCACCAAGCCAAGCGATTACGTGGTGACGGACACCGACCTGAGCGTCAACCTCGACGGCACGACGGTCCTCATCCAGCGCACCTACGACTCGTTGACGCGGGACGGGACGGGCGACTTCGGCTCGGGCTGGTACTTCGTCAACCGGCAGACAAACCTCCAGACAAACCTGCCGGCGACGGGCCAGGAGGACTTCGGCGTCTACAACCCGTTCCGCGACGGCACCGAGCTCTACCTGACGCTGCCGACCGGCCAGCGCGTCCGCTTCACCTTCACGCCGGCGAGCTTCCAGGTCGCCGGCCAGACGTTCTACCACCCGGCGTGGCAGGCGGACCCCGGCGTCACCTACACCCTGCAATCGACCGACACCGTGCTCACGAAGGCGGGCAGCCGCTACTACGACCTGGCGACCGGCCAGCCGTACAACCCGGGCAA
The DNA here is from genome assembly GCA_044450785.1 of Isosphaerales bacterium. GTDB lineage: Bacteria > Planctomycetota > Planctomycetia > Isosphaerales > Isosphaeraceae > JBIOJM01. Next base: position 18,730 of record JBIOJM010000002.1, read on the forward strand.
CCCGTTCTATAGCGGGCCGAGCTACACCCTCACCGCCCCGGACGGCACTCGGTACCAGCTCGACGCCAAGGGCAACATCGTCGGCGAGGCGACGCCCGGCGGCGCGCAGCTCTACATCAGCGACAGCGGCATCACGGCGGCCAACGGAGATTCGATCCAGTTCCTGCGCGACGCCCAAGGCCGGATCTCGAGCATCCGCACCCCCGGCGGCCAGCTTGTTGAGTACCAGTACGACGCCGACGGCAACCTCGTCGCCATGCAGAACCTGAACACCGGCGGCTCGCAGCGCTACGGCTACTCGTTGTCCGACCCCCACCTGCTGATTGCGGCCGTCCGCAGCAACGGCAACAGCCTGGCGATCCAGCAAGCGCTGGGCGCGGGTGCCGCGCTGGGCGCGGGTCTCCTGACCCCGCCCACGACTGCCTACATCCAGCGCGACTTGGGCGGAGCGGCCCAGTTCTCCGGCACGACGACCAGCAACACGCTGGCCGCCGGCGCCACCGACCGCCTCTCCTTCCGCTTCGACCAGAGCGAGCTCAACTCGACCGCGACGGGCAGCGTCATTCTGCGCGTGCTGGTGCAGGGGACGGACGGCAGCTTCATTCCCGCCGTCCCGGCCATCGCCGGCCTCCAGCCGCGCTCCGTGAACGTCCAGGGCAACATCGTCGTCGCCCTCTTCGCCATCGATCGGCCCGGCCTCTACGTCGTCGCGATCGCGGGCGCCACGCCGGCGACCGCCGGCAACTACGCCGTCAACCTGACCGTCGCGGGTGACTCAAACGGCGACGGCAACGTCGATGGCAACGACAGTGCCTTACTCGCCGCGGCTTTCGGCAGCATCGCGGGGGGCGCGAACTACACCCTGGCCGCCGACTTGAACGGCGACGGCAAGGTCGACACGCGGGACCAGGTGCTCCTGGACGGCGACTACGGCTTCCACGCGACCACCGCGACCGTGCCGACCACGCCGCCCGCCCGGCCGGTCTTCGACCTCGACGTCAATTCCGACACGCCGCCCTTGGGCGACGGCATGACGACGCTCAGCTCCGTGACGCTGGTCGGCCAGACCGATCCGAACCTGACCGTGACTCTTCAGCAGACCGGCGCCGTCACGACATCGAACCCCAACGGCCTGTTCGTTTTCTTCAACGTACCGCTGGTCGCCGGCGACAACGCCTTCACCGCCATCGCCACCAGCGCGGCCGGCGTCAGCAGCCAGTTCACGAAAGTCATCACGCGCAACCAGGCGGGCCTCAGCTTGACGCCGCCGGTCATCACGGCTCACCTCGCCGATGACACGGGCCGCTCCGCCCTCGACAACATCACGGACGACGACACCGTGACCGGCAGCATCACCGCGACGAACGCAATCGCCTCGTTCCAGGCCCAGATCGACCAGTCGCCGGTGACCGACGTGACGAGCACGCTCTCCGGCACCACGTTCACGATCACGCCGGCGCTCTTGGCGACGATGAACGGCGGGCCGCTTGCCGACGGTAAGCACACGCTGACCCTGCTGGTCAAGGATGTGAACGGCAACCTGGCCCAGCCGGCGACCGTGACCTTTATCCTGACCACGACCCCGCCGGCGCCGGTGACGCCGACGCTGCTGGCCGCGAGCGACACCGGGATCAGCAACAGTGACGGCATCACCCGGATCACAACGCCGGCCTTCAAGATCGACGCCCCGGCAAGTGCGATCGTCACGCTGTACGCGGACGGCGTGCAGGTCGGGCAGGCGACGGCGAACAACGGCCCCGTGTTCATCACCTCCACGCCCCTGACCGCCGGCACGCACCAGATCACCGCGACGGCCGAAGACGTGGCCGGCAACATCAGCGCGGCGGCCAATCCCGTGCCGGTCGTGATCGACACCACGCCGCCCGCCACGCCGACGCTGGGTCTGGACGCCGCGTCGCAGTTCCCGGCGGGCCAGACCACCCAGACGAACAAGGAGATCGTCAACCTGACCGGCACGACCGGCGCCGGCGCCTACGTCGCGCTGTACCGCCCGTTCGACTCGAACACGCCGATCCGGAAGACCCAGGCGGACGGCAGCGGCAACTTCACGTTCAGCAACGTCGCCCTGGCCCCCGGCACGCAGGCGTTCACCGTGGTGGCAAGCGACGTGGCCGGCAACTCCAGCCAGCTCATCCAGACGATCACGACGACGGCGGCCGACACGAGTGCTCCGGTCATCACGGCGGCGCTGGCCAACGACACGGGCGTCTCCAGCACCGACGGCATCACCTACGACCCGACAATCACCGGGGTCGTCGATGATCCGAGCGGCGTGGCGAGCTTCCAGGCCGCTCTGGACGGCGGCAGCATGGTGAACGTGACGTCGCTCTTGACCGGCGTCGGCTTCACGTTCACGGCGGCAAACCTGGCGACGATCAACGGCGGTACGCCGCTGGCCGACGGCCCGCACACGCTGTCGCTGCAGGCGACGGACAGCCTCGGCCATGCGTCCGCGGCATTCCACGTGTCGTTCGATCTGGAGAGCACGCGGCCGCTGCCGCCGGCGAACGTGCATTTGATTCCGAGCGACCTTACCGGCACGAGCAACACCATCACCAAGGCCCGTTCACTGACGGTGGAACTGACGGCGCCGGCCGGTACGCAGGTCATCCTGTACATGAACGGCACGGCCATCGGCCAGCAGACGGCGACGTCGGCGCCCCTCGACTTCGCCGTCCCCGGCACGCTTGCCGACGGGCACTACCTCTTCGCGGCGACCGCCGGGACGGTTTCCGGGCTGGTGAGTCCATTTTCCACGCCGTTCACGGCGACGGTGGACAACACCATCCCGGCGATCTCGTCGTTCGGCCTTGATGCCGCCTTCGACGCGCGGCCTTACGGCCACGATCTGACCATCATGCCGACCGTGCGCTTGATCGGCCAGACCATCGCGGGCGCGACGGTGAAGCTGGTCGAGACGGGCGCCGAGACCACCTCGGACGCTAACGGCGACTTCGCGTTCTACCCGGTGAACCTGCCCACCCTGGGCGCCTTCACGTTCACAGTCCAGGTGACTGACGTCGCGGGCAACACCAACAGTTTGCCCAAGACCTTCACGCGCATCGACAACACGTTGCCCTCGAACCTGATCCCGCCGGACGTGACGCTGAGCGTCTCGGAGACGACGGCCCGTGTGGGCGACACGGTCACGCTGACGGTTACAACCGCGACTCACGACGGCCAACCGCTCGCGAGCGAGGTCCTGCTGATCAACGGCAACGTGGTCGCGTTGAGTTCCGCGGGCACGGCGACGTTCGCGTCGGCGACGCCCGGCGTGTTCACCGCAACGGCGAAGGTGTTCGACGCCGAGGGCAACGAGGGCGACGCGACGCAGACGATCACGTTCCTGACCCCGCCCAACGGCCAGCCGGCCCCGGTCGCGGGCTTCAACGAGATCTTTGTGACACCGGTCGTCACGATGCCGACCCCGATCATGGGCACTGCCAACTCTGCCGACATGCTGCAGTACACGCTCTCGTATGCGGTGGAGGGCCAGAATCAATTTACCCAGTTCGGCTCCGGGACGACGGCCGTGGTCAATGGCACCCTGGGCACGATCGACCCGACGCTGATGCAGGACGGGTTCTACGACGTACGCCTGACCGTCGAGGACACGAGCGGGCAGGTCACGACGGCCGACGAGGTTTACCAGGTGAACGGCCAGGCCAAGATCGGGAACTTCACGCTGAGCTTTTCAGATTTGAATATTCCTGAGACGGGCATAGACCTGTCGGTCACCCGCACCTATGACAGCAGGGCCAAGGACACGCAGGGTGATTTCGGATACGGCTGGAGCTTGTCGGTCAGCAATGTTCAGGTTGAGACGTCCTCCGTGCTGGGCGCGGGGTTCATCCAGACGGAGACACAATTGCCCGCCACGCAGGTCAATCCGCTGGGCGGCCTTGGGGGACTCGGGGGCCTCGGCGGCTTCGGCGGGCTTCCTGGAATTGGTTTGCCGCCCGGCCTGGGTAGCCGGCCGGCCGAGATCCAGTACAGCTTCCAGAACACGCAAAACGACTACGTGACGATTTACCTTCCCGACGGGACCAAAGAACAATTCCTCATGGGCTTCACCGGGGTGACCTACAACTTCGCGGCTCCGCCCCTTGCAACGACAAGCATCTTCTTCGAGCCGGTCCCCGGAACGGGCACCACGGGTACGCTCGAGTCCCTCGCCGACAACAACGTGATCGTATCGCCCGCCCAGGTCGGCCCCGTCACCTTCATCGACGCCTCAACCGGCCAGATCTACAATCCGACGAGCTGGAAGTATACCGACTCTTCCGGCAATGTTTTCATCATCAGCGCGAAGTCGGGTATCCAGAGCCTCACGGACGCCAACGGAAACACGACGACATTCACGGCCAATGGCATGACCAACTCCGATGGGTCGAGTTTGACATTCAGCCGGGACTCCCAGAATCGCATCACGTCGATCACCGACCCGATGGGCAAGACGATCCAGTACCAGTACGACTTCTACGGAGACCTCGTCGCCGTCACCGATCGCGACGGCAACGTCACGCGCTTCACCTACGACACCAATCACCTTCTCCTTCAGGTTTACGACCCGCTCGGCCGCGAGGGCGTGCGCACGGAATACGACGACAGCGGTCGAGTCACCGAGATCGTGAACGCGCTGGGTAGCGTCGTGACCTTCACGCACGACCTGCCCGATCGCATCGAAACGACCGTGGATCCGCTCGGGAATGTCAGCACCGTCGCCTACGACGCGATGGGCAACGTGGTGGAGCACACCGACCCCCTCGGAACCATCACGACGAGCACATACAACGCCCTCAACCTGGTGTTGACGCAGACGGTCACGTATACCGACGGCACGTCGCTCACCACGACGAACACCTACGACGCGAACGGCAACATGCTCACGACCACCGACCCGGACGGGAACACAACGTCGTATACCTACAACGCTGCCGGAAAGCCCGTGACCGTCACAGATCCGCAAGGCAATACTGCGAGCACGCAATACGATGCCCAGGGGAATGTGACGCAGGCTGTGGACTTCGCCGGCAACAAAACGACGTTCGCGTACGACGCCTCCGGCGGTGTCACCTCGGTGAGTGACGGACCGGGCAACGCGTTCGTCATCCAGTACGACTCAGTGGGCGCGGTGATCGCTACTGCCGGGAACAATTCGCTGCCCGAGGTGAGCGTCAATGACGCCAACGGCAACCCCACGTCCTCGTCCACGCTGTGGACGAACCCGAACAACCCGAACCAACAGCAAACCCTCAACGCCACATACGCCTACGACGCGAACGGCAACGTCACCAGCGTCACCGACTTGCACGGTATCACCACCAGCACGCAGCTCAACGCCGCCGGGCAGGTTGTCAGCGCCGTCGATCAGTTCGGGAACACGACCAGCATCAAGTACGATCCCAGTGGCCGATCAGTCGAAACCACGACGGGCAGCGGTCTGGTCGTTCGAGATGTCTACGACCTGGCGGGCCGCGTGATCTACGCCACGGATGCGTACGATCCCACGACCGGACTCCTCCCGGACGGTACCTACACCCAGTACGACGCCCTGGGCCGGGCCGTAAAAACGGAACGGCTTTCCGGACTGTGGATCAATATCACAACGACCCCGGCGGGGAACAGTTACAGTTCCTTCGTCTCGGCCACCGGCGTACTCTCGACCACGAGCACGGTCTATGCGCCGAACGGCCAGATCCAGTCCACGACGGACGCGAGCGGGGCTACGACAACTTACCAATACAATAGCCTCGGCGAGAAGACGGCCAGCATCGACGCGCTGGGCAACCGTACCACCTTTGCCTATGACCAATTCGGCAATATCACCGTCGTCACCGACCCGCTGGGACGCCAGACCCACTACGCGTACGACAGCCGAGGGAACGTGACGCAAACCACTCTCCCCGATGGTTCCACCATTCAGGACTCCTACGATTCGCAGGGGAACGTGATTTCGGAAACGGACCCGCTGGGGAACACGACCCAGTCGGTCTACAACACCTTTAACGAGCTGACCGAGGAGATTCTTCCGGCCGTCCCCGACCCGAACAATGGAGGAGCTCTCACCCACCCCACTTACAGCTATATTTACGACTCGACCGGAGACTTGCTCCAGGTTACCGACCCGTTGGGCAACGTGACCAAGTACACCTACGACGCCTTTGGGAACCAACTCACCGAGACCCTACCCGATGGCGAGACCAACCAGAATGTCTACAACAGTCTGAACCAACTCACCCGCGCCATCGACTACGACGGCCAGGTCACACAGTACGTGTATAACAGCCAGGGGCTGAAAGTGGAGGAGGACTACTTCCAAAACGTGTCGCAGGCCAACACCGGAGTGCCTTCGTACAGCATCACCTACACCTACGACGACCTTGGCCAGCTCGAGACGGTCGATGACCCCCGCATCGGCCTGACCACCTACCACTACAATACGGAGGGCTTGCTCACCGAGGAAGACACCCCCGAGGCTGTCATCGATTACAGCTACGATCCGGCGACCGGCAACCTCCTGGGCATGTCCACGAATTCCACCGGCCTGCAGTACACCTACGACGCGCTGGGAGACCTCACTTCAACGACGGCCGTCGGGCTGAACGGACAGACCCTGACGAACCCGCTGACGACCGCCTACACCTACACGGCGACGGGCGTGCAGCAGACCGAGACGCTGCCCAACGGCGACACGGGTGCATATAAGTATGATGTGAACGACTACCTTATTCAGGAAGTCAATCGGGACCCAAACGGCAACCTCCTGAGCGAATACGACTACGTCAACGCCGCCAACGGCAACCGCTTGCAGGCGATCGAGACCACCCTTCAGGCAGACGGCACGCTGTCCAAGACCGAGATCACTTACACCTACGACGCCCTGGGCCGTTTGACGGAAGAGAAGTCGCAGGACCTCTCGGGCGGACAGCCGCAGTTCGATTACACCATCGACTACACCTACGACCTTGCGGGCAACCGCCTCGCCATGGTCACCACGACCCCCAGCAGCACCGTCACGGTCAACTACACCTACAACAACGACTACGAGTTGTTGACGCAGACCTCCAGCGTCGGGACGGTAACCACCTACACCTACGACGCCAACGGCGCCGAACTGCAAATGCAGGTCAACGGGCAAACCGTCGAGCAATTCACGTATAACCTGGAGGGTCGCGTTCAGACGGCGATGCTCGTGACGACGCCGAGCGCCGGACAGACCCAGGTCAGTACGACCACGTACTTCTACGACCAAGACGGCAACGAGGCCCGGACCGAGACCTCGACCAGCACCAACGGCGGCCCGGCCACCAGCACGAGCACGGATTACGTCGTCGACGAGCAAAACCCCAGCGGCGAAGCCCAGGTGCTGGAGGAACGCGACGGCTCAACCCACGCCGTGACGACAACCTACATCCTGGGCGATAACCTCATCGGACAGGTCGGCAGCAACCTCTCCAGCCTTCGCTTCTTCCTCTACGACGGACACGGCTCGACGCGTCTGCTGACCAATCTCCAGGGGGCGATCACCAACCGCTTCGCCTACACCGCCTTCGGCAACCCGATTGGCTTCAACCCGTACACCGCGGCGACGAAGTACCTCTACTCCGGCCAGCAGTTCGACCCCTTCTCCGGGCAATACTACATGCGGGCTCGGCTGTACAACCCGGCGACGGGCCGCTTCACTCAGGCGGACCCGTTTCCCGGTCTGACGGCGGACGGACAATCGCTCCACAAGTACGCGTATGCGGCCAACAACCCCGTGAACCTGACCGATCCCAGCGGTCAAAACCCCAACTATACGAAGTTGAATGAGAACCTCCTCCTTGGCGCCTCGGGCGCGGCGTTAGCATTGCTCGGAGGCATTCTCGGATTCTTCCCAGGGGCCGCCCTTTTCGGCAACATCTTCGCTACCGTTGGCCTCTTGGTCAATGCCACGCTCTCATACCTGGACTGGGAAGCCGTCAAGGACGACAAGGATTACATCGAGTCTCTGAAATATAACATCATGTTCGCGAACCCCAAAGAGGCGCCACGAGTAAACGATCTCGAGCAGCGTGCCGATGGCCTCCTCAGGGCGGATGCCGGATTCATTGCTGGCAACCTTGTTTTGGCCCTCGTCGGGGGCTTCGGGGGGGAGGTGGGTGCTATCATCGGCGGGCTCGGTGGAGTCGTGCTGTTTGTGTACCAGGTGACGTTGAACGCCGAATTTCAAAAACAAGTGGCTGTGGATCTGGTGGCGATCTTGAATTTTCAGTTCGGCGTCAATCAGGCAGGCCGCCCCGTAATTGCCAGGGCCGTCAAGTCCACCCTGGGGAATCCGGGCGGTTGGGACGGCGGCAAGATCCTCCAAGAGGCGATCGTCGGGTTCAACGTCGGGGGGTTGGCGGCCCTCAAGTACGCGTCCGAAGTGATCAAGGACGCCGCGATCTTCAAAACGCCTAATACGCTTTCAGCCAAGGGCTACGCCCAGCACGCCGAGAGCGCTTACGCCAAGGCCAAGCAATATCTGCACGACGACTTCTTCAATGGACCGGCGACCGGCACGTTCCAACCGTACCTCAACGGGCGCCTGGTTCCCCCGGGGCAATTGTTGGCAGCTCCGGGCGCCGGGACCACGGCACCGGCGGGTACCCACGGCTTGCTCTCCACCAACGATCCGGCGCTGGCCGCACTCGTTTCGGAAGCCCTGTCGATGTGGCAAATCACCCTCGGTCGGCCGCTGCCGTTCATGCCGACCATCCTCGTCGCCAACCTTCCCCCCGGCGTCCTGGGCGAGACCTTCGTCACCGCCTGGGATGACCAGGGCAGTCCGGCTGGCTACACGATCGTCCTGTCGCCCAACGCCGATGGCCAAGGCTGGTACATCCCGTCCACGGACGACGACAAGACCGCGTTTCCACAGGCGCTCGGCAACACCACGTATCTGGCCCAGCCCGGCTCCGCCGCCTATGGCCATTACGACCTGCTCACCGCGCTTCTGCACGAGCTCGGCCACGTCGAAGGCTTCATGCCGGCCAACCCCGGCTTCGAACGTCACGTCCAGACCATTGCTGGCTCCCAGGTGTTCGTCGCCCCGGGTGTCACGGCCCCCCTGGTCGATGCCGACCAGGAGCTTGACCCCAGCGTCTACCCCGGCGACGTCTTGAGTGCGACCCTCGCCCCCGGCGTCCGCGAATTGCCGTCTTCGCTCGACGTCCAGATCCTCGATGCCGCCAGTGGGTTGCAGGCAGCGCCGCAGGTCCAAAACTCCACCACCGCCAGCACCACGGTGCTGGATCACGCTGTCGCCGCGCTCGGGGACGCCTCGCCCGCGAGCAGTCCACCGCCATCCATCACCCCCGCCGGCAACGGGTCCGCGAAGGGCCAGACGGCCACTCACCACAAGGGTCATCACGTGGTCGTGAAATCGAAGCACGCGGGCACGGCCCCCGGTCGAAAGACGTCGAGCCAGCACGTCACCACCAAGGCCCATCTCAAGGCTCACGGGACGCCCACCGCGCAGCCGCCGAATGGCAGCCTGGCGGTCAGCTTCTCCCGGCACCGTGCGCGAGCCAACGGAAATTCTCATTCCTCTGCTGGAGTCAGTCCTCTGGCCAATCTTCGGACCGCCAACCACTCGAAAGCGAAATAGGCAAGCTTCCCGATCATTCAACGCCCATTTTCAGAGACTTCTCGCCCAATCGCGTCAGCCCCCTCAGCAGTTGAACGATTTGAATTGCATGATACCATACACCCACGGCATTATCGAAGTCGCCAGTTATCGGTTAGGTGGCGGCTTCGATCCGATGAATCAGCCGCGATAGATCCCGATCGATTTATTTTACTCAAGTTATTCAAGCTGCTAGAATTACCCAAACAAACTCAGGAATCCGAGCGGAAGACGCGAGACACCGATCCATAGAAACGAGTGCGGTACCTGCGAGGTCGATCCATGATTGGCACCTGCGTTCGATGGTCCAAGACATTGCGGGAACGGCGTTCGCGCCGGGGTGATCGTGATTGCGGCCGGTCAAGGCGCCGTGTCTTTCTCGAACAACTGGAGGACCGCGTTGTTCCTTCGGGGATCGTCAACGGCGACTTCTCGATCAGCAACCCGTCCGACCCGAATTACGGCTGGACCACCCGGGGAAATGCCACGATCGCGAACGGGGAAGGGATTCTCAACGAGGGGACCATCGTCCAGACGGAGTTCTCGCAGAGCTTCACAATCGCGCCGGGGACGACCACGCTGCAGTTCACGATCGTCGCGTCGAGCCTGGTTACGAACGGCATCTCGAATCCGCCCGACGCCTTCGAGGCGGCACTGTTGAATACGCAAACGAATCAGCCGCTCGTCGGCCCGCCGACCGGGCTGGCCAACACCGATTCGTTCCTGAACATCCAGCAGACCGGCGAGGTTTTCTACGCTCCCCAGGTCACGGTGCCCGGGGCCGGGGCCTCCGGGTCGGTCGCCACTCTCCAGTATCCCGAGATCGTCACGGTCGATCTGTCGAGCGTGCCGGCCAACACCCAGGCGACGCTCTACTTCGACTTGATCGGCTTCAGCCCGGCGAGCAGCTCGGTGCGAGTCACGAGCGTCAGTACGCCGCAGGGACCGACCACGCCGCCGGTCTCGTTCTCCCTCGATCCGGCGACCGACTCGGGCCAGGTTGGCGATAACATCACCAACATCAATCCGGTGAACTTGCTGGGCGTAACAAGCCCGGGGCAGGCGGTTTCACTCAACGTCAATGGGGGCGGTTTCAACACCACCACGACGGCCGACTCGACCGGCCACTTCTCGTTCGACGGAGTCACCCTCACCGAGGGAGCCAACCCGGTCCAGGTGAAGGCCACCAACGCCCAGGGAGATACCATCGCCAGCCAGACGATCACCCTTGACACCCAGCAGCCGACCGGCAGCCTGGTGAATCCGGCGCCGGGCTCGACGACGAGCCAGGACCTCGGGTATGTCGACGTCCAGTGGACTGCTCACGGCGCAGCCGCCCTTGACCCGACGACGTTCCAGACCACGAACGTGACCATCACCGGTGTCACCGTCGGTCAGGATGAAGACCTTGGCGGCGGGCTCGTTCGATACCTCTACAACCAAGGCGGCGGCGTCTTGTCGCCGGGGCTCATCAACGTTGTCCTGGTCGGGGGACAGGTTGCCGATCTGGCCGGTAACGTCAATTCGCAAACGAGTCAATCGTTCACGATTCAGGCTTCTGCTCCGGTGGCCAGCGACCAGTCGGTGACGACCGCCCAGGATGAGGGGACGCCAATCACGCTGACTGGAACGGACACGAACACCCCACCGTTGACCCTGACCTACATCGTCACCGCCAATCCAGGGCACGGTATGCTCTCGGGCGCCGCGCCGGGCTTGACTTACACGCCCGCACCCGGTTACTTCGGCCCCGACAGCTTCCAGTTCCAGGTCAATAATGGACTGGTCGACAGCAATGTCGCCACCGTTTCCCTCACGGTCGTCGGTAAGCCGGTCGCCAATGCCCAGTCGGTGTCGACGCCGCAGAGCACCACGGCGACGATCACGCTGGCCGGCACGGACCCGAACACTCCGCCGTTGACCCTGACCTACATCGTCACCGCCAACCCTGCGCATGGAACGCTCCTGGGCACGGCGCCCAACCTGTTTTACACACCCGCCACCGGCTACCTCGGCCCCGACAGCCTCCAGTTCAAGGTCAACAACGGGACGCTCGACAGCAGCGTCGCCACCGTTTCGATCACCGTCGTGGGCCAGCCGGCCGCCAACGCCCAGTCGGTAACGACGGGGCAGAGCACGGCCACGGCGATCACGCTGACCGGCACCGACCCGAACACCCCGCCGCGGACGCTGACTTACAGCGTCACCACCAGCCCGGTGCACGGCTTGCTCTCGGGCACGGCGCCGGACCTCACCTACACGCCCGCCACCGGCTACTTCGGCCCCGACAGCCTCCAGTTCAAGGTCAACAACGGGACGCTCGACAGCAATGTCGCCACCGTCACGATCACGGTCGTGGGCCAGCCGACGGCGAGCGCCGGCCTGCCGGTGACGACCGCGCAGGGCACCTCAACGCCGATCACGCTGACCGGCTCGGATCCCAACACCCCGCCGCTGCCGCTGACCTACACCGTCACGACCGGCCCTGCACATGGCACGCTCACGGGCACGGCGCCGACCCTCACCTACACGCCCACCGCGGGCTACTTCGGCCCCGACAGCTTCCAGTTCAAGGTCAACAACGGGACGATCAGCAGCAACATCGCAACGGTCTCGATCACGGTCACGTCCGTGAGCCAGCCGCCGATCACGAACGACGACACCTACACAACGGTGGAGAACCGGCCGCTGACGGTCGCCGCGCCCGGTGTGCTCGCCAATGATGTCCCGTCCGGTGCCGGCCTGACGGCCGTTCTCGTCTCTGGTCCATCTCATGGGTCGTTGGCGCTCAAAGCCGACGGGTCGTTCACGTACACGCCGGCCGCGAAATTCACGGGGTCGGATACCTTTACCTACATGGCGGTTGCCGGCACGGTGCAGGGGAATGTCGCGGTCGTCCACCTGACGATCACGCCATCCCGGCTCCTGCCCGACACTCCTTACTACAATGACCTCCGGGCGCGACGAAGCATCGATCCCCCCCGTTTCGACTTCTACCATCCTGTCTTGGGCGCGCTGCTTGGCCTGGAAATCACGGGAATTCCCACGACGCCGGCCACGATCGTCTCCGCGAACGACCATTTCAACACTGCGACCGCTCGCGCGCTCCACGCGCGGGACGCGCAACAGTTCGACCTGCGACAGCCCGTTCTGGGCGCGCTCTTCACGTTGGAGGAGCCCGGGACCGGCGCTCCGCCGACTCATCTGCTGCCGCAGACCCCTCATTACGACGCGATCCGCGCGCTCTATAACCAGGATCCCACTCAGTTCCAACGGAAGAATGTCTACCTCGGTGCCATCCTCGCGCTCGAGAACATCGAGAACAGTGGCCGTTTGGTACTCCAGCCGACGACGGCGCAAGCGCTCCCGACCGCTCTGAAAATCGGCTCCGTGCATCCTGTCGCGACCGGACGGGCCTTTCGCATGCGCGGGGTGTGAGCAACGGGGCGGACAATGACTCGGCAAGGCGATGGGCTACCTGATCGGCGAGAAGTTCCTCCTGCCGGAATCGCAGGCACGTGACAAAGGGTTGTGCCCCCGATTAGATTCACTGTGGAAATGATGACCCTTTTCCGAGGGGACGCCATGGCTAATGCAGCGCAGCTCTCGATTGACCTTCCGCCTGCCCAAGAATGGAAGGACCTGCTCGAGGAAATCCTTCCGCGCCAGGGCGAATGGAGCGAGGAAGAGTATCTCGTTCTGACTGACCATCGGAACCGGCTGGTCGAGTTCACCGACGGCTTACTGGAAGTCCTACCTATGCCGACGGACAAGCACCAAAGAATTCTGGGGTTCCTCTATCTCGCTTTCCTTAGCTTCACAGAGCCTCGAGGCGGGAAAGTCCGCTTTTCGCCGTTACGGCTGCGAATTCGGCCGGGCAAGTTCCGTGAGCCCGATCTTCTTCTGCTGCTGTCGGCCGCCGATTCGCGCCGGCAAAACCGTTTCTGGCTCGGCGCCGACCACGCTCTGGAGGTTGTTAGTGAAGAGAAACCGGAACGGGACCTGGTTGACAAGCGGGGGGACTATGCTGAGGGCCGCGTCCCGGAATTCTGGATCGTCAATCCGCAAACGGAAACCATCACCGTTCTGCGGTTGCGCGAGGGTGCTTACGAAGAAGCAGGCATCTACCGGCGCGGGGAATTGGCGGCATCGGTGTTAATGGCGGGCTTCTCGGTTGCCGTCACCGAGGTTTTCGACGCGGATTGATTTACGTGGACATGATTGGACATGAGGCAATAGGTCCGGATCTCTGGTGTCCCCGGAACTCCGGAACTCCGAAGTCAAGCCCGCGTGAGCCGGCGGCTGAGCGAACTCGTTAGCCGAAACCAAGTTGACTCTGCTTCCTTACACGTGTATCTTCATCGTAGATACTTGGAGGTTGCGATGAAGACTCGAGTTCAGAAATGGGGCAACAGCCTGGCCCTCCGCATCCCGAAATCCTTCGCCGCGGAGGCCGGTCTCCGCGCTAACGGCGCCGTCGAACTATCCCTTGTTGAGAGAGCGCTCGTCGTGCAGCCGCTCACCCCACAACCGCCCACCCTTGATGAACTGTTGCGCGGCATCACGGACGACAACATCCCCCCCAGTGAGTGGGATACGGGGCCGGCTGTCGGCAAGGAAGTCTGGTGAGCCGCAAAGGTGCCTATATCCCCGAACGCGGCGATGCGGTTTGGATTACCCTCGATCCGCGAGCAGGCCATGAGCAAGCCGGACGTCGGCCAGCCTTGGTTCTGTCTCCGTCGGCTTATAACGGTCGGGTTGGCTTGGCTCTGTTCTGCCCGATCACCAGCCAAGTAATTAGTAGGACTCAGAACTGACCGCTTCGCCCTTGTTCGGAGTCGCGATGGCATACCAAGTCAGATAGTTCACCGAGCTCTTGACGAAACGGACCGAGCCGTCCATGAACAGCACGTTCACGCCGCCCGGGTGGTTGGAACTGGCCGCAACCATGGTGATGGTGCCGCGGCCATCCTGATTGATGTCGTGGTAGACGCAGCTCGTTCGGTTGGGCGTCTGGGTGTGCGAGTAGATCATGGTGGCGCCATAACCCCACCACTCACCCTTCCATTGCCACTGCTGGTTGGCGCTGGTGATCGGCACCCTATTACAGAGCTGCGCGAACTGGTAGTCGGTCCGGTAGAAGTCTGAATTCTCGCCGAGGTTGTACACTTCCGCCAGACCGTTCGGGGCTCTGCCGGTTGCCACGGCCGGTCCCTTGATCCACTCGCTGAAGATCACCGTATTGCTGGTCCCGTCCTTGAACGTGGCCATGTCGGTGGTCGATTTCACGCTCTTATCCCAACTGCTCGCCACATAATTGGGACCGTTCAGCTCCCAGCTCCTATCCGGCGCCCCGCCGTTGATCCGCCGGTTCAGGCCGATATTGCACGGATAGTTGCTGGCACCCACCAGCCTGTTCATGCCACCCACGAAAAAGGTGCCGGAGGAGCCGCGATTGGCATCCGACGGGCAGAGGAACGCGGCGATCTGCAGGGTGAGGACCGTCATTTGTGGGATACTGTCGTTGCCACCGTCCGCGTTGTCGGGTGGGTTCTGGTCCCTGTAGACGGTGTCGCCGTCGCTCCACCGGGCGCCGAACGACCAGTTGATCTCGTTATAGGCGACCCGCTGCTCCAGGTAGGGGAGCAACCGGGCATGCTGCGACCAGTTCTGGTGCGGCTGCGGAATCTGTTTGCCGGCGCCGGTCCATTCCTGGTCAACGCAGACAGGCGGCAAGACATCGTTCACACTCAAGTAGTTGTGCATCGCCAGACCGATCTGCCTGAGGTTGTTCGTGCATTGTGCCCGCCGAGCCGCTTCACGCGCGGATTGAACGGCCGGCAGCAGCAAGGCAATGAGAACGGCGATGATGCTAATCACCACAAGTAACTCGATCAACGTAAAACCGCGGGCTCTTCGAGTCATGGTCTATGCCCTCAGGAAAACGACCGCCAACGACTACCTCTTCGCGCCAGGATAACCGGCGCCTTGGTCCGGTCGCGGTCCGCTACGCGTACCCGCCCCCTTTACTCCAGGGGTGATCTCGTAATACTCTTCCTGAGTCTGGGCCTGGGCGCTGCGAGAACCGGGGATTGTTCCCTTCGCCTTGGACGCTTGCTCTTTGATGGCCGCCTCGTTGTCTTCCCCGCAACCGGCCAACCCCAGGAAGCAAGAGCTCAATAGAGCAAGGCTCAATCCACTGGTGAACAACCTCATGATGAGTGTGTCTCTCCTCAAGAATGGGCACGACGAAGGTTGAAATGGAGAAGGCGGGATCAGGAAGGACAGGCAATCTGCCTCTGTTCATGTTACTTGAGCCGCGCCAGGGCGGCAAGGCTGAGCGCATCGTCGGGGACGTCGCGAAGCACCAGCCGGTGCCAGGCTCGGGCCTCGTCGAACCGCCCCATCTGCTCTCTGAGTCCGGCCAGCCGCTGGTAAAGTTCCGTGCGCGGCTCCAGCCCGAGCGTCTTGATCGCGAACGCCTCGACATAGACCGGCCGCATCTGCTTGAAGGCATTCTGGTAGACCGTGAGCAACTGGTCGGCGCGGTGGAGTAGGGCGGTCTCGCCCGCGGCTCGCAGCGCCATCCGGAGCCGGTAGAGCACGACCCCGTTGAACGGCTCGAAGGCAGAGGCGCGGCGGTAGGCTTTGACGGCTGCGGGCCAATCACCGGCCCCTTGCGCCACGTTCCCCTCATGCTTGGCGAACCGGGGGTCGCCTGCAAGGCTTTTGGGAAGACGGGCGAACTCTCGCTTGAGCAAATCCGGCTGATAGCCCTCATCCAGCCCGGTGAGCCAGCCATCCCAGGCCTCGGCCGAGCCGGGATGGCGCTGCAAGGCGTCGCGGAGCACCTCGATCCCCTCGGCGGACTGGCTGTTGTGCACCAGGGCCAAACCCACGGCCAGTGCCAGGGGAAGGTACGCGGGATGCTGCCGCCAGACCGGCTCGAAGACCTGCACCACCGATCCGGGAGCGACCCTGTCGATGTCGAGCCGCGACATTTCCAGCAGTAATCGGACCCGGTCGCGGGGATCCGGCTCGACCTCAAAGAGCCGCATGCCGAGCCGGTGGGCTTCCTCGGCTCTTGCCTCGAAGTCCAGCAGATCGATCAACGCCCAGCCCGCCTCGGGAACGGTCGGATCGAGCTCCAGCGCTTGCTTCCAGCAGGTCTCGGCCAGGTCATACCGCTTCTGCTGGTAGTGGGCTTTGCCCATCGAGAATCGCACCACGGCGGCTTCCCTGAGTGTGCTGGTTCGGATCCGTCCCAGGTGATCCAGGGCGAGCTGCGGCTGAGCGTCGGGCCGGTCCATGGCGAACTGTGCCATGAGCAAGTGCGCGCGATCGTCACCGGGAAAGGCCTGGAGATAACGTGCCATGAGCTCCTGTGCTCGATCGAACTGGCCTTCCCTCGCCAGCGTACAGATCGCGCCGAGATCCGGCGGAGCCGGGAACCCGTGCCAGGCTAAGAGCGCACCAGCTCCCAGGAGGACGGCCAGAACCGCCAGGAGGATCCAGATCGGGGCGCGCGATCGTGACGTCATCACTATGTCTCGGCCGCATTCGTGGTCGAGACCTCCAGCAGCCTCTTCATCGGGGCGGGAAAGAAATCGTCCCAGGTTGTCCGATAAGTTTCCTCGAGCGGCGCCGGAACGTAGAAATCCGGCTTCAGGAAAATCGGCATGTCCGGCAGCGCCTCTCCAACGGCGGTCGGCTCGACGTAGGCCACCGGCGGCGGTCCCGCGTCGTAGGCGGCGAGAGTCAGCCGCTGATCGGCCGGCAGCTCGAAGTCCTCTTCAACGAGCTCATCCCAGATGGCCTTGTGGATCCCCTGGGGATCGCGCTTGCTCGGCGGGAACAGGTCGATCACCAGCAGGTGTACGCCTTGCATGATCAAGTCCGAGGTTTTCTCAGCGAACGTGCGCAGCGCGCTCTTGCTCGCCTTGTTGCCGGGAGAGACGATCTCGACCACGGCGACGATGTGGCCGTGCCGATGTCGCACGGCAATCCGATCGGCCTTGCGCACATAGACTCGTTCCTCGGCGCGACGGACCACGCGCATCCCGGGAGAAGCGACGGCGACCGCCCGCCCGGAGCCGGTCCCGTGCGCCTCGTCGCGGCCCGACGACAGTTTCAATGTGAGGACGTCCGGGATGGGGCCCTGGATCGAATGCTCGGGGAGAGCATAGTAATCGGCCGGTAACACTCCCGTGTTCAGCGCGCGCAAGCACGATGATCCAGCTTTGATGGAACGCATGGAACAATCCCGCATCGACGCGGGTCCAGTCGTGAATCGGCATGGCGTGTTGCTCCGCAGGGGAAGAGAACACCTCCGCGCCGATTGTACCCGCGCACGGGCTCCTGGTTCGACGGTCTTTCGGCGCCACGTACCGAATAGTCGCCCCTGGGCCCGCCTTTGAAGGAGCTGATCCACGGTGACGCTGAATCCGCGTGTTCCGTCGGGGTTCGTCTGGATGGTGACCGAGCCAGGGGAACGATTTGCCACCCCTCGGTCCCGTAACGAATATCGCGCTCGGCGAATTCCCACACGAGGAGTTGACCAGAGCGCGGGCGCTCGGCTGCCCATGTCCTGCCAGCGCGCCGTGTATTCGGCATGAGTCCCCTCTGCTTGCTGATGGGTCTGATCAAGAATCTGCCGGCGTCGAACGGCGTGGCGCGACATGATGGATGGGGTGAGGTCGCGCGAAGAGGAGAACACCGATGGGCTTGATGGACGACGTTGCTTCCGTGTCGGTCTTGAACCAGGCTACCCTATGCCCGGTTCATGGACGACTGGGTTATCCTCGCCCCGACGCGCTGGAAGCTCCGCGCGGCGATTCGCCTGGTGAACCAGACGTTGGCGGAGCTGAAGGTCGAGCAGCACCCCGACAAGCCCTTCATCGGCCGGGTGAGCCGGGGGTTTGACTTCCTGGGCTATGTGAGGTGCCGTTCTGATCGAAGGAGTCGTTGATGGCGTTCATGAGGGATCCACTCCAAATCCCACCAGGAGATGTCGAGTAGCTGGACGCGACCTCCGTCCCCGTGTTTGCCAAATAGATGGGAGTTGACGTGGATCCTGCGATATTAATTGATCGCGTCCGTGGTTGGCGTCGAGGCGATCGCGGAGAACGTGAGGGTGGTTGAGCCATACGTGATTTGTCCGCCGGCTCCCGCTTCGAGACCGGCTTGGGTGTTTACGAAGGGGTCAGGAACTGAAAGACGAAATCGGTTCCGGATTCCTTTGTTTGTCCCCTTGTGCCAACCCCACACCAGCCAAGCACAAGTTCTCACCGCGCCAGGGCGAGCTCTCCCTGGTGGGGCAGTTGCAAGAGGGCCATCGCCAGCCCCAATCACAGCCCGGACGGGGTACGGCGTGCAGCGGGGGCGACGGAGCCGCGCCGGGGCTCAATCCTCCAGGCCCAATTCTCGGAGCGATTGCGCCTTTAGCAGCTCCAAGGCCAGTGCCTCCAGCCGCTCGGGGCCTAGGCTGTCGAGGCGCTCTCGGGCACTGGGACTCAACGCACCGAACCGGGCCTCGAGCTGCTTCTTGAATGCCGTCCGCCAGCTTTGCAGACCTTGTTGCAAACCCTTCTCAAATGTCGTCATTGCCATGGCTTGGGCCCCCTGATAGCGCTCGGTCCGAAGAAGCGCCCCCAATTCTTGCGCTTGTTCCTCGTCCAGCGTAGCGTATGCCTCCAGGCAGTCCAACAGCAGATACCGTCGATAATCATTCTCCCGCGCCTCGGCCAGCCGCCGCAACGCCTCGGCATGGACCTCCGCACGCCGCGCCGGCGGCACCCGCATCAAGGCCGTCAGCGCCACTCCCAAGAGATGCTCCCCGGCCACGTACTGCTCGCCATCGAGCCCCGGCAGCCCCACGTAGGCATACTCGAACGTTACCAGCCGATGGTCCCAATACTTCTCCTCATAGACGTCCCAGCCGATCCCATCCAGCCCCACCCGCAAATACAGCGCGATGGGTAAGACCGGCAAGCCGTGCCAGCGGCGGAGCTGCTCGTAGTAAGAGAGCATCCGGGGTCGTAGCGGCGCCACCGTGTCCTGGGATTCGATTCAGGCAATAGTTAGACAAACCGACTTTTCAAAATTAAGCATGCAGAGGCAAGCCGGAAGGTTGACTCTGGGCAGCTCTCTTGCGGGCGATCTCATCGGTCACCTCGGAGTCGTCTTTGACCGAGCCAGGGGAACGATTTGCCATCCCTCGGTCCCGTAACGAATATCGCGCTCGGCGAATTCCCAGATCACCAGCCTCTTGTTCATCAGGAGCGTCGGGCGGTGTGCCAGCTCTTGCCGGACCAGGGTGGAGGCTCCGCCGTCGTTGACAATCGAGGTCAGCGGTTGCCCAAGCTCCCGCGCGACATGCGCGATGAACCCGGCGGCCCCAGGCTCGTCCTGCTCATAAATCCGCAGGAAGCTGTCGCCCAGAATCAGGACCTCGGACTCCGGCGCATCGCGGTACGGCGTTCTGGTGTCTGACTGGACCACTTGCACGCACGCCAGACCCTCCGGTTCGAGCGAGCGCTCGATCTGCTGCGCCTGCAGCATCTGAACCAGATCGCCGTGGCGACGGACGGTGACCGAACGTAGGGCGTAAGCGTGATCACCCCGATTGACGATGCCTTGTTCGAGCACTCGCCGCGCGACAGCGCCGGCGGCCACCCGTGCACCCTCCGGCGACCAGTGGCTGTCCTGCGCCAGGTAGAGCCGCCCCGGATCCGGCCCGCTCTCCTCCTGCTTGGCACGGCGAAATACCTCGAACAGGTCGACGTGCTCGATGCCGCACTGCTCCAACTGATCGAGCAGACGACGCGTCTGTTCGCAGACGACGACTCCCGCGCCTTTTGCCCGCTTGGAGAGCATCCCCGGATAGACGCACTCCTTGTTGGGCACCGGAACGACCAGCAGCCGGATCCCCCGCGCCTGGAGCTGATCGCGGAACGATCGGATCGCACGAAGAGGATCGGCGGAATCGTGTTCGGGAGCGCCGGTCTGGCGCTCGAGCACGTAGCGCACACTCGGTCGATAGAAGAGCCAGCCGTGACGCCCCACAACGACCTTCTCACCGGCATCGGCAAGGAACCTCCACTGAAGGTATTGCATCCACGGCCGGAGCTGCTTGACCACGAGACTCGTCTCCTCGAGGCTCTGCTCGTACGCGTGCCGGTTCCGGGCCGTCGGAGGCTGGAGGAAGATGTCGAGCGCGCGCGGCTGCTCGCCGTACCGAAGCTCGGAAACTGTCTGAATCAAGGCCGGCGCCATGATCACGGCGAGGAAGACAGCGGCCACGATGATGTGCGCACGACGGTCAATCCGCACGGAAGGCAACCTAGAACTGGAAGTAGAGGAACGGGTTGAACGACTGCGAGAACATCACCAGCAGCGAGGCGCAGAACAGCGGATGCACGAGGATTGCCTTGGGCCAGGTGACCTCTCTGCTCCACTCGTGCGCCTGGATTGGCCAGGCGACGACCACGGCCCCGATGGCCATGATCAGGAGCGTCGCCTGCGTATAGAGCAAGGCCGGCAAGAGCAGCATCCCGGCGCCGGATCCCCCCTGCCCGATCATGGCCCCCAAGTAGTTCATGGCCTCGTGCAGATTCGCCGAGCGAAACAGGACCCATGAGATCAGCACCAGGACGAACGTGGCCGCCACGCGGACCGGCCGCGGCCATTGTTGAAAAGCGCTGCGCTTGCCCCGGAATCGCTCGAAGGCCAGCAGGATCCCGTGATACGCCCCCCAGGCGACGAACGTCCAGTTCGCGCCATGCCACAGCCCGCCCAGAAGCATGACGAGGATGAGGTTGACGTAGGTGCGCCGTGAGCCCTTACGATTGCCCCCCAGAGGAATGTAAAGATAGTCGCGCAAGAACGTACTCAGCGAGATGTGCCATCGCCGCCAGAAGTCCGTGATGCTCTCGGCCTTGTAGGGAGAATCGAAATTCTTCAGGAACTCGAAGCCGATCATCCGTCCCAGGCCGATGGCCATGTCGGAATAACCGGAGAAATCGAAGTAGATCTGGAACGCGTAAGCCAGCGCGCCGAACCAGGCGTCCGGCGTGGAAAGCGACTGGGCATCGAACACGGCATCCGCAGTCCGGCCCATCGGATTGGCCAGCAAGATCTTCTTGGCGAAGCCGAGCATGAACAGGGTGACCCCGGAGCCAAACTTCTCCCAAGTGTGGGAGCGGTGGACGAGCTGATCGGCCACCGTGTTGTAGCGGATGATGGGCCCGGCAACGAGCTGTGGAAAGAGCGCAATGTAGCAAGCGAAATCGATGAACGACCGGACGGGAGGAGCCGTACCGCGATGGACGTCGATGGTGTAGCTGAGCGCATGGAACGTGTAGAACGAGATCCCGATGGGCAAGGTGATCGCAAGCACTCGCACCGTGCCGGCTCCAAACCAGGCCAGCACCTGGTTCAGGTTGGCCTCGAAGAACAGGAAATACTTGAAGAACCCGAGCGTGCCCAGGCTCACGACGATGGCGCACGTCACGACCCAGAAGCTCAGCCTCCGGCTGATCCCCGGCAGGCCGATGATCCGTCCGCAGACATAGTTCACAACGGTGATCAAGAGCATCAGGAAGATGAACCAGGGATTCCACCAACCGTAGAAGATGTAGCTTGCAAGAACCAAGAGGGTGTTCTTCACCAGGCAGGTCCGCCGATCCGACGCGCCGGCCTGCCGGCTCAAGCCATCCAGGGCGTAGTAGAACACCAGGACCAGCGGCAGAAAGTAGAAGACGAAGAGATACGTGGTGAAGACCATGGTCGGCCGGGCCATGTAACCGGGAGAGGGACGTTGAAACGGCTTGTCGCGCGCACGGCCGGTCAACCGCTGACCAGAACCGTCCAGACGGCCCAGTAGATCGGGTCGGTGTCTTCCTCGGAATACTTGTTGAGGATCCCTCCCGTGAAATGGTCAAGCATGGATTCTTCCAATGCCATGCGGTGCACCTGGCCGGCGCGGAACGACTTGAGATTGCCGCCGACGTCCTGCACGCGTCGATCGGCCGCTTCGGATCGGGGCTTGAACGGATTGTAGTGGCCGACGTAGATGGTCTGGCCCTTGACCTTCCCGCGGTGGACTTCGAGCACCTGGTACTTCAGGACGGTCGCGTAGTTGTACAGCTCTCGCTGGAAGATCGCCCCCTCGGGGATCTCGACGAGTCTCGCCGTGACCTCGATGCTGCCCCGCTTCGCGAGCTCGGGATCCGAGCTTGCCGCGCCCTCTCTGCTCTTGGCACAAGCGGCCGCCATCAGACCCACAGCAAGCAGGAGGCTCCCCACAACGGTCCGGCTCGTGCGCAAGCTCATGAGTTTTTCGCCTCCCTTGCCGATGGATGTCAACCGAGCACTGTTGGGGCGTGCTGGATCAATGTGCTGGGGTCGTGGGGTGATTGATCTCGGCACCGGTCCAGTGCGGCTCCCAGCCCCATTGTGCCGGACGCGCCGAGCTGAGTGCAAGTGCTCGACAAGCGATCCCACCCCGTCGCGGCAGGGGAAAAATCGGGGAAAGTATTGCCATGCGATTGCATTGCCGCCCCAATGTGAGCTAGTGGATCGGCTTTGCCGACGGAAAGGTGATCGCGTCCGGCACCAGTCCCGTGACCGTGTTTCACGCGGCCGAGGCAACGGGGCTGCATCCTTTTTTCATCTGCGTTGGGAGGGAAGAAGAACCGTGCCGCATCCGCCGCGCTGCCTTTCCCTACGACGCCAGTTATCCCGGTGAATCTTTGCAGGAAAAGGAAGGCTGGCAGCCCGCGCAGGAAAGCGGCTTTTTCGGCCGGGGAAGGGCCGAATGGCGGCAAAAAAGGAAGGACGCCCGTGAGGATCTAAAAAAGCGGATCGCGGGGATCGAATACCGCAAATAACTGCGAGATTCAGACGCCGAACCAGACGCTGCACCCGACCGGGGCCGCCATTCAGGTTTTCCGATACGTCATGCTCTCGCAGCGGTCCCGGCAGGTGGGCTGCGTCGTTCGGCGGCGCGGAGAAAGACGAGCATGGCCAACTCAAGCGATTCTCGCAACACGGACGACCCGTATGACCTGGGCCGCTTCCTGCGATCGCAAGATCACGACTACCAGCAAGCACTCTCGGAAATCATCAGCGGCCGGAAGCGCACGCATTGGATGTGGTACATCTTCCCGCAAATCGACGGGCTGGCCTTCAGTTCAACCTCGAAGCACTACTCGATCAAGAGCGTCGAGGAGGCCAAGGCGTACCTCGGCCACCCCGTCCTCGGACCCAGGCTGCTGGAGTGCGCGGAGGCGGTCGCCGGCGTTGAGGGCCGATCCGCGACGGAGATCTTCGGTTCCCCCGACGACCTGAAGCTAAGGTCGTGCGCGACCCTGTTCGCGTGCGTATCGCCCCCGGGTTCTGTGTTCGACCGCCTCCTCGAGAAGTACTATGGGGGCCGGCGTGACGGCAAAACGCTCCGGCTGCTGGCAATCGACTAAGGGCCGGGCCAGTCGCCGGCGGCGGAATGAGCATTGACTCCTGTTCTCCACGTGAACATGTATAGCATCTCCGTAAATGGTTTCGGATCATTGGTTTTCCAACGTCACCCCCAGTGTCAGGACGATGCCACGCGGAATATCGGATTCCAGGTTCGAATCCTAGATCCCCGGCTTTAATGAACTCGCGAAGCGAAGAGGAGTTGCGGCGAAATCCGCGGCTCCTCGTTCCCGCGTTAGTAAAATACAGACGGGCAATATGCGCGCACGACGAGCCCGATCGACCCGCGATCCGAGCATGGCAATCCTGACCCATCGCGGTCGGAAACCGCCGAAGATTGGCGGGACGCCGCAGTCCTTCTCGATCCGGGGCTTGGCCTCGGAATCCTCGACGATCTGGTAGAGCCGCTCGATCAACAGCTCGCGCTTGGCCCTGGGGACGCGCGAGTGCTCGCGTAAGGCGCGCTCCGTGAGCCGGTTACGGCGCCTTCTCCGGGCGTTTCGTCCCCCAGAGGCCCCCTGAGTTTCGCTCAGGGTTGGACTCCCACTGCTGTAAGTGTAAACGACATGGAACCTTGCTTCGCAAGCGAGTTAGACCGAGAAAAAATGGCGCCGCATGTGTAACTCCAATCGCTGAAAGGCTGTGACGCCGTGACGCCGTTCTCGACCCCAAAGTCTTTTGCGCTCTCTTCGTCCGCATCAAACTGCCTGCTGCCTACTGCCCACTTGTCCCGAGTCGAGCGATCCACGACAATGACCGGGTTACCAGCTTGAGCCTTTGCGGCGGGGGTCGCGGTGAGCCGGGGGGGACCCGGGCAATGGGGGTTTGTGAACCTGGTCAGGGCGGGAACGCAGCAGCCATAAGCAACACCTTCATGTGCCTGGGAGAACCTCCCCGGCTCTCCTCGACCCCTGCGTGAGAGTCGTGACCGCGACGCGGGAGGGCAGATCGATCCTCCGGCGATTCGGGCGCGGCCCGCGGCCGTGAAAACGGAAGTCGACGCCAGGACAAGCCGGATCGGATCGGATCAGATTGGGTGGGATCGTCCCCTCGTCATGCTACGGCACGACGGAGCGCGCCAAAGTGGTCGCACGTTCCAAGTCAAAAAAACGTTCCGATCCGCCGGAGCCGGAACCGGTTCCGGTTGCGGCTCCTGAGGCGGTCGTGGCGGCGCCGGCGCCGCGAAACGCACCGTCCTCCTACACGGTCGTCGCCCGTCGCTACCGGCCACAACGGTTCGAGGATGTCGTCGGCCAAGACCATGTCGTGCAGTCCCTACGCAACGCGATCCGGCTCAACCGGATCGCGCAGGCGTACCTGTTCTGCGGGACGCGCGGAGTCGGCAAGACATCGATCGCCCGGATCTTCGCCAAGTGTCTGAACTGTGTGAAGGGGCCCACCGAGGAGCCGTGCCAGACCTGCGATATCTGCCAGTCGATCGCCCTGGGGCAGGACGTCGACGTCATCGAGATCGACGGCGCCAGCAACAACGGGGTCGAGCAGGTGCGCGAGCTGCGGCAGAACGCCCCGCTGCGACCCAGCCGGGCTCGCTTCAAGATCTACTATATCGACGAGGTGCACATGCTCTCGATCGGGGCCTTCAACGCCCTGTTGAAGACTCTGGAAGAACCGCCGTCGCACGTCAAGTTCTTCTTCGCCACCACCGAGCCGAACAAGATTCCGATCACCGTGCTCTCGCGGTGTCAGCGGTACGACTTCGCGGGCATCACCCCCGAGGTGATCGCGGGGAGCCTGGGCGAGATCTGCGCGCGGGAGCAGGTGGAAGCCGAGCCCGAGGCGCTTCAAGTCGTCGCCCGCCGCGCTGCCGGCTCGCTGCGGGACGCACAGTCGCTGCTGGATCGGCTGCTGGCCTCCGGCAGCCCGCGGTTGACGGTCGACGTGGTCCATGCCTTGCTGGGGACGGCAAGCGACGAACGGCTGCTGGAGATCATCGAGGCCGTGGCCAATCACGAACCCGCCAAGGCGCTTCTCCTGGCGGAGCAGAGCGCCGGCCAAGGGGTCCAGCCCGCCGAGCTGCTCTCCGGTCTCATCGACTTCGTGCGTGATGCCTTGGTGGTCGCGGTCGGCGCCGAGTCGATGCTGCTGGCGACCTCTCCCCGGCAACGGCCTCAGTTGAAGCGCGTCGTCACCGGGTGGCCCGTCGATTCGATTCTGGCCGCCTTGCAGATTCTCTCGGAGTGCCGGACACGGATGCGCGGCAGCCTGCACGGTCGGATTCTCCTGGAACTGGGCCTCGTCCGCGTGTCGCGGCTCGAGGACCTGACCGAGCTGAGCACACTGGTGGAGCGGCTTGCCGCCCTGGAGTCGGGGGCACCGGCGCGGAAGCCGGAAGCCGGCGATGCCAGGCGAAAACAAGGCCCGCCGGAGGCCCTCTCCGCGCCGGCCCGTCCGGCCGACTCGCCGGCCGAGCCAGCGGTCGAATCGCGGACCGAGCCTCCGGCGAAATCGCCAGCCCCGGTTGCCGTCACGCCCGTCGCCAAGCCTCGCGACCCCGAGCAGCACGGCCGGACGAACCCGCCGGCTGCCGGTGCCCTACCGCCGGCGCCGGCTCCCGCTCCCACCGAATCGCCTCAGAAAACCGTCGCTCCGGCGACGACAGACACGTTGTCCCCCGCCGCTGGCCCGGCACAGCCGGCCCCTGCGCCTGTATCGTCGACCCATCCGGCCCGCGACCAGTTGCCGCCGTTGGATCTCGCGACGGCTCGAAAAGTCTGGCCTGATCTGGTCAAGAAGGTCGGTGCTGGATTGGGGTGGCGTCTCAGCCAGGTAGAGCCGGTCGGCGTCGTGGGGTCGGACGTTCTGGTCATCGCCGCCAAGCCGGGATATAATTCGGTGGCCGACGAGTGTGGAAGTGCCGATGCGCTGGTGAAAATCGAGCAGAGTCTCCAGAGGCTGATCCACCGGCCGGTGAACGTCAAGTACGAGCGTTCCCCCGAAAACGAAAACCGTGCGCACGAAGCGCGGCAGCCCGAAGCACGGCGAGCCGATGCCTTGTCGTCCGACCCCATGGTTCAAAAAGTCGTCGAGCTGTTCGAGGCCCGTTCACTGCAACTGGAATACGACGATCAAGACCCGTCTCCCGAGACTTGAGCAGCCTCCGCCGGCATTCGAACCGGGCGGGCGCCACGGTGGGGCCTCGTGATTCTACCGTTCAAGTGGGGGTGTTGCTCGCAACTTCAACGCCTGGCGGCGAAAAAAGGGAACCGTGTTCAATCAACTGGGGATGCTCGCGGAATTGATGCGAAACGCCGGCAAGCTGCGCGAGTCGGTTCAATCACTGGGCCAGCTCGAGGTCGAAGGCAGCTCCGGCGGCGGGGCGGTCACGGTCAAAGTCAACGGCCGGCTCGAAGTGGTGTCGGTGCGCATCGATCCCAAGCTGATCGCCGATGCCGATGCCGAACTGATGGAAGACCTGATCGCCGCGGCGGTCAACTCGGGGCTGGCCAAGGCCCGTGAGGCCGCGGCCAAGTCGCTGGCTTCTCTAACCGGTGGCTTGCCTCTGAACCTCTTCCCCGACCTCGGTGGTCCGCCGGGTCCCGGCGGCGAGGGACCTTGACGATGTCCGGCTCCGGCTACTCCGCGGTCGTGGATCGCCTGATCGCTGCCCTGGGACGCTTGCCGGGCATCGGCGCGAAATCCGCCGAGCGGCTTGCTCATCACCTGGTGAGATGCCCGGCCGAGGAAGCCCTCGAGCTGGCGGAGGCCATCGGCGCAGCCAAGCAACAGATCCGCCATTGCCAGGTCTGCTTCCATCTGACCGAGGCCGACCAGCCGGTCTGCGCAATCTGCAGCAACCCGCGCCGCGATCAGTCCACTGTCTGCGTCGTCGAGCAATCGCGCGACCTCATGGCCCTGGAAAAAGCCGGCACCTTTCATGGTGTTTACCACGTCCTGCTGGGCCGCCTGGCCCCTCTCTCCGGCCAGGGACCAGATCAGTTGACCATCGATGCCCTGGTCGCTCGCGTCAAGTCCGGAACCATCCGCGAGCTGATCATGGCCACCAACCCCAACCTCGAAGGGGACGGCACCTCCCTGCTGATCGCCGACCGCCTGAGCAAATCCGGAGTGAAGATCACCCGGCTGGCTCGCGGCCTTGCCTCCGGCAGCTCCCTCGAATTCGCCAATCGGGACATGCTCGCCGACGCATTCGCGGGCCGACAGCCGTTTTAGCTCCTTTTCCAACTTCTCCCCTTGCCGCCATTCGAATTGTGGCATAGAATTTGCGTATTACGTGCGATCGCCCTCCCGAAGGAGGGGCGTGATGGCGCGATCTCCCTTTTCGTTCTTGACGGAAGTTCAGGATCATGCGACTCGACACGTCCCAGCAGATGCGTACCGAGATGCGCCTTCGGATGGCGCCTCGCATGATCCAATCGATGGAAATTCTGCAACTGCCGGTCATGGCATTGCAGGAACGCATCGAGCAAGAGTTGAGCGACAACCCGGTCCTGGAGGACCTGAGGGAGGCTTCTCCGGAGACCGGAGGTGACGAGACGGCGGTTCCTTCGCTCGAGGAGCCCGCGCCTGAGCCGGAACCCGGCGAATCCGATGGCTTGAGCGGTCTCGACGAGAGCTGGAGCGAGATCTACGACGAAGGGCCGCGACGGAGTCGGGCCGCTCTCAGCGAAGACTCGGATCGCAAGCAGGAAGCGATGCAGAACATGGCGTCGCGGCCCCGCTCGTTCCATGACGACCTGACCGATCAGCTCAGCTTCTTCGACTGCGAGCCGACCGTGCGCGAGGTCGCCGACTACATCATCCACAACCTCGACGATAGAGGTCTCTTCACACTCGATCTCCAGGACGTGGTTCGCGACTTCAACGGCAGTGCGACCTGGGACCAGGTCGAGGAAGCGCTGCGGACCGTGCAGCGCCTCGATCCGCCCGGCGTCGGCGCCCGCGACCTGCGCGAGTGCCTGCTGTTGCAGTTGACGCCGGAGACCCCCTGCCACGACGTGCTCCAGATCCTGATTTCGCAACACTTTGGCGACCTCGAGCACAACCGCCTGCCGGCCATCGAGAAAAAGACGGGAATTCCCCTGGAGAAGATCAAGGAAGCTCTCGAACATCTGCGGCGGCTCAACCTTCGTCCCGGGGCGTCGTTCGACCTGGACAGTTCCCACTATGTCGTCCCCGACCTCATCATCGAGCTTGACGAACAAGGGGCCTACCAGGTCCGGCTGGCCGACGAGCACTCGCCCCAGTTATCCATCTCGCGGTATTACCAGAAACAGCTTCGGAACAAGGAAACCGATCCGGTGACCCGCGAGTACATCCAGAAGAAGATCCAGTCGGCTCGCTGGCTGATCGAATCGATCGAGCAGCGGCGGAACACGTTGCTCCGGGTGGCCCGGGCCATCATCGAGCACCAGAAGGACTTCCTGGATAAGGGCCCTGAATTCATCGAGCCGCTCAAGATGCAACAGATCGCGGACAAGGTCGGCGTGCATGTCACCACCGTCAGCCGGGCCGTGGACGACAAATGGGCCCAGACCCCGCGGGGCATCTTCCCGCTCAAGCGCTTCTTCGGCGGGGGAACCACCACGACCGGCGGCGACGAGATCGCCTGGGACACCATCAAGCAGAAACTGCTTGAGATCATCGCCAAGGAAAACAAGCTGAGCCCCATGGCCGACGAAGAGATCGTCAAGGAAATGGGCCGTCAGGGACTCAAGGTCGCTCGCCGCACCGTGACCAAGTACCGCCAGAGTCTCCTGATCCCATCGAGCCGCCAGCGTAAACAATTCTGATGTGGAGACGCGGCGGACTTTGCGTCTCCGCAAGGAATCTTCCCAGGGGCTCGGTGCCGGACGCGGTGGCTTACGCCGTCGCGGTACTGGCGCGGGGAGGAGCACCGATCGCGATCGCCGCGGTCGCCACGGCGGGCCGGAGCTCGGCGACCTCCCTGTCGATTTCGATCAACGGCTTGCCGCCGACCAGCCGGCTCATGGCGACCTCGTAGCCCAGGAATCGAATAGTTTCGAGGATCGTCAAGACCTTCGAGCAGCCGATCTTCTGAGCGACCTCCAGCAGT
Source organism: Isosphaerales bacterium (assembly GCA_044450785.1). Classification (GTDB taxonomy): domain Bacteria; phylum Planctomycetota; class Planctomycetia; order Isosphaerales; family Isosphaeraceae; genus JBIOJM01. The sequence goes on from JBIOJM010000002.1 coordinate 48,933, forward strand.
TTTCGCTCTTCCGGAGTAAGGAGATCCGCCGGTTGAGGAGGTTCGACGTCCACGCTGTCGTCCGCGAGATAATCCAGGGTTACGCTCACCGATTTGGCGAGCCGAAATGCGTTGTCCAGTCCCGGGCGCGATTTCCCCTGGAGAATCCGGGAGATCTCCGAGTCGCTCACCCGGGACAGGCGGGCGAGCTTCTGCCCGTTCAATCCGTGACGAGTCATCAGCATCTGGAGCTTGTCTTTGAGTGTCATATCTCGACCATCAGATCTCTCCCCGATGCGGGGTTCAGCGGCATTTCAAATCGTCAATAATCTCCCACTCATGAACCACGATCACACGCCCGCGCGATTGCATGAACGGTAAAGGCCAACGGTTGGCTGGTGTTGGCCAACGAGGGAGAATGATAACTCATCAGCGGCCAGATTCAATTTCAGAATCAAAAAACGGTGGTGAGGGGGCCGGCGGGAGTGTTCTGAAGTCCGCGCCCGAGGCGCAAGGGCGGCCCCGTCGTGTCGTGACGGGCTGATCTGCCGGGGCTGGAAGCGGCGGTCATGACGCGCGCCGGATCACGTACTGGGCCATGGTGCGCAGCATCGACCTGGCCTCGGATTCAGCCAGGCAATCGAGCGCGTCGACGGCCTGATTGACGTGTTGCTTGGCGCGCTGCCACGCGTAATCAAGCGCGCCTGTGTTTTCAAGATAGGGCCGAAGCAGCCGTCGCTGATCGGCTCTGGCTTCGGAGAGCAGGCCCCGGACGGCCGTTGCGGTCGCGGGCTCGACGACTTTCAGGAGGTGGATGACCGGAAGAGTCAGCTTCTGCTTTTCGAGATCGCTCCCGAGGCTCTTGCCGGTGACCCGCTCCTCGCCCCAGATATCAAGCACGTCGTCGGCGATCTGGAATGCGATGCCCAGGTTTCGCCCATAGCGGTCCAGGGCGGCGACCGTCGCCTCCGGCGCGCCGGCATAGGAGGCGCCCAGGCGGCAGGAGACGGCGGTCAGTTCCGCCGTCTTGCCTTCGATGATCGCCAGGTAATCCGTTTCGTCGAGGTCGAGGTTGCCGCGGTGGTGGACCTGCCGCATCTCGCCCTCACAGACCTTGTTGGTCGCATGGCCGATCCAGCGGCATGCGCGTGTCGAGTCGAGAGAGGCCGCCAGGTGAAATGCATGTGTGAACAGATAGTCGCCCAGCAGGACGGCCGTCTCGTTGCCCCATTCGGTATTGACCGTGGCGGCATGCCGCCTGATCACGGCCTCGTCGAGGACATCGTCATGCACCAAGGTGGCCGTGTGGATCATCTCGACGACGGCCGCCAGTACGGCGTGGGCCTCGGAAACTCGTCCGCACGCCTGGCCGCAGAGGAGCAGAAGCGCGGGCCGGAGCCGCTTGCCCTGAAAATCCGCACTGTGATCGACCAGTTGTTGCACGAACGGGAATCGGCTGCCTAACTCGTCCTGAAAAATCCGCTCGGCCGTGGCCAGGTCCGCCGCGATCGGCGCGTAGAGTCTCGCCAGGCCGTGCCGGCTTTCCGCGGCTTCGAGAACAGGTCGTGACGACATCCGAGTTTTCTCCCACTTCCTCACGGTAGAGCCGGTTTTCGCTCATCGCCGGACCCGGACACGCAAGCCGGAGCCGGCGCGGACGATGCCTCGGACCGCCGATAGACCCCGCGACGCCCCCCCATTTTCTCCTCGAGCTGAATCGGGCCGATCACCATGCCGCGGTCGACCGACTTGCACATGTCGTAGACCGTCAGCGCGGCCACACTGACCGCCGTCAGGGCTTCCATCTCCACGCCCGTTCGGCCGTGAACTTTCACGTTGGCCTCGATCTGAATCATGTCCGGCTCGACCGGGTTCAGGGAAAGCTCCACGCTATCCAGCCCGAGTGGGTGGCAGAGCGGAATCAACTCACCGGTACGCTTGGCCGCCATGATCCCGGCCAACCGCGCGACCTCCAGCACATCCCCCTTGACCAGCCGGCGGTCCCGCACCAATTCCAGCGTCGACGGCTGGAGCCGCACACGGCCGCTGGCCCGCGCCGTCCGCAACGTCACGTCCTTGCCCGTCACGTCGACCATGCGGCTGGCCCCACCCTCATCGAAGTGCGTCAACTCGCTCATGGCCGAACCCCGGGTTTCGTTCAATTCATTCTGAAAGTATTCTACGAATCGCCGGCGCGGCGGCTAGGGGGAAGAGGGGAAAGTTTCACAAGTCTTTTGGGGGAAGTGTGTTGTCCAGCTCAGGCGGAGTTCTGCCACGGGTCGAGCACGAGTGCTCCGCTCGCCTCGAAGCGCCGCGTGGTGCGGGTCATAGCGCGCGGTTCACCACGTCGATTCCCGGTGAGACTCCGGTCCGGCGCTCCGAAACCGTTCCGAAAGCCCCGAATGGGGGCGATCGTATCGCTTCGGGCGTAAGCCCCGAGGAATCGTTGCGGTCACCGATTCCATTTCCGCCCGTATTTTCCGATGCGGCCTCTGTCGGGACTCAGGCTCGTTCTCGTGCACCCTGTCAGCTCGCGATTCTCCGTACGGGGAGACCCCTGAGTTCCCGGCACTTTTCGAGCGGCGAGCATTTGGCCCCCTGTTTCCTGATTGCGAGGAGGGTTTCCATGAGCGAGCGTTCTTTTCATGACGACCCCGGCCCTTCGAGGAAGTTCGGTCCTGAAGTGAACCGGCTGGAGAACCGTGCCCTCTTGAGTTCCGTTAGCCCTGTGCTGCCGATCCACTGGCATCCGGGTCTCCCGAGAACGGGTGGCATCAGCGTCCAGAGCGGCACGGGCGTGTTCATCGGAGTGGGCCAGCCGACAACCAACACGGCGCAGGTCACCGACGACGGCAAGGGCGATGTCGAGGCCGACTGGAACAGCGGCAAGGTTCACTCGTTCTCGGGCGTCGCGACGACGGTCATCCAGGCCGAGAGGGCCAGGAACAATCAAATCACGTTCCACCTGACCGGTCCCAGGACGGGTCCGACCGCCGTCGCGGTCGGCTCGCACCTGCCTGCGGACGTGGCCTCCTCGCGCGAGGTTGGCCACCCCCTGGGCCGAGTAGCCAGGACTAGCGGTGCCGCCGTTCAGAGCGGCTCGATCCTGACCGTCATCGTCGACCGGCCCACGACCAACGTCGTGCAACTCACCAACAACGGCGGAGGGGCTGTCCAGGTCGAATGGAACGGCGGTCACGTCCATTCCTTTTCGGGGATCGAGACGATCGTCGTGGACACCCATAAAGCGACGAAGGACCAGGTCACCCTGACCGATGCGGCGATTTGATTTTCGCCTGGGGTGCCAGACTCAACTCGAGGCTGGCGATCCGGTGTGATCACATGGAGACGGTTCCGACTCGTCTGTGCCTGAGATCGAGCGTGATCGCATCTTCAAGGCGAACTCCCTCACACCACCATTGTACCCGTCTCGTCCACGGGAATACCTCACCGAGCGCGCAAAAAGGCGACCGGTAGCACGGGTTCGCTGCTGGTCGAACGCGAACACTTCGAAGCCAAGTTCCTCCAGCCACTTCTTGACCGCCCGCCGTCCTCCATCGAATCCCTGGCTCTTGAGTGGACCATGGGCCACACCGGAAATGTGCCTGGCCGGCGGTCAAGCCGCGCTGAACCAACAGGGATTATTTGAGCGCTGGATGCCACGAGAATCTTGTTGTTGTCCGCACGTCGAATTGATACGTTCGAACCGTCGCGGGCGGTGCCCGCGGTCGCATGGTGGGACCGATGCGGTGAGGGCCTCATGTCGAAGATCTTCCTCTCCTACCGGCGCCAGGATTCGATCGGCGTTGCCGGGCGGATCTACGACCGTCTTCGTGCTCACTTCGGCGGCGATGCCGTCTTCATGGACATCGATTCCATTCCCTTCGGTGAAGACTTCCGGGAACACATCGACTCGGCCGTCGGCCAGTGCGACGTGGTCCTCGCCGTGATCGGAACGAAGTGGGCCGGGGGAACCGACGCTCATCGACGGCTCGACGACCCGAGAGACTTTGTCCGGATCGAGCTTGAATCAGCGCTGCATCGGAATCTACCCGTGATCCCGATCCTGGTCGATCGTGCCCCGATGCCGGGCGAGGCGGACTTGCCTCCCTCGCTCGCCCGCCTGGCCTTTCGCAACGCGATCGATGTGGATCAGGGGCGGGACTTCCACCATCATGTCGACCGGCTCATCAAAGGGATCGAATTCCTCTTCCAGAAGTCGTCCGCCGAGACCGCGAAGCCACCTCGCGAGACCACGTTTCGACCGGCGGAGCCCCAATCGTCGCCTTCGTCGCCGGTGAAAAACCTGACCAATTCTCTCGGCATGACCTTGGTTCGCATCGAGCCCGGCTCGTTCCTGATGGGCTCCTCCAAAGACCAGATCGATCATCTGATGCGGGCGTTTCCCGATTCCAAGCGGGAGTGGTTCGACGTCGAGCAGCCCCAGCATACGGTCAAGATCACCCGTCCGTTCTACCTGGGAACCCACCAGGTCACGCAGGGCCAGTATCAGGCGGTCATGGGAAACAACCCGAGTCACTTCAAGGGGTCCGATGACCTGCCGGTGGAGAGAGTGTCCTGGCTCGACGCGGTCGGCTTCTGCAACAAGCTGAGCGGGCGGGAGAAACGGACGCCGTTCTATGGAATCGACGGCAAGAAGGTCACCCTGGTCGGTGGTAACGGCTATCGCCTTCCGACGGAAGCGGAATGGGAATATGCCTGCCGGGCGACGAGCACGACCCTGTATCCCTTCGGCGATGACGCGAGCATGCTGGGCGAGCATGGGTGGTCCGCCGGCAACTCCGACAGGAAGACCCATCCAGTCGGCCAGAAGTTGCCGAACGCCTGGGGCCTGTATGATATGCTGGGAAACGTCTGGGAATGGTGTGCTGATTGGTATGATGGGAAGTACTACGCTTCCTCGCCGCCTGCCGACCCGTCGGGCGCGCCCGAGGCCTCGCACCGGGTCTTCCGGGGCGGTGGCTGGTTCTACTTCCCGAGGTTCTGCCGGCCGGCGTTCCGCTTCAGGGGCACGCCGGGGTCCCGGTACGGCGACCTGGGGTTCCGCGTGGCCGCAGTCCAGGAATGATCCGGGGACGTAGCCATCGAGCGTAGGCCGGGCCGGCGGCGAGGCGGAGCCGACGCCGGACCGTGCCGGAGTGAGATGGCGGAGCCGGTCTTGGTCCCGGTCAGGCGGGAGGCGCCGTCAGGCCGAGCCGGCCGCGGAGCGCGCCGAGGGCCGGCGCGAGGTCCCCGACCTGCTTGCGCCCCGCCTCGCTCCCCAGGCCCCAGACGAAGACGCCAAGGTACTCGACGGGCCAGTTCGAGCCGAAGGTCGGCTTGCCGGCGTACAGTGTCAGGAGGCCGGTGAAGACGAGCAGGCCCACGGCCAGCGACGAGAGGAGAACGGACAGTACGGGGAGGTACTTCCGCGGGTCCCTCGTCCACGCGACGATCCTCTCTCGCCACCCGGGCGGCCTTCTCCTTGCCTCTCCCGCTCCCGTTCCCGCTCCCGCTCCCGGTGCGCTCTCCAACTCCGCAACGTGTTGCGGGGTGGACGGCCAAAGCCCCTTTTTTTCGAGGGCTTCGATCAGGGCGGTCAATTCTTGGTCATCCGGGCTCGCGACCAAATTGAGCCAGTCTCCGGGCTTCTGCGCCTGGACGTCCACGTCGTCCTTCGCCCGGGGGAGGGTCGCGCCGAGGGTCCCGAGGAGGGTCACCTCATCGTTGACCTTCTTGAGCCGTGCGGCGACCACGCCCCGGGTGAGCGAACCGTCCTGGATGGCTGCCGCCAGCGCGACGAGCCGATCCGCAAGTCCGGCAACCCAGGGGCTCGTCATCAGGGCGCCGAGGGATGGGTCGGCCAGGGACTGTTCCCCGAACTGGTCAAGGGCGGCGCGCCGGTCGCGGATCAGCTTGAGCTGGTCCTCGGAGACGACCTGGGCCTCGTCGATCTCCTTCACGATCTGGTTGAGCAGCGACTGGGCCTGCGTTTGCGACAGGCCACTGGCCTGCTCGTTGAGCAGGCGGAGCCGGCGCTGCCAATCCGCGACGTCGTCGCTGGCCAACAGCCACGGGCGGGCCAGCCGCTCTTGCAGCGAGTCGATCCGCCGGAAGGTCTGCAGCAGCGCCGAGCCCGTCGTGGCCATGTAGGTGACCACGAACGAGAGGGAGAAGCCCACGAGCAGGACCAGCAGCGGGAGGCCCCAGGAGTCGCGGACCGTCACTTCGAGAGGGAGCGTCTGGACCGAGTTCCAGTCGCCGGACAGCTCGACGGCGCCCCGGTAGGTGCCGGGTTCAAGGTCGGCGGACTTGAGCACGACCTGGAACGACGTCCAGAGGCCGGGCGGGAGGTCGAACTCGGCGCCGACTTCCGGGCCGGGCGGGGTGCGCGGCAGGACGGCGACCGCGCCTTCGGGGAGGCCGTGCGCATTGGTGCCGCCTCCGTCCAGTGGACCGGTCAGGGCGACCCGGACACGCCCGTGGCCGTCGGCCTTCTGCCGCACGCTGAATTGGGCGGATTCCGCCCCGGCTTTGCCGCCGAGCCGCGGCAGGAAAGACCGTGTCACGCGGACGACCAGCGGGGAGGGGTGGGGCGCCAGCTCGAGGGCCGTTTTCGCGGTCGCCTTGAGCTCGACAGGCAGCTCGAGCCGGGCGTTGGGCTTGATCCCCTGATAGAGCAGGCGGATCGCCCCCTGATAGGTCCCCGAGGCGGGGGCCGGTCCGGCGGTGACCGTGACGAGCACCGCCTGCCCCGCTTCGAGGGTCGCGACCATCACGGGGCTGACCTGATAATTGTTGGCCGCGATGACCGGGCCATCCTTGACGGCGAGGTCGCCGGGGAGCAGGTGGAGGCCCCTGATCGCGTCCTTGCCCGCGAGCACGTAGAACGAGGCGCTGGACTTGTCCTGCCCGGTCGCCCCGCTCATCTGGAGCTTGGCGACCGAGAACGACGGCGGTTCAGCGGCAGGGGGCGGAGTCGCCGGGGCGCCACTCCCCGGCAACGCCACGATCGCTGCGACGCTGATGAGCATATGGAGGGCGAGCACACACATGGTCGGCGATCCCTTCGGGATTGGTCGGCAGGCTAGCGCGGCAGGGCGAGCCGTCGCTCACGGATATTGGTTCCGGATGAACGCGATGTCGGTCGGCGACAGGTCGGTGTTCAGGCCCACCGAGAACCCGTCGGTCGTCCACGTCGCCGGGATTGGGTACATCATGATCGAATTCTTGTCGAGGTTCGTGAAGTTCGTCTCGCTCTTGGAGTACGGCTCGAACATGTTCGAGTCGATGACATCCCGGGGCCAGTTGTTGGGCGGGCCCGACAGGGCCTCGTACACCGCCTCCCGGTCCCAGGGGATCCCGCCATCGGGGTTCTGGTGCTCGTGGATCAGCCCCAAGGCGTGGCCGAACTCGTGCAGGACCACTTGCCGCAGCTCCGCGCCGCCGGTCTCCGGTGTCAGCCACCCGTAGTTCATCGTGGGCTGCCCCTGGGGCACCCGATTACAGGTCGTGCCGAGCGTTGACCACGACCCCGGATGCTGGAACGAGATCCGGATGCTCGTCTCGGTGGTGTTGGGCGGGAAGACCAGCCTCAGGTTGGCCGTCCGGCCCGGCACGGTCCACTGCAAGGCGGCCGCTTGCACCCGCTTCTGCACGGTCGGGTCGCCGTCGAGGAACGAGACGGTGATGTTAGAGTCCTTCGGCCACTTGGCGCTCTTCTGCAGCGCGGCGCGCTCGGCAGTGTCGGCCGCCGGCTTGGTCGCGTACCAGGCGAAGCACCACCGGGTCTTGTTGACGATTTGCTGGTCGATCTTGTCCATCAATGCCTCGAGACTGGACCTGGGCATGCCGAAGGTCCGGACCAGCCGCGCCATGATGGCATCGTCGGGGCGGCGGAATCGCAGGGTTGCGTCGACCTCGCGGCCTACGTTGGGAGATTTCGAGGTCGCGTCCGCCCCGCCGCCGACGTCGTACAGGTTCGCTACACCCCGGCGCCGCCCGAGCCGCTTGACCTGGGCGAACAGGGCGGACTCGACGTCACCGAGCCCGGGCTCCTCCGGCATAGGCCGGGCGGACTCGAAGCCCAAGATCGGCACGGCGTACTCGAAGACCCTGATCGGCGCCGGGTTCATCCACAAGAGCCACGGCTCACCGCCCCACACCCGCGAGCAGACCTGCGCCGCCAGCGAGCCGGGTGGCACGAGATCCGGCCGCTCGACACTGGCGTCGAGGATCAGACACCAGCTCCTGCGGAGCATTGGAGGGACCGTGGAGATGCGGGCGCCATTCTCGGGCCCGAGGGCGAGTGCGAGGGCCTCGACGTCAGGATGCGGATGATCTCGACAGAGCAGGTTGCGGAGGTTAGCGACGATGAGCCGCAAGCTCTTGAGGTCTTCCTCGCTTGCTGGGTCCAGCGTTTTCCTGGGGGGCTGCGGCACGACGTTCGGCGAAGGGATGTCCTTGACGTCGGGGAACCGCATCTCGCTCGTCCCGTGGTCGGCGAGGGTGGGCCTGGGTGCCTCGGGGCGCTGTGCGACCGCCGGCTCCAGTGGCTTCCTACCCAGCAGGAGATGAGCGCCGAAGAGGCCGAGCATGGGGTTCTGGAATTTCTCCCCGAGGATCTCGGCGACGACGCCGTCGGACAACACCTGTCGACCATTGACCAGGCCGAGCCGCGCCAATTCGGCCATCCTCAGGCCGGCGTAGTCGGCCTGGAAGCCGCCTCCTTCGGCCATCAGGATGGCCGCCCCGGCCAAGTCGGCGCGGCGGTCGCCCGCATCGGGGTCTTGACCGTCGGGCCGTTGCATCAAGAAGACCTGCGTCTGCCACCCGCGCGTGGCGACGATCGTCTGTTCCAGCGTCGCGCCCGAGGCGAGTTCGAGACTCAGCCGGAAAAACCCCGGATCGACCCGGACGTTGCATGCCGCCCACGGGTTGCCTTCGAGATTGACTTTGGCCTTCTCGGCGACGTCGACGACCATCCCTCCCGCAGCGTCCCTGAGGGTCAGCCCACGTGCCGGGTTGTCGGGTCGTGGGGGCCGCGCAGCCTCGGTGGGCGCGGTCCAGTCGCGGGCAAAGACGAAGATCCAGCTCCCCGAGCCGGCCTCATGGTGGACAGCGTCGGGACGGCTCTGCTGCTGGGCAGCCTCGATCTGGCCCTCGTCGGTCGTGGCGGTTCCGCGCAGCGGCGCTGGAGACGCGAACTCGGGGCATGGGTAGGTCTTCGTGAACGGATCCTTTGTCAGGACGACGAGCTCTTCGCTGGTCTGGAAACCGGCTCGCACCTTGACTTTGTAGATGCCGGGTTCGAGGTCCGCACGGATGCGGCCCCGGCCCTTGGCGACCAGCCGCAGGTGGCCGTCCAGCACGAACAGTTCGGCGGCCTCGTCCGCCGTGCTCACATCAAAGTGGACGAGCTCGTCCGCGGCGTCAGAGAGTAAAATCGACACGGCCGTCCTCCTTCCCGCTGGGAACGGTGAAGGTCTTCTGCCGCCCCAGGCTCAAGATCTGGGCCAGGTACGTCCCTCGAGGGAGATCCAATTCCCAGGTGACCGTATCCGCGACCTTCTTGCCGACGACCTCGAACTTGATGCCGTTGCGAACCTCAACCTCGCGGCCCAGGGTGTCCGCGGCGAGGCCGATCTCCACCTGATATGTTTTCGCCGGCGCGCTGGCGATCACGAAACCTTCGCCGGTGCTCGGATTGAGAGTGAATACGGGTTGCTTGGGGACTTCCGGGTTCTTCTGATCCTCGGGAGCGAGAAAGTTCTTCATGTTCTCGTTGAGATAGTCGCGGAGCGAGGCCGCCGTGATGAGGTTGTCAGGGCGACTGGCGGCGCCCCTGAGGCCCGCCAGCAGGGCCGTGGTGAACACGCCGTGGGTCTCCACACCGACGGTCCGCTCGCGGGACGTCTTCGACCACACGGCCCCGAAGCCGTAGAGGTATTTCACCTTATCGACCGCCCGATGGTCGTAAGTGTCGTCCCACTTCAGGTTGTTCAAATGGGTCGAGGGGTAGTGATCGCGACAGCAGTCCATGAAGAGAAGGATTTCCTCGAAGGAGACCGAGCGGAAGAACCAATCGGCGTAGGCTTTGCCGAGGATATGATAGCCGAACCTCCGCTCCGCTGCGTTGGCCATCAGTAAGGCGGTATGGTCGGCTTGCGGCTCGATCCCGTGGCCGGCCATGTAGATGTAGAGCCGCCGTCCCGGGTTGTACGTCATCCGATCGGGCCAGACCAGTTCGTACAAGTCATCGAAGGCGGCTTCGACGTCGCTGGTAATCGGCCTCGCCTGCTTGAGCGTGGTGAACAGCGGATAGTCTGAGGTGAGGATCACCCGGACATTCGATGGGGGCACGTCGCCTCCTCGAGGAGACACAACCCAGTCCCGGAAGTCCTTCGCGTCGTTCTCGGGGCCGTTAAGATCGCTGACACCCGGATACTTCTGGACCCCGACGATGATTGCCCAGTCCTTGGTCTGAGGCATTTGGTTGGGTCCACCATGAAATGGCGGCAGCGGCACAGCTTCCGGAACGGAGCACGGAAATAGAATTATGAGTTTGGCAGTCAGGAAATGCAACCTCCCGGATGACGGCAGGGTTGGGACCGCAACGGCTCGCCCCTCGGTCGAGCGGACCGATGGATAGGGAGGATCCGGGCTGCTGAACAGCGAGAATCTTGTTGTTGTCCGCACGTCGAATTGATACGCTCGAATCGTCGCTGGCAGCAACCCGGGTGGCAGGGTAGGACCGATGCGGTGAGGGGCTCATGTCGAAGATCTTCCTCTCCTATCGGCGGCAGGATTCGATCGGCGCTGCCGGGCGGATCTACGACCGTCTTCTTGCTCACTTCGGCCGCGATTGTGTCTTCATGGACATCGATTCCATTCCCTTCGGTGAAGACTTCCGGGAACACATCGACTCGGCCGTCGGTCAGTGCGACGTGGTCCTCGCCGTGATCGGAACGAAGTGGGCTGGGGACACCGACGCTCATCGACGGCTCGACGACGCGAGAGACTTTGTCCGGATCGAGCTTGAATCAGCGCTGAATCGGAATCTACCCGTGATCCCGATCCTGATCGATCGTGCCACGATGCCGGGCGAGGCCGACTTGCCGCCCTCGCTCGCCCGCCTGGCCTTTCGCAATGCGATCGATGTGGATCAGGGACGGGACTTCCACCATCATGTCGACCGGCTCATCAAAGGGATCGAATTCCTCTTCCAGAAGTCGTCCGCCGCGACCGCGAAGCCACCTCGAGAGACCGCGATTCGATCGGCGGGGCCCGAATCGCCACCTTCGTCACCGGCGAAAAAACTAACCAATTCTCTCGGCATGACCTTGGTTCGTATCGAGCCCGGCTCGTTCCTGATGGGCTCCTCCAAGGACCAGATCGATCATCTGATGCGGCTATTTCCTGATTCCAAGCGGGAGTGGTTCGATGGCGAGCAGCCCCAGCATACGGTCAAGATCACTGGTCCGTTCTACCTGGGAGCCCACCAGGTCACGCAGGGTCAGTACCAGGCGGTGATGGGAAACAACCCGAGTCAATTCAAGGGGTCGGGCGACCTGCCGGTGGAGAACGTGTCCTGGCTCGACGCGGTCAAGTTCTGCAACAAGCTGAGCGAGCGGGAGAAGCGGACGCCGTTCTATCGGATCGACGGCAGCGAGGTCAGCCCTGTCGGTGGTAACGGCTATCGCCTTCCGACGGAGGCGGAATGGGAGTATGCCTGCCGGGCGACGAGCACGCCCCTGTATCCCTTCGGCGATGACGCGAGCAATCTGGGCGAGCATGCGTGGTACTCCAGCAACTCCGAAGGTAAGACCAATCCAGTCGGCCAGAAGTTGCCGAACGCCTGGGGCCTGAATGATATGCTGGGGAACGTCTGGGAATGGTGCGCCGATTGGTATGATGCGAAGTACTACGCTTCCTCACCGCCTGCCGACCCGCCGGGCGCGTCCGGGGCCTCGCACCGGGTCTTCCGGGGCGGTAGCTGGGTCGACAACCCGTGGCTCTGCCGGCCGGCGTACCGCAACAGGAGCTCGCCGGAGAACCGGTTCATCTCCCTGGGGTTCCGCGTGGCCGCAGTCCAGGAATGATCCGGGGACGTAGCCATCGAGCGTAGGCCGGGCCGGCGGCGAGGCGGAGCCGACGCCGGACCGTGCCGGAGTGAGATGGCGGAGTTGGCGCGCCGGTTCGAAACCGCCTGAACAGGTTGCTCTGTCGTGACGGCCAGGATCGCGCCGGATTCCCTACCGTTCCTTCGGGGGCCGGAACGGCGGCGCGATCGAGCCGGTCGGGACAGCGCTGGAGGGCGGTCGAGTCTGGAGTATCGGAAAATGCCACAAGGTGGCCAACCAGACTCCTTGCCGTGAACGGGAGGCAATCAGCCTGCCCTCTCCCAGGCGGAGCCGATCCTTGATCTCGGGCCGCCAGTATGCGGTTCAAATCTGGTCGACGTGCCCTCGCAGCAAGTTTGCTGTTTTCAATAACCCCTTTTTCTCCAGGGATTCCACATACTCGTGCGCTGTCAGCGGCGGATTCTTGTACCGCTCGCGCATCTGTCGGATGGCGTCAAAGACGACTTCTCGGTCCAGGTCGATCAGGCGGGCGATGAACGTGTCCGGGTGTTGTGCCACGATGCCGAAGGCCGCAAGCGGCTCAGGTGGAAAGTCGTCGAGGTTGATAGTGACGATCACATCGGCGCGGCCGACGATCGCGGCTGCCACGACATGGCGGTCATCGGCATCGGGCAGTTCCAGGGTCGGGATCACATCCTCATACCCAGTGATGAGACAGTCTTCGACGCTCTGATTGAGGAGGCCGACGGTCCGGGCGACGCGATCCGCTTTCGCGGGATTCTTGGCCAGCAGTTTCGCCGACCACTCCTCGTTAATCTGGGCAGTCCACCGCGCGCGGAATAAGTCGGTCCGCGCGAGAGTGAGCAAGAGGTCGCGCAGCGTCTGGGGATACAACACGCAAGCGTCGAAGAGCGCCGTAAAGGTCGCCAAGGTCAATCGTCCGAGTCGAGTTCTTGGCCAAGCGCGGCCAGTTCCGTCAAGGCCGCGTCTCTTCGTGCATCGACCTTGTGCTTGTACTCCAAGAGATCGCGCAGCATGACGCGCCGATGGGTTCCGACCTTATGATGGGGGATCTCGCCTTTATCGAGCAAGCCGATGAGGTGCGGTCGCGAAACGTTGAGCAGGTTGGCGGCCTCCTGTGTGGTCAGCTCGGCGTGAACCGAGCAGGCCGTGACGGCATTGCCCTGGGCCGTTTCCGCCAGGATCGTCTTCAGAAGTTGGATCGCCACGGCAGGCAGCACGAGCTGCTCGCCTGGGCCCTCGTCAGCCTGAACATGGAGCGTGAGCTTGTAGGCCCGCTGCATGAGCGACGCCAGGCGCCGTATCGACTCCGCCGCCAGGGCTCGGTCGTCATCGCTTGGAGTCACCGGTGCGAAGCGTTCGAGTTGGGCAGCCATAGATCGCCCTCTTCCTGAGTATCCTCGACCTGTCGACCACCAGATCTAGCACATAAACGCAATAAACGCAAGATTCAATCGTAGTCAACGAAAAGCGGATGGGCCGGGAAGTAGTCGGCCGGTCACCACCGATCCGGCTCCTATGGGGGACGGAACGGTGGCGGGATCGAGCCGGTCGGGACCGCGCCCGAGCGCCTGCGAGTCTGGGGCGCGGGAAAATGCCACAAGGCGGACAACCAGACTCCTTGCCGTGAACGGGAGGCCACCCGCCTGCCCTCTCCCAGGCGGAGCCGATCCTTGATCTCGGGCCGCCAGTATGCGGTTCGGCGCGACAGGACGACCCACTCGGCACGAGTGCCTTCCTGCTCGTCCGCCAGGATGATCCGGCGGCGCTCCAGTGCTCGGTTCGTCGTCCGGATCCCCTGCCCTGGATACAGCGTGGGCACCAGGGCGGCCGAATCCCCGGGTCGGGCCTTGCGGGCCAACTGGTCCAGGAGCACCTGATCGACCGGGTCGTTCCAGTAAGTCAACTCGAGCCCGAGCCGCTCTGCCCCCGGCAAGCCGCCGACCAGGGCATTGTAGTAGCTGAGCCCGAACGGGTGCAGCGCGACCAGGCCGTAACCCTGAACGACCAGGAACAGCGCCAGCACGATGCGGGCTCGGAAGCCGGCGAGAGGGTGGTTCCAGAGCCATCCGAATCCGAGTCCGATCAAGAGCGACCAGGCCGGGAAAACGTGCAGGAACAGGCGTTCGCCGTCGTAGACCGGCACCCGCGCGCTGAACAGCGCCAGGAACGCCACGATTGTTCCAACCAGGAGCAGCGGAAACGGGTCGGCGCGGCGGTTCTTCCAGCCGTGCACGACCCCCAGGGCGCCCAATGCCTGCAAGCCGGCTGGCACCGTCGCCGCGAAGTAAAACCAAGGGTAGTGCCAGGGGACATCGCGATCAGCGACCACGCGACCGAAGTATTCGACGAAGATCGTCTGACGCGCCACCCCCGTGCCCCAGTATGCCTGGAGCCTCGTCAAGGGATCGTGCCAGAGCCAGGGCCAGCCCAGCCAGAACAAGGTGATCCCCACGACCGACCAGATCGCCATGACTGCCAGGGCACGGCGTGGCGGCAGCCACAGAAATGCCCACGTTCCGAGGATCGGCAGCAAGAACCAGGCGTGGATCTTGGTCAAGAGTGCGAGGGCCCACACCGCGCCGGCTGCGGCCATTGCACTCGCGGGATGCTTCGCTCGGACTGACCGCTCTCCGGTCACCAGCGCCAGGGTCCAGAACAAGCTGAGGAACGTGTCGAGGGCCGCCAGATGAGCGTGTGCAAAGACGCGAGGCATCGACACCAAGGCAAAGGCCGCGCCGGCGCCGGCGGCTGGTCCCCACCGGCGGCCCGCCACCTGGGTGACCAGGCCGGCCAGAGCAGCGAACGCCAGCGCCGGGGCCAGCCGGCCCGCCAGGACGTACTGCCCCGTCGGGTCCGGCCCTTTCCAGAGCACCTCGAACGGCTCGCCCACCACCGAGGCGATCCCCAGAAGCCAGCGGCCCAGTGGCGGATGCTCGGCGTTGTCCCGAAAAACCTTTTCGACCACCGCGCGATCGAAGAAATGCCAACCTCGATCCTGCAGGACCTCGAGATAGGTCCGGCCGGGGCGGACGTCGAGCGGTTCGTCGATCGTCAGGCCTGGTCCATCCAGCGTCACCACCACCGCGAGCCCCGCGCAGATCCCCATCGCGAATGCGAGTCGACGGGTCGATCGACCCTCGGCTCGCGGCTCTCTCGATCCAGCCCCGGCCCCGGTTCTCATCGCGGAATCATCTTCTTCGGTCCGAGTGATCGCTCAGTCATCACTGGCACACCGCCTGAAGTTAGTATCTTGCGAATCTTTCGGCCATCCCGGCGAACTCAAATTGAGCGCCGAGGTTTCCCGATCCGTCGCCCCGGCCTTCCTGTTGTGGTAAAGATAAGACCTTCGCTTTCATGACCTTGATCCAATCCCTCGGTCGCCCGAGGCGCCGGGCCGGTTCGGTCCGCCGCCCGGCGGGAGGACCGCAGGAGGTGATGTGGTATGTGGGGTTTCGCGCTCCGCGACCTTCCTCTGATCGCCTGGTACACCGGGGTGCTCGCAGTACTGGAGGGGCTTTTAAGCGCCGACAATGCACTGGTGCTGGCGCTCATGGTTCGGCATCTCTCCCGCCACGACCAGCGCCGTGTGCTGCGATGGGGGCTCTGGGGCGCCGTCGGGTTTCGCGTCATCGCGGTGCTGTTAGCCACGGTTCTTCTGAAATTCTGGATCTTCAAGGTCCTGGGGGGCGTTTATCTGCTCTATCTGGCGATCTCGCATTTCTTGCACGGAGACTCATCCGGAGCGGAAGGCGACAACCAGGCGCCTGGTTCCCGCCGGTGGCTCCACGGTTTCTGGGGGACCGTGACCTCGATCACGATGGCCGACATCGCCTTTTCGCTCGACTCGATCCTCGCTGCGGTGGCCATGGCCGACAGCTTCCCTGATCGCTTCGGGTATCGAGGGAAGCTGTACATCGTCCTGGTCGGAGGCATCCTGGGAATCATCACGATGCGATTCGTCGTGCGTTATTTCATCTCCATGCTCGATCGATTTCCCGGCCTGGCCGAAGGTGCCTATTACCTGGTCGCATGGATCGGGCTGAAGCTGCTGATCAGCGGATTCCACGACGCGGAGTATCTCGGCTTTCACATCCCCGAATGGCTGTTCTGGTTGGGGATGCTGCTGATCGCGGTCGCGAGCCTGCTCGTCAAGCGCCGCCCGGACGGCCACGAGGCGGCCGCGGTGACCGAGAGCCTCGACTTGCTCGATTCGGAGGAGGACTCATCCGCCGGCGATCGAGACGACCCTTCGCCCGATGGGTCGGACGGCCCGTGACCGAGCTGACGTGGACCCCGGTTCAATTCATCTCGTGGTTCGCCAGGGCGTCGCGGAGCTTCTGGAGGACGCGGGACTTCTCGTTGCTGACGGTCTTGGGTGCGACGCCCCACTGATTGGCGATCTCGGCCGGAGTCTTGCCCATCAAGGTGTCCTGGATCAAGGCGGCCTCACGGGGGCTGAGAGTGTGTTCGATCGCTTCCTGAAGGGCGTCGCGCCACGCCGCGCCGGCAGCTTGGGTGCGCGACGCGGCCGGCACGTCGACCGATTCGAGGGATTGGTGGACTCGCTCGCGCTGCGCCCGTTTCTTCACCATGTCGACCGCTCGGAAGAACGCCACTCCTTCGGACGTCTCGCGGCTGAAGACTTCCTTGACGCCCCAGTGGCCCACGTCGCAGACCAGGGTGTCGAACCGCTGCCGGCCCACGTTTTGGAGCAAGGCGGTGTACACACCCTGCGAGTTGTCGTCGTGAAGTTGTGTGGGAATTCCCGCGCGATACCAGGCCCGGTTCAGGTACTTGTTCAACTGCGAGAGGCCCGACGCAAGGGCCTTCGCATCGCTGCCGGTTGTGGTCGCGCGAGGCGTCGTGGAAGAGAACGAGGTTGCGGTCGTCGAACTCGCGACCGAGGGGCCTGAAGGGCTAAGAATCCCCGCGAGCTGCGTTTGGACCAGGGCTGCGTCCCAGGTCGCACTCGAGACGGACGGTGCATCGTCGCCTGGCGGCAAGGCGTGCCCCGCGGGTTCGGCCAGCAGATCGTGCTCGGCGACCACCCCCGACAAAGCATGGTCGTGCGCGACGCCCGAAAGCAGGCGCAACGCCTCAAGCCCTTCTACCGTTGGGCGATAACGCCGTCGCGTCCTCGTTTTCTTCTCACCGCCGCTGGTCAAGCCCCAACCTCCCGATCTCCACCAGGTCCAATCTCGATTCCATGTTCAACATAGGACGCCGGGATTCGAGTTTCGTTACTTGCGCATCAAGTTAATCGAAACGAAACTCGTCTTCGAGAGCAAATCACGAGCCCACCGTCTAAATTGTATCATCCATGCACTCTAAGTCCAGATCCTTCCCGCGGAAGTTGAGAAACCAAACCCAAGTGGTTGTAGTTCAAGAGATAGGGACGAAAACCCCACGCCTATTGCAAGCGGCCACGGCCCAGGAGGTCCCAGGCTGCCGCGACGTGTCCTTGTCGAAAGCCGAGCACACGGTCGTGGAGTACGAAAGTAAAATCGCTATAACCGGGAATGACATGCACTTTTTCTCCAATTTGCAACAAGTTTCGCGGATCGACCGCGATGGTGGCGTGCTCGGCGGAGAGGCCGCTGACCTGGCAATCTGGATAGTCCCGGAGGACGGGAGGCGTTTGGTGTTGGCTGATTGATTTCTGGCCAATGTCAAGGATGGCGCGATCGGGTGCGGGCCGGCTGACGACGGTGGCCAGAAGTGTGAGTGCGGGCCGGTGGCCGACGACCTGGCAGATCTTCGTGTAATACTGGCATGCGAAGATCCCGCCGCCAGCCTGGATCTCTGTGATTCCCGGAAAGTCGGCGGTGTACTGGTACGAGCCGGAGCCGCCTGCCGAGATGATGCGGCATTCGAGGCCGGCGGCTGCGGCGACGTCGCGAGCGTGGAGCAGCTTGGCGAGCGCGGCGGCGACCGCCGCCCGTTTCTCGGCCGGGTCGGCGATCATCAGCGTGTGGCCCTCATAACCCATCAGGCCGTCGAACCTCAGGCCCGGGGTGGCCGAAACGTGCCGGGCCAGCTCGAGGGCGGCTTCGGCGGTTGCGACTCCCGTACGCTTCATGCCCAGGTCGACGTCGACGAGCACGCCGATCGTCACGCCTGCCGCGATCGCCGCCCGGCCCAATGGATCGACGTGAGCGGGGTGGTCGACGGTGACCTTGACATCGGCCCGCCGCTGCAGCGCCGCCAGCCGAGCAACCTTGCTCGGCCCGACCACCAGGTGCGCGATCAGGATGTCCTCGATCCCGCCGTCGACCATGACCTCGGCCTCGGACACTTTGGCGACCGTCACGCCGATCGCGCCCGCCCGCCGCAGGATGTGGGCGATCGCCGGACACTTGAAGGCCTTGGCATGAGGACGCCACGCCACCCCCCGATCGCGCAGATGGCCAGCCATGCGGTCGATATTGTGCTGGAGGAGATCGAGGTCGATCAACAGGGCTGGCGTATCCAGCTCGCTCACCGCCATACCGATCGGGCTGATTTGCATTTTGGTTGTCGCTCGCGGCGGGCAGAGCCGCTCTCGGAGGCGCCTCCTGAAGAAATTCGCCGGCTTCAAACCTGGGAGGGCATTTCGAACCGGCTGCTGTATTCACGAGCCAGAAGGGAATCGGCCGCGGCATCGTGGAACGATTCTTTGACGGCGTCGAACGTGAGTTTCTTGCCGGTGCGATAGGCGATGTTGCCGAGGTGGCAGAGCCGGGTGCTCAAATGGCCGGTCTCGATGTCGGCGTTTGGCTTCTCACGGCTCTTGACGCAGTCAAGGAAGTTCTGGACGTGCTTCGCCTGGCCCTCACCGGTCACTTTGCCCTTGGAGCCGTCTCCGTCCTCGATCCGCCAGCCGTGATCGTCGATCAAGAGGGTCCCCTTGTCGCCGTAGAAGGCGACGCCGAAGCCACTTCCTTCGGTCGGGTGTTTGGACCACATGCGGTGTTCCCAGGCGAGGCAGGCGCCGGGGAACTCCCAGGTCACGAGCTGGGTGTCGGGCACTTCTTGGTCGTCGTCGAAGACGTACTTGCCGCCACCGGAGCTGACGGTGATGGGCGCATCTGCGCCCAAGCCCCAGCGGGCGATGTCGACGCCGTGGACGCCGTTATTCCCCAGCTCGCCGGTGCCCCAATGCCAGAACCAGTGCCACTTGTAATGGAACCTGTTGGGGTAGAACGGGCGGTCGGGTGCGGGCCCCTGCCACATGGCGTAGTCGACACCGGCGGGCACCGGGCCGGGCTTGCCGTGGCCGATATTCTCCCGCTCTTGATGGATCCAGGTGCGGGCCATGCCGACCTTGCCCACCGCTCCCGCGCGAACGCGCTCGACGGCTTCCTGGACGTGCGGCGTGCTTCGCTTTTGTGTGCCGAGCTGGACGATCCGTTTGTACTTTCGGGCGGCCTCGACCATCCGCCGCCCTTCGACCATGTTGTGGCTGGCCGGCTTTTCGACATACACGTCCTTGCCTGCCTGGCAGGCAAGGACCGCCAGCAGGGCGTGCCAGTGGTCGGGCGTGGCGATCGTGACCGCGTCGATGGATTTGTCGTCGAGCAGCCGCCGGAAGTCTTTCTCGGTCCGCGGCGGCTTGCCGGCGATCTTCTGGACAGCATTGACGGGCTTCTCGAACATCGCATCGTCGACGTCGCAGACGGCCGCGACGTCCGCACCCGGATTGGCGGCAAACAGCCGCGCATGATCGGTTCCGCGGTTGCGCAAGCCGATCACGGCGACCCGGACCCGCTCGCTCGGCGCGGCCCGGCCTGAGCGGCCGCTGCGGACAAATAGACTCGCGCCCGCCGCACCCAGAAACACCCGACGGCAATGCTGCGTCTTCATCGATCGTCTCCTGTGGCTGGTCCGAGTGGATTGCGTAACAGGAATTTTCCCCGCCCTCGAGACCAGATGCAAGGGACGGGGGTGTTGTTCAAAGGTTTTGACTGTCGATTGCCCGCCTTACTTCCCGCTCGGCGGCACCGCCCCCGATCGCGCCCGATCGATGGCGAAGTCAACGAGTTCACGACAGCGGAAGAATCCCTCCCAGAAGTTGTGTCCCTGTCCCTGGACCACCACCAGGGTGACGGCGTCCGCCGCACCCGCGGCCCGATAACGCGCCGCGAACTCAGCGGAGTTTTCCTTGAGCGGCACGACTTTGTCCTGGGCTCCGTGGATGAGGAAAGCGGGCACGCGACGCTTTGCGAGAACGCCGACGCGCTCGATGGGGTTAAGCTCGAGCAACCGGGGCTCGAGTTGGGCGGGGGTCAGGTCGTAGGCGGGGGCCGCCTTGTCCAGCCCCGGGTAGGTCCGCAGATCGAAGACGGGATAGAGCCCGGCGATTCCGGCGACCTTGTCCGGGTTCTCGGCGGCCCAGCTCGTGACCCACAGGCCGCCGCGGCTCCGCCCCAGCAGGCACGGCCTGGTCGCAAAGCCCCGCCTCTCAGTCAGCTCGCGATAGAACTCCGTGAAGAGACGGCGACCCCGCGGACCGCCGTAGGCCTCACCGACGTCAATCCCCGCCACGGCAACCCCGGCGGCGAGAAACTGCTCGTGCATCCATTTCTCGTGGGAGTCGGGATACCCTGGCAGCGTCGGTGCATAAAAAATCCACGGCTGGGGAGTGCGGCGCTTGTCCCCGGCCGGCGTCAAGATAAAGGCCGGCCGCCCGGCGATGACGAATGATTCGCCGGGAAGGATCAGCTCCTTGACAGGCTTGACCGTGCCGGCCGCTTGACCGGCTTTCAGGTCGTCTCGTGCGAGTGCAATGAACTCGTCGCGTCGCTGCTGCCACCGCTCGGCCAGCTCGTGGACTTTCGCGGGGTGCTGCCGCGCGCGATTTCGCGTCTCGGTGCGGTCGGTTGCGAGGTCGTACAGCTCCCAGGGCCCGTCCCGACCAGCGGCAACGAGCTTCCAGTCGCCCATGCGGATCGCACGGTTCCCTTCGTGCTCCCACCACAGGTCGTCGTGTCTCACTGTCCCGTCGCGGGCGAAGGCCGGCACGAGGCTCTTGCCGGGGGGCGCGGGGATGGGCCGGCCGTCCCCGGCGTCGGGGAGGCGTGCTCCGGTTACTTCCCGGATCGTCGGCACGAGGTCGATCACGTGGCCGGGGTCGTGGCGGAGCCCGCCCAGGGTGGGAAGGCCTTTCGGCCAGTGAACGATGAGGGGCGTCGCGATGCCCCCTTCGTGGACCCAGGTCTTGTGGCGGCGGAACGGCGTGTTGGCCACCGTGGACCACCCTGGTCCCAGGCAAAGGTGCGTGGCGGCCGAGCCGGGGACGGCCGCCGGGTCGTGACCGTCGTCACGGACCATGATCTCCGCGCTCGCGCCGTTGTCGGACAGGAAGAGAATCAGCGTGTTCTCGAACGCACCCATCTTGCGGAGCTGATCCAGTACCCGGCCGATCTCTCGATCCAACCGGTCGACCATCGCGGCCTGGACGGCCATCTTCGCCGCCTGGAACTCGCGCTGGAGGTCGGTGAGCGTGCCCCACGGCACCGGCCGGTTGACCTCGCCGGGGCCAAGTAGCCGGAGGGCATCGGGCAAGTGGTAAGGTGGACCGACCTCGCGCTCCACGTCCGAAAGGCGGCCGCTGACGAGGCCCAAGTCCTGGATCCGTTTCCAGCGCTCCGCGCGGACGGCCTCCCAGCCTTCAAGGTACCGCCCGTGGTAACGGGCAATGTCATCCGGCCGCGCCTGCAGAGGGAAATGCGGCGCCGTGAAGGCGAGATAGAGGAAGAACGACTGGCCGCCATGCTTCGCCGCATGTTCCGCGAGGTACTTGATGCCATGGTCGGCGATGGCGGTCGTTGCATAGTATCCGGTCCCAGGCTCGACCGGCGGTAGCCGCCGGTCGTCCTCGAAGTGGACGCGCGGACGGAAGTAGCGCCCGACGTCCTCCAAGAGGTAGGAGCGATCAAACCCGTTGGCCATTGGCATCCCGTCAAGGTGCCACTTGCCCGAGTGGTAGGACCTGTACCCGATCGGACGGAGCATCTCGGGCAGCAACTTCGCCCATTTCGGACGAATGCCAGCGGTGCCGCTCGGTACGCCCGGCACCGTGTCGCGCCGGACCTGTTGAGCATAGTAGCCCGTGAGCAGCGCGGCCCGTGTCGGCCAGCACCGCGCGGTGTTGTAGAACTGCGTGAACCGCAAACCGCCCGAAGCCAGCCCATCCAGGTTGGGGGTCCGGATCTCGCCGCCGTAGCACCCCAGGTCGGAGAAGCCGAGGTCATCGGCGAGGATGATCACGATATTGGGACGCGCCGGCCGTTCGCCGGCCGGCTGGACGGCGCCGGTCAATAGTGCCGCGAGAGCGGTGATCACGGTGCAAGCTGTCATCATGGCCTCGTCTTTCCATGTCGCAGGGCTGTCGTGCCGTTCTGATCCTGGACTCAACTGCTGACCTGCTCACGCACGAGTTCCCCGAACAGCTCCGGCCGCCGTGTCCGCAGCATGTAGTTGGCCAGGGCGCGTTCACGGGCCAGCGCGGCCGCGTCGAGGGTCGCCACGATCATCTCTTCCGAACCCGTTCATGCTCACCGCGGCCACACGGGTCGTTCTCATGGCTGCTCCTACCGCACTGGCGCTCTCCCAGCAGCACGGGATATCGCGTCGCGGTTCAGTACCGCCGTTGTGTCTTCAACGATCTGGAAGACCGTCCTCAAAAAGGCTCTTCTCATGATTGCTTCTCTCGTAACGATCATCGTTCGCACGAGCCGGCACGACATTCTAGCGTCACTCTCCGATCCGTGTCATCGGTGCGATCCGTGGTTGATTCTTCCTGGTTCTCGAGTACCAGCCATCCGCGTCATCCGTGGTCGCGGGGTGAATTCCCGGTGGGTGGTTGCTTTCCGCGAGCCGCGGGCGACAATCGGGACCGAACCACGGAAATGTCGATCTTGTCGAGGGAAGCAACCATGCCGTTTCGAAGGCCCGTCCTTGCCGTCCTGGTCGTGATCGCCGTGTCGGATCTGCTGGTCGGTCGGAACTCCGGGCGACTGCTCGCACAGCCGCCCAAGGTGAATCCGCGGCCGGCTGAGTTTGGCGTGGTCGTCGAGAAGGACCTGATGATCCCGATGCGCGACGGAATCCGCCTGGCCGCCGACGTTTATCGGCCGGCCCGCGACGGCGAGCCGGCTGCCGGCCGGTTCCCCACCCTGCTGACTCGCACGCCCTATAACAAGGACGGTACCAGCAGCGAAGGCCGCTATTACGCCGAGCGAGGCTACGTCGTGGTCGCCAACGACGTCCGTGGACGTTATGCGAGCGAGGGAGTCTGGCGATTGATCGTTGACGATCCCGAGGACGGCTTCGAAGTCGTCGAGTGGATCGCCCGGCAAGATTGGTCCGACGGCAAGGTCGGCACCTTCGGCACCAGCTATCCCGGCGGCACCCAGCATGCGCTGGCGGAGATGAATCCGCCCCACCTCACCACGATGGTCCCCATCGATTCCGTGTCGAACTGCGGCGTCAGCGGCATGAGACACGGCGGGGCGTTCGAGCTGCGGTTCATGAACTGGATCTTCCAGACCGGCGCTCCCAACTCCAAGGCGGCACTCGCCGACCCGGCGCTGCGGCGGGCGCTGGTGGAGAACGGTCAGCGGATCCGCCAGCACGCCGATAACCTGCCGATCCGGCCGGGCACGACGCCTCTGCGAGTCGTGCGCGAGTACGAGTCGTGGCTCGTCGAGGCGATGCGCAGCGGGCCCGAGTCCCCGTTCTGGCACATCAAGGGAATGTCGGTCGTCGATCATGTGAGCGATTATGCCGACGTTCCCGTCTTGCACATCACCGGCTGGTACGACTCATGGGCCCGCCAGGTCAGCATGAACTTCGAGGCGCTCGCGCAGGCCAAGAAATCACCCCAGCGGCTGGTGATCGGGCCCTGGGTCCACGGTGGGCAGAACGCGAACGTTGCGGGGGAAGTCGAGTTCACGCGCGAGGCGGGCATCGACCTTCTGGCTTTCCGGCTGCGGTGGTACGACCGATGGCTGCGAGGGGACAAGAACGGCGTGGACGACGATCCGCCCGTGCTGCTCTACATCATGGGCACCGGCGACGACCGCCGTTCGCCGGCCGGCCGGCTCCGGCACGGCGGCTCCTGGCGGGCCGAGCACGAATGGCCCCTGCTCCGAGCCAGGCCGACCTCGCTTTTCCTCAATCCAGACGGCACGCTTTCGAGCTCACCTTCCCCCCTGCCCTCCAGCTTCACGACATTCACGTTCGACCCGCACCATCCCGTGCCGACTGTCGGTGGCAATATTTCGTCGAACCAGGGCTTGATGACCAGCGGCGGCTACGACCAGCGGTCGCGGGACGACACCCACGCCGCCCTTGACCGGCTGCCGCTCTCGGAGCGGCGGGACGTGCTGGTGTTTCGCACCGCCCCCGTGCAGGCCGACCTGGAAGTCACCGGCACCACGCTGGTCAAGCTCTGGGTCGCCTCGACCGCGCCAGATACCGACTTCACCGCCAAGCTGATCGACGAGGTCCCCCCTAACCCGGATTATCCCCTCGGCGTCGACCTCAACCTGGGTGACTCGATCCTTCGGGTCCGTTACCGCGAAGGGCTCGACCACCAGGCGCATCCGCTCAAGCCGGGCGAGGTCGTCCCGATCACGATCACGCTCTATCCCAACGCGAATGTCTTCAAGAAGGGGCACCGCATCCGCGTCGACGTGTCGAGCAGCAATTATCCGCGGTTCGACGTCAACCCCAACACCGGGGACCCGCTCGGCGAATACCGCCGCATGGTGTCGGCCGACAACACCGTCTTCCACGACGCGACACATCCGTCGCAGGTGATTCTGCCGGTGATTCCTTTGTCTCCCGAGCTCCACTGAGTTCCATTGGGCAAATTGTCGCTTTTCCTTTCTGGCGATACAATCAAGAACCGGACCGAAGATCAGTGCCGTAGGGTGGGTCGAGCTGCGACTCGTCGCGGCGAGGCCCACCGCGCGGGCTGTGGCGATCGGTGGGCCTCACGATGCCGAGCATCGTTCGACCCACCCTACATCCGGTTGCGGCGCGGCCGCGTTAGGAATTGGACCGAAGATCAGGTCGTGTGTTCGAGGGGCGGAGGTTGCTCATGGCCAGTGCGACTCAGACGGCGGCCACGCTCGACGATTTGTATCGTGTGGACGGAAAGGCGGAGTTGATCGCCGGGAGGATCGTTCGACTCATGCCCAGCGGCGACGCTCCGAACTCCGCTGCCCTGGAAATCGTCGTGAGCTTGCGGGAGCATGCGCGGCGCACCGGAACCGGAGCGGCTTACACCGACGGGATCGGTTTCGCCCTGACACGGCCATTGCCTGGCGGGCGACAATCATTTTCGCCCGACGTTGCGTTCCACACCGGGCCTCGCCCTCAAAACAGGATGCGGTTCGTCGATGGCGCGCCCACGTTCGCCGTCGAGGTTCGGAGCGAGAACGATTACGGCAACGCGGCCGAGGCCGCAATGTCCGCCAAGCGGGCCGACTACTTCGCCGCCGGTACGCTTGTGATCTGGGACGTCGATCCTGTCGCTCGAAACGTGACGGTGTACCGGGGCGACCCCGACGCGCCGAAGGCGGTATACGTCTCGGGGCAGCAGGCGGAAGCCGAGCCCGCTGTCCCCGGGTGGCGGATGGCCGTCGATGACATCTTCGTATGACGCCGAGGCACACTCTCAAGGGTTGGCTTGCTTGACCGGCACCGAGACGGCATGGAGGATGCTCTTATCGCCATCGTCCTGGACGAAGGCGACGACCGCGAGGTCATCGAGCTTGATCTCCGGCAGCGGGTTCTGGAACGCATTCGACTTGGCGAAGTCGCTCAGGTAGGTTTCCTGGCCGCGCTTCCAATCGGCGAGGTCGAGCGTGACTTCGACCTTGCCCGCGCCGCCGGCGAGTTCCTTCCCCTTGGCGCCTCCCGGCAGGGCCCGGACGACGTGGTGGTGGAACCGGAGCTTGTTGCCGCCGACATAGCGGATTGATTCTTCGGTCAAGGCCAGGCGAAGCACCCTCTTGGGTTTCTCCTTTTCTTCCTTGGATTTCTCGCCGGTTGCGGTCACCAGGGCTGAGGCGACGATCTTGATCTGGTCGCCGGCGCGGCTGGCGGACAGAGTGATCTGAGCGCCCTTCGAGGATTCGAGGGTCTTGTCGATGATCGCGCGGTATTCGGTGTATTTCCCCTGGGAATTTCCCATACCGCCGCCACCGCCGGCTTCGCTCCGACCGTTGAAGAAGGTGGAGGGTGTACCGCGGACCTCGCTCCCGTAATACTGCTGGCGCGCCAGTGAGTCCTTGTTGGTGAGCGGGTCGGGGCCGGGGATGTGGAGGTGGTACTGGAGTCCGATGAAATCAGCCGGCTTGTACGTTTGCAACAAGCCGTCGAACGCGACGTCGGCCGCGACGCAGGGTGGGCATTGCGCTCCGGTGAAGAGCTCCATCAGGACGACCTGGTTGGCCTCGGGCTTCTTCCGGCCGGCGTAGAGGGTTGGTTTGAACGGGGGAACCTTGTGGTGGTAATCGTCATCGAGCTGGACCTCGAGCTTGGCGCGGCGAGAGTCGGCTTCCTTGGCCAGGTCCGCCATGCCGGCGAGCCGGGCCGCCTTGGCCAGGACCTCCACCACGGCCGCCTTTTTCTCGACCGCCTGATCGCTGACGCCCTTGTCGACCTCCTGCGCCAGCGCGACGCTCAGCTTGGCGAAGGTCTTCTTCGTCCCGATGGCCTTCAATGCCTTGAACCGGACCTCGCTGAACCAGGCGTCCCCGTAAGGCTTGGCCTCTTCGCTCCACTGCTTGACCAGGTTGTCAACCTTCTGGGCATCCAGTCCAGCCGCGTCGGCCCAGTCTAGCAACCCGCCGTAGAGCAGTTGGCTGTTCGGGGCACCGTGGTTGCCGTGGATCAGCTCCTCGAGTTTCTTGATCTTGGATTTGGGATCCGTCTCTCTCATTGCCGCCATGTATTGGGCGACCAGAGGACTCCGTTTGAGGTCCCCGACCTTCGCGTCCGTCGTCTTTTCCAACCGCGCGGGGAACAGCTCACCCTGGAAGGTATAAGTTCCCAGGATCTTGCCTGCGCTCGGGCCGTCCGGGACGAGCTTTCCCTCAAACCTCGTCTCGCCGGTTGGACCGCTCAGAGTGAACGTCAACACATCGCCTTTCTGTTCCAGTTTTTTGACCTGCGGTTTTCCCAGCAGTCTTTGCTGGGCGTCGACCAGCGTGGCGACGGTCTTGCCGTCTTGGGGGCTCAGCTTGATCAGCGCGAATTCATCGTCACCGTACGCCAGCACGACAAGTTTCCAGGTCCCGTCCACCTTGGCGTCGTCGGCCCTTACCGGCCATGTGACGCTCGTGTTCATTCCCATCACCAGGAGCGCCACGGCGAGCGCCGGCAATTTGACACGTCGGATTCGCATAAACCTTCCTCGATGAATTTTCAGGGTAAAGAGCGACGCGGGATCGACAAACGCGAGCGTCTATCAGACACGATTGATCGCACCAATGGAAGACAGCGGGTGAAACTCGGTGTAAAATATCCTGATGCTCCCGTCTGCGAACGCGCGAACGTGGTCGAGCCAGTCATCCACCCGAAACGAGTGAGGTGGGGGGAAGCTCTCGGACGCATCGTAGGGGGATCGCCGATGGCGATGGGTGATGGGGGACGATCCGGGGCCGCGCTGCTGATCGGGATCGGCGAGTACTTGCATGCCGAGCGGGTCTGGCCTTTACGGTACGCTGCGCGCGATGCCGAGGCATTGGCGGACGTGCTGATCGACTCCGGCGTCTGCGGCTTTCCCGCCCCGCGGGTAAAGTTGCTCACGAATGCGGACGCAGGCCGCGACGCAGTTGCCCACCACCTCTCGAAATGGCTGCCGGAGCAGGCGAAGGGGGCTGAGATCGCCGTCATCTACTTCGCCGGGCATGGGATGGTTCAGGCAGTCGGACGTCGCGAGGAGGGTTTCCTGCTGCCGTACGATGCCGATCCCGAGGACCTGGTGACTCGCGGCGTGCTCATGGCCGACCTGGCGCGGTGGATCGAGGGGATCGACGCGGGTGCGGTGGTCGTCTGCCTCGACTGCTGCCATGCCGCGAAGCTCATTCCGCGCGGGGGGAACGCGGCGAAGGCCGGGGCGCGCGACATGCGCATCAGGCCAGCGCTTTTCCAGGAACTGACGGGACGAGGGAGGTTCCTGATCGCCTCGTGCGACGATGGACAGGTCTCCGTCGAAGCCGAGACATGGGGGCATGGGTTGTTTACCCACCACCTGCTGGAAGGAATCCGCGGCGCGGGTGATCGGGACGGTGACGGCCGGGTCGGCGTCGCCGAGCTGTTCGAATACGTCGCGGAGGCGGTTGAGCGCGACGCCCGCGCGATGGGGACGATGCAAAAGCCCTGGAATTGCTCGATCGGGCCGGGAGGCGTTTTTCTGTCTGCACCCCTGTCGACGCTGTCGAGCACGCCGTACGAGGGGAACAAGAGGATCGACGACGTCGGCGACGCAGCCTGCTCATGCGAACAGGACTTGGATGGTGAGCCGGTCGATGCCCTGATCGCGCGGCTGGACGCGATCCGTCGGAGTCGCGATCCAGCGGGGATTCCCGCGATTTTCGGCGGTTTGGTTCACGGGTCGAACAAGGTGCGCGAGCAGGCCAAGGTGGCGGCCCGCGCCCTCGGCTGGGAGAGGACGTCGGCCGCGATCCTGGACCTGGCCCGCCAAGGCGTCGCCAATCAGGTCCGTACCGTGCTCGAAGGTTTGGCTGCATTCGAGTCACATCGCGACGTCGTCGCGTTGCTCGACCGCCTGGTGAATCTTCTCAAGGGAGATCTGCGCAACCAGGCGATCCTGATGCTCGAGCGAAAGCGGCTGGTGCTTGAGATGGAGAAGACCGTCGCGGTCTTCCGTGCGATCCACAGTCCGTACCGGATCAGCCGCGTGCTGGGTCAGGGGTTGTTCACATCGGCCTACGCCGCGCGCGACGAGGAGGACGAGCTCGACGTGGTCGTCCGGGTGCTGCGGCCCGAGTTCGCCGGTCAGCCTTTGATCCGAGCGAAGTTTCTGGACTTGAGCTATCAGGCACGCCGGTTCGTCCATCAGAACCTGGTGCTGACCAGGGAGGTCCGCGCTTTCCCCGAGCACGAGCTGTATTTCGTGGTGCGAGACCATGTGGACGGAGTGACCTTGCAGTCGCTGATCGACGTGGGTACGACGTTTCCAGGCTGGAGAATCCGGGCGATCCTTATCCAAATCGTCGCGGCGCTGAGACCGCTCCACCGCGCGGGAATGGCCCACGGAGGTGTCAAGCCGTCGAACGTGTTTCTGCTGAATGACGACCAGGTGAAGCTGGGCGATCCCACCCTTCCGGTCTCCGCGCTGGGGGCTTCGCTTGAGCGATTATCGTACGACTATCGTTACGCGGCCCCTGAGCTGTTTCAAGGCAGCGGTGCTACCGGTCCAGCCGCCGATCTCTATGCACTCGGCTGTATCACCTACGAGCTGGCCTGTGGCCGGCCGCCGTTCGTGGCCGACAATCCTTTTGAGCTGGCCAGCCTCCACTTGCACCGGCCCCCCAGCCTCGAGGGAAACCGGCTCGGGCGCGCAGGCGAAGCGCTCTTGCTCAACCTTCTGGCCAAATCGCCGGCCGATCGGTGCACAGGCACCGACGAAGTCGCCCGCGCTCTCCAATGCCTCGCCGACCTGGGCGAAACAATTCCGGACGCGGCCCCCGAGGCGTTGCCGGATCGTTTTTCCTCAGCACTTCGGCACGAGGAGGCGGTCTCGATCGTTTCGTTCAATCCGAACACGATAGCGCCATCGCTCAGTTCGATTCCTCCGCGGGTCCAGAGCAGTCAGGAACCGGTTCCCCAGCGCCTTGGCCGCTACCAGATCATCGAGAAACTGGGCCAGGGCGGGATGGGGTCGGTGTACCGGGCTCGCGATGTCTCCCTAGACCGCGTGGTGGCGCTCAAGGTCATGGAAGGCATGGGCAGGACAGATGGTCGGGCGTTCGCGCGGTTCCAAGTCGAAGCCAGGGCGGCCGCCCAGTTGTCCCATCCCGGGATCGTGCAAATCCATGACGTTGGAGAGCAGGATGGTGTCGTATTCCTGACCCTACAATATGTCGGCGGGGGAAGCTTGTCGCAGGTGCTCCGACGTGAAGGACCAATGGCTCCGGATCGAGCGGCGCATCTCGTTCTTGAGATGGCTCGTGCGGTCCATGCCGCACACGAGCGGGGGATCATCCACCGCGATCTGAAGCCGGGCAACATCCTCTTGACCGAGGCAGGCACACCCATGATCTCGGACTTCGGGCTGGCCAAGCTCCTGGACCCGATCGGGCAGGATGAAGAGGGCGTCACGCGTACCGGTGAACTGATGGGTACGCCCGCCTACATGTCGCCAGAGCAAGTCCGCGGAGAGCCAGGCAGCATAGGGCCAGCCACCGATGTCTACGGGCTGGGAACGATCTTGTACGAATGCCTGACCGGACGCAGACCGTTCCAAGGAGTTTCCGTGGTGTCGGTCCTCCGCCAAGTCGATGCGCAAGCACCCGCGTCACCGCGTCAGATCCGGCCGGAGGTTCCTGTTTCCCTGGAGCGGATCTGTCTAAAATGCCTGGAGAAGCGGGCGGAACGACGCTATTCCACCGCCGCCGAACTCGTCGACGACCTGGAGCGATTCCTGGCTGATGAGCCCGTTCTGGCACGGCCGCCTGACTTCTGGGATCGCCTCCGCCGTCTATTCTCGTTGAGAAAGCCACCACGGCAGCCTCATCGCCCTAGCAGATGAAGGCGCCCCAGTCGAAAGCACCTCGTTGTTACCGGGTCGAACCTTCAAGCACCGTGATCCAACTCGAGCACCACCGCGTGCCAGTCCTCGGGTCGCAGTTGCTGTACCGACTGCTGGACGCGCTTCATGTCGCGCGTCGCGACGTAGGGCCGGGAGGCGGGCGAATCCCCCTCTCTTCGTTTGACGAGGCTGTGCAACTGATCGAGGCGCATCGGCAGCGTCTGGCGGGTCCAGACGGCGAACAGCCGCTCGCGGCCGGCCGGCGGCGTCATCTCGACGTCGACCACGTGGAGTGGCCGGTTTGCAGGGACGATCGGCGGCGCGAGCCCGGCGCCTGGGGAGGACTCGTCGGGGTAGAGTAAGTTCAAGTTCCCCGTCGGGCCGACGTTGAAAACGCTGAGGTATCCGGAGCGGTCGGCGACGGCTTCGATTCGGATCCGGTCCCCGGTCTGGAGGCGGACCTGCTCCGGCGAAGGCGGGACCTTCTTCATGTCGCGGGTGGCTACCAGCTCGATCCGTGGGCGGGTCGCTGCGACGGGGACGAACGTGTTGGGACCGACCTGGAGACTGACGATCAGGTGCAACGCCACCGGAGGCAGATGCGGCTCCTGCTCGGTCGTTGGCTGGGCCGGGTGACGAGGTTCGGCTCCGAGTGCCGGCTCGGTGGTTGGCTCACTCTCATGCGATTTCGTGCTCATGGTGAGTGTATCGACGAGCAGTTGATTGAGCGTGGCGCGCAGGCCGGCGACGAACGGGCGCAGGTCCGGCCGATGCTCTGGTTGGGCCGCCAAGCCGGCCCGGACGATCCGCTCCAACGGCTCGGGCAGCCCAGTGCAGCGCGGGTCGGGCTCGGGGAGCCCTCGTTCGACCTGGAGGATTATACTCCGCACGGAGGTGAATGAGGCATTTCCTCTTCTCGAGGATTTTGGTACATCTACGTCGAATTCGGCAAGGAGGTCACACCCTGGGGTTGCACCGCAAGGAGGCGGACGATGGCTTGGTTTCGTGTACAACTCA
>JBIOJM010000003.1:0-76138 GCA_044450785.1 Isosphaerales bacterium
GCTGCGCGCCGGGTAAACTGCGGCCACGTTCCGCGCTCAATGTAACTGGTCCCATCGCGGTCTCATTCGCTCCGTTTGGGGTTCGGCGAGGGGTTACCGGCGACCGCCGCCGAGATGTGTGTAACGACGAGGGCGTTGCCTTGGGCTGACATGTTACTGCCCCTGCGGGGCGACGGCGCAACGGCGCAACTTCGAGATTCCCGCGTGACGCCGGCCTGCTCGTGATTGACGCACGTACACTTTGCACGTCCGGTTTCGGCGATTAGTCGCAAGAGCGGGCGCGTTTGTGCCGATCATAGTGAATGTGTAAGAAGACCAATGCGCCCGGGCGGTGTGCTGGCTCGGCGTGTTGCCGCGTAGGCGGCGATCCGCGTCCGCACCACTTGAGCCATGGCCCGCGAGGGGCGACCCCCTCGCTCTCGGCCCGGCCTCGTCAGGAAGGACGTGGCGGCCGAATCACCGTCCAACGGTTCGGTTTGGTAGGTCCACGCGTGCACGCTTTGTTGCGCGGCGCTGGGCGTGAACCTGGGAAAGGAGTTCCCTACATGCGTTTCCAAGCTCGTTTGCTCCTGGGTGTTTGCGGTCTGGCGTTAGCCGTTCCGGCCGCGGCGGTGGCAGCCCCTCTCGGCGATGACGAGGCGGGCTACGCGGTTGCCGGTGGGCAGCCTCAGCCTGCGCCCCACCACCACAAGGGGCTATTCGGCCGGCGACATTGCGTCGAGTGCCAGCGCGCTTATGCGAAATCGCACGACGGCGTGGACATTCCCGCGCCGCCGCCGATCGAGGCCGGTGCGGTGATGCGCGGTCAGGTGGTCGGCTCACAGGGTGTCCCGTGTGCAAATTGCCCGGGTAACGTGATCACGTCGGGACCGGTCATGAGCGCAAGCGCTCACGCGCCGGGCTACGCGGTAGTTGGCGGGCCGGGCGCCATGGCGAGCGTCGACGCGCCGGGTTATGCCGTGGTCGGTGAGACCGCTTCGGGCCCCGAGCCGGCCCCGATCGGCGTCTACAGGGCTGGCCAGGGCCAGCCGGGTGACCCCCGCATGGCCGCGATGGGGCACCGGCCTGGCGCCGGAGCAGGAGCTTACGACCCGTCAGTCGTCCCCACCGGTCTACCGCCGGCCCAAGTCGCGCTGGCTGGCCCCGGGCACGATCGCCCTCATATCATCAGCCACTTGTTCGGGATCCCGAGATTCGGGCAAATCCGGCGCGAGCTCGAGGACAAGGAGCGCCAGAAGCACGCCGCGATCGCCTACGACCAGACCATTCAGCCGGTCACGGCGCTGCCGGCGTCGGTGGTCTACGGCAAGAAATAGCACGGAGGACGGAGGACGGAGGAAAGACCCGGAAGGACGGAGGAAAGACCGATCCTCTGATTTCTTCCGCCCTCTCTTCTCCGCCCTCCGCCCTTCCGAAATGGTGAAGATGGACCGGTCCCTCGGACTGTAGCGAGGGACCGGTCTTTTTTTTATGCGCCGACCGGACGATTCGTTCTAGATCGAGGTGGATCCGGGCCGATGGACAGTCACAAGGCCAAGTCACGGACCGAGGCCGCAACCGCGCCAGGGCCCCACCGGTCGACGCAGCACCACGGTCTAACAACTCGCGGTCCCGCTTCGAATCGGATCGGGTGGATGGCCGGTGGAGCGCTTGCTGCTGGCCAGGCGTTGATTTGTGATGGCCCGGGGCTGATCGTGTCGTCCGCGCGCAGGAAGGCTCGGGCACGTCCGTCGCTTGATTCCAGACATTCCAGGAGGGCTTCATGGAAGTCAATTGAGGGATAGACTATGTGTTTCGGAAAATGGCGAGGGATGCCACTCGCACTCTCACTGGCTGTCGCCCTAGGGCTGGGTCTGGGATGGGCGAGCTCGGCTCGGGCGGATGGGCTTCTGATCGGGCAGACGATTCCGCGTGTGGTGGATGCCTACGACTTCACGACCGGCCGGCCCTACAAAGCGCCGCCAGTCCCCTACGGCCACTATGCCAAGGATTATCTCGCCGACGCCGACAAGTCCTTGGGCTGCGTGAGCTGCCGGCTGCACGCTCTCGCGGGAGGTGGTGGCATGGGACACGGATTGTTCCACCACGGTAACGGCGCCGGTCATTGCGACGGCGATGGCTGCGGACACGGCTCGGGGTTGTTCGCACATCAAGGGGGCGCGCCGTGCGGCGTTGCCGGCTGCTGCGGCGGGATCGGCTGCGGACTGCTGGGTCATCACAGTGAAGCCGTCGGCTCGGCCGGCCATGGATCCGGCACGGCCGGCTACGCGTGCACCCAGCCGCAACCCACCGCACAGGCCGTTGCACAGCCGTCGGCACAGTCGGTCTGCGGACAGCCCGGCTGCAAGGTGAAGGCGCGGCATTCGCACATGGGCCACATGGCCGGTGCGATCCGGTGCGGGCAGTGCGGCGGTGCGGGATGTGGCGCGTGCCGAGGCATGGGCGCGAGTGGCCTCTGCGGTGATCCCGGCTGCGGCAAGACCCACGGTCACGGTCAAGGTACGGGTTGCGGGTTCTGTGGAGGCAAGGGTTGCGGGCACTGCCTTGCGGGGCTCGGCTCGAAGCTGCACGGAAAGCTGGCCTCGCTGACAGGTGGGTTGCACAAGCCGAAGATTAGCTGGTTCGTCGGGGCCGGCGGGCCGGTTCCGTTGACGCCGGGCTATGTGCCCTACGTGGTAACGACCCGCTCTCCCCGTGAGTTCTTCGCCTTCGCGCCCATGAATCCAAACGATCGCTGAGTCGACCGTGAGCGGCACGGCGCTAGCCGCCGGTGATCCCAACCTTCGCGCCCATGAATCCAAACGATCGGTGAGTCGAAGCAAAGTCACGAGCCGCCGGGGCCGCCTGACCGGCCGCTCGTTTTTCGATAGGTGAGAGAGCCGAGGAGGAGAGCTCATGGAACGCCCATGGAGATGGTTGGGAGAGGGTCGGGGACGAGGCTGGACACGCCGCGGGCCGGCGTTAGCCGGCTTTGGCATTGCGGCGCTTTGGGGTGTCATGGCGAGTGCTCCCGCCTGGGCCCAGCCTCCCCAGCCCTTCGTCCGGGACATCACCGAGCGCAGCGGGTTGCTGATGCGGTTCGCCTCAAGCCCGGAAGTCCTACCCCCTGACCCGCGCCGCGACAATTTCTACGGCACGCGGTATGCCGACAGCGGTCAGGTGAAGCACCCCAATTGGGTCTTTACCCAGGGATTGTACGGCCTGGGATTGAAAGTGAACTCGACCCAGAGCGTCTATCCTTACTTCTACGGCATGCCGGGCCAGGGCACGATCGACTCGTCGAGCAGGCCGTGGCCACGACCGCTCCGGTTCGTCCAGGGCCTGGCGCACCCCTTCCGCCCGGTCGGGATGTACTACTCGATGGGTTCTTACGTGCCGATCTACGACCTCGACCCGATCGCGCCGGGGCCTGGTCCGTATCCGTACCCGTTCTACTTCAACTGGTTGCACGGCGGATAAGCACGATGCCCAGGGGCGGCCGCCGCCGCCCCTGGCCATGAACCGGCGTCCCTCCCGGGCTCACGAGAGGATGAGCGGGGACCGCTTGTCGGCGGCCTCGGCCATGAACGACTGCACCCGGGCGACCATGTCTTCGGGCTCGGGCGTCGTGCCGTCGAGGATCATCGCGTTGGTCCAGAGCTGCAATGCGCACAGCTTGATGAATGCGTCGTGCTGCTCGTTGGCACTCAAGCGACAAAGGCGGCGAATCAAGGGCGCCCCTGGATTCACTTCCAGAATCCGCGGGCTCTCCGTGAATTCTTTGTTGGCCATCTTCAAGAGCCGCTGCATCTGAGTGCTCAAGCCCCCCTCGGTATTGACCAGGCAGCACGGGCTGTCGATCAGCCGCTTCGACTCGCGGACCTCGCTGACGCGTATCCCGAGGGCGGCCCGGAACAGGTCGAGCACCCTGGTGAATCCGCTTTCCTTCGCCGGCGATTCCACCGCGCCCTGGCCGGGTTCGGCCGTCGCCCCGGTCTCCGGGATTTCGACGTCGGCCGAGTCGATCGAGGTGAGCGCATTCCCCTGATACGCCTCCAGCGACCTGACGGCGAACTCGTCGATCGGGTCGGTGAGGTAGAGGACCTCCACTCCCCGGCGGCGAAAGATCTCGAGGTTGGGACTCTTGGCGATCGAGGCGAGGTCTGGGCCTCCCAGGTAATAGATCTGCTTCTGGCTGGCCGGCATCCGCGCGAGATAGGCGTCGAACGAGACGAGTGCCCGGGGGTCGTCGCCGCGTGAGGATGCAAACCGGAGCAGCTTGGCGATCCGCTCGCGGTTAGCGGGATCGACCACCAGGCCCTCCTTGATCATCCGGCCGAACTGGTCGTAGAACTTCCGGAACTCATCGGGATTGTCCCGGGCGAGGTGATCGAGGCGGTCGAGCACGCTTTTGACCAAGGACGTGCGGATCTTGCGGATGACGCTGCTGTCCTGAAGGGTCTCGCGGGAAACGTTCAGCGGCAGATCCTCGGAATCGACCAGGCCGCGGAGGAAGCGGAGGTATTCGGGTAAGAGCTCGCGGCAGTCGCTCTGCACCAGCACTCGCCTGGCACAGAGATTCAGGCCGTGCTCGAGCCGGGCGAAACCCAGGCTTTCCATGTTGGTCGGTGGGCAATAGACGACTGCGCGAAACTGGATGGGTGAGTCGGCCGCCAGGTGGAGATGCCAGAGCGGCGTCTCCTCGGGGTGGTGGGTCAGGTGCTGGTAAAACCGGGTGTACTGCTCGTCGGTGACCTGGCTCTTGGGCTCGACCCAGATCGGCTTCTGATCGTTGATGACCTCCCCCGCCGGGCCCAGGCGGATGGGATAGGGAACGAAGCTCGAAAACCGCCGGACGATTTCCTTGATTCGCCATTCGCCGGCGAAATCCTTGGCATCCTCCTTGAGATGAAGGACCACTTCCGTGCCGCGCGGCGACGGGCCCAGGGCGGGCGTGATCGTGAACGTGCCGGTCCCTTCCGACTCCCATTCCCAGCCGGATTCCTCGGCGAAGCCGCGGCTGCGGACCCGCACCCGATCCGCGACCATGAACGCCGAGTAGAACCCGACGCCGAACTGGCCGATCAGCGACAGGTCAGCGTTGTCCTTGTCCTTGTCCTGGCGATTGGACGCGAAGGCCTTGAGGAACTCGACCGAGCCGCTGTGGGCGATCGTTCCCAGGTTTGTGACCAGCTCATCTCGGGTCATCCCCACTCCGGTGTCGCGAATGACGAGCTGCCGGTCGGCCTCGCGTCCCTCGATGACGATTTCGAGCGGGCCGGCCTCGCGCTGGGTTTCGTCAGTCAGCGAGATGTACCTCATCTTGTCGAGGGCATCGGACGCGTTCGAGATCAGCTCGCGAACGGCGATCTCCCGGCTCTGGTACAGCGAATGAGAAAGCAGATGCAGAAGCTGCTTGATCTCGGCCTGAAACGTGTATTCCTTGCGATCGGTTTCGGTTTTCATCGAGCGTGCGTCTCCATTTTTCCCACCATACTCTTCCCCTACCCCGCACGACCTATTCTCGCGTGGATCGGGCGCGCAGGCCGTCACACTTGGTTCATCAAGTGAAAGGAACAGCAAGCCGCATACCAGCGGGTTGCTCATCCTCAACGCCTGACCAAATCGAGGCTTACGCTAGAGCTTACCCGAACGCTCAGCCTCGAGCGACTGCCAAGATGAGCAAGTCGGCTGACAATTTGGCAAACAAGTCATGTGGTGTCCCGGGATCTGGGGAGCCGCTGAGGAACAGGTCGGAAATAACCTCC
Organism: Isosphaerales bacterium; assembly: GCA_044450785.1. Classification (GTDB taxonomy): domain Bacteria; phylum Planctomycetota; class Planctomycetia; order Isosphaerales; family Isosphaeraceae; genus JBIOJM01. The sequence goes on from JBIOJM010000003.1 coordinate 5,748, forward strand.
CGATTAAGCTCCTCTGGTTTTCCGGGTGCCACTGGCTCTGCCAGTGCCCACCCAAGCATGGGGACACTGGCATAGCCAGTGGCACACAAATACGAAGTCGAGAAGTGATTTCGGGCCCGTTCCTGACAGTCGACTATTGAAGCGAACAGACGGCTCCTCGGTGGTCGTCGGCTCGCCGCCGGTCAACAGATCGGCGAGCATCTCGGCGTCGCCAGCCGGCTCGCTGCCCGCGAGCCTGAGCAGGTCAAACGGATTGAGCCGGTCGGTTTGGTCGGTCGCCACCCCGATCGGATCGAGAGCAATCGATCGGCAGATGGATGCGTCGTCCATGCCCCTCGCGAATAAGTCATGACTGGCACTGCACTCGCCCCTTGCACCGACTGGTAATCGCGTCCCAAGATGAGGAACGGCTGAAGGCGGTCGGATGGACCCTCTTCGCCAGGATAATGCCGTCTGATTGGCCACGCTTGGCCGCTCGCCCAAAAAAATGTCCCTGATGTGTCCATCGTGCGGTTTCTCATCGTTCTGCTAATTGAACGTTGCATACAGCGCGCAAGTTTTCGGTCCGCCATGCGTCTGAAATACGGGGTTCATCCGGGGCTCGATCTGTCGTTTTTCACGTAATGCTCAGTCGAAGTAGGGAAGGAGTCTGCCATGCAGACCGAGAGCCAGCTTCCGGCTACCGTGGTGCAGACGACCGGCATCCGACTGATTCATGAACTCCGCGCGAAGCCGAATGACCCGGCGTGCATGGAGAGGATCGTAAACCACTACAGCCCTTTTGTTTGGGGATGGGCGACTCGAGTGGCGCCGGCCCAGGAGACGGCCGAAGAGATCACTCAGCGGTTCTACCTGAAGCTCTTCAAGCATGCCAACGGTAGCCTTCGGCTGAATTGCTCGCTCAAGCCGTGGATCGGAGTCGTAGTCAGACACATCGCGTTTGACCTGGGCCGGGAGAGGAAGAGGCGGCCGCGCACGGTCTCGTTCTCCGAGGAGGTGCTCAAGCGGATCGAATCCCCCGAGTCTCAGGCATTGCTTGTCGAGCAGCTCGACCGGGCCGACCGGTGGGCTGCGATCGCGGCGAATCTCGACCTCGCCGAAGAATGGTCGGCGCATCGGGATGAGCTCCTGGCGTACCGAGCCCAGTATCTCCGAGCAGAGGAGCAGCTTCTGACCGACTCAAGATTTGAGGTGTCCACTTACATCGCGTTCCTGCTCATTGTCCGGGAAGGTTTCAAGCCCATCGACGTCGAGCGCGAGTTGAAGTTCAAGGCGAGGGGCTACTCCCCCGGTTATGCGAGCAAGTGCAGGTCCAAAGTTGAAAAGGCTCTCCTGAAGCGGATGGGGCTCGAGCCGAATGAATGGAGTCGGGCCCTCCTGGAATTGGTGGTGAGATATGGACGAATCTCACGTCTCGCGTGAGGAAATCGACGCGTACCTGGCCGATGAGCTCAACGAGGGCGCGGATACGACCATCGAGGCCCATCTGGCGACGGGCTGCGATCGTTGCATTCGCCTGCTCCGCGAGATCGAGGAGAGCCTCGAGGCGGATCGTGCGAACGAGACGGGCGGCGTGCCGGTCCCGGTGCCGCTGCCTACCGCTGTGCGGGACCGCCTCGAGAAAATCGCGAAACTTTTTAGCCTCCCCGGTCAGCCGTCCGCATCAAGCCCGTTCCCAGACATCGACGAGTACGAGATCGTCAGCGAGATCGGTCGAGGCGGGATGGGGGTCGTGTACCGGGCGTTCGACCGCGTCCGCGGGCGGTCCGTGGCATTGAAGGTCATCAAGGACCAGGAGTTCGCCACCAAGGACGACGAAGACCGATTCCTGCGGGAGGGGGAGGTAGCTCGGACGGCCGCTCTCTCAGCCGCCGATGGGAAGCCGGCTGGGATCGTGCCCATCTACGAGGTCGCCAAATGCGGCCGCCTCTGCTACATCGCGATGGAATGGATACCCGATGGAACGCTGGAGTCTCGCGTCCAGGATTGCATCAGCATCCCGCGCGAGTCGGCCCGGATCATCGAACAGGTGTCCAGGGCCGTGGATCGTTTGCACGCGTTCAAATCACGGCTGATCCATCGGGACATCAAGCCGGCGAACATCCTCCTCCAACGCCGGCCATCGTCCGCCGGCTCGGGCTTTGAGACGCCACCGGTCCCGGCCGATGCGTCCCGTGTCGCACTGGCCGAGCTCGATCCGCTGCTGAGCGACTTCGGTCTGGCGAAGCGTCCGGGAGCGGCGGGGACCACTCGGCCGGGGAGCATCATCGGCACGCCCGCGTACATGGCCCCAGATCAACTCCGCGAGGGAAGTAACCCAACGCCAGCCATGGACATCTACTCTCTCGGGGCCACCCTTTACCATTGTCTCTCCGGGGCTCCGCCTTTCCCGGCCGCGACTCAGATCGACACGTACATGCTTGTCGAGCGGGGGCATCCGCCCTCGCCGCGAGTTCACAACCCGCGCGTGCCGCGTGACCTCGCAATCATTTGCCTGAAGTGTTTGGAGCGTGCCCCCGATCGGCGATACGCGACCGCCGGAGCGCTGGCAGACGACCTCTCCCGGTTCCTCAAGGGTGAGCCCATCCTCGCCCGCCCGCCAGAGCCGCACCGGCGGGCGCGGCGATGGTGCCGAGCGAACCCGCTGGCAGCGACCGTTCTCGCGGTCCTGACCTCACTGCTGGTCGTGGGTGCAATCATCGCATACAGCGCGCTGACGGCGATGCGGGCCCGCGCGGCCGAGGAACTCGCCAACGCCCGGATTGAGCGGGCAGCGGCTGTCGAGGCACAGGCGGCTCACGATCAGAAGGTGGCCAGGGCCCGCGACCTGGCAAGGCGCGGCAATTGGCCACGGGCCCTCGACGAGTTTCAACGGGCGATCGACGATTACGGATCGGACCGGCTTGGCCTGCGCGTCGAGCGTCTTTTCGGCTTCTTCGCCACAAACGACCGCGAGGGGCTTTCGAGAGAGATCGACGACTTGGCCGCGAGCTCCGACCTTTCACGGCTTGAGGCCCCCTTCAACCTGGCCCGAGGGGCCTACCTCCTCTGCGACTCGTCAGCTCAGGCCAAGGGGCGAGAGCTGATTCGAAAGGCGCTCCAAGCCAGGGATGACCTGGTCTTCTCCCCGGCCGATCCATCGTTCGCCAAGGCCCTGGCTGAGACCCGCCCGAGGAAGGTCCTGGAACACCTCCGGGAGGCGGTCCGGCTCGACCCTTTGCACTTCCTGGCAAACAGCAGCCTGCTGGTGGCCCTGATTGCGACCGGCGAGCTGGTCGAGGCCCGACGGCAGTGCGACCAGATGCAAGGTTTCTTTCCTGGGGCGGCACTGCCCAGCTTCATCCGGGCGATGACCGACTTGATCGAGGGAAACCGGGAGGGGATGCGGCGCGGCCTGGACGACCTCGCCAGGCGGCTCGGTCCCGAGGGAACGGCCGACATGGTCGCGCTTCGGCCTTACTGTGAACGACTCTTGGACATCCTCGACCTGTTCAACCGGTTCCAGACCGTGGGCGGCGGCCTCGGACTGCTGGACAACCTGAAACTCGGCTTCGCCTTCGGCCGCCTTCGTGCAGAGACCGGGACGGCAATCCAACCGTTCGCCTTCCCGGTGCCCACGGTGGGGTTGATGTTCCAGTCGGTCGAGGCGCTCCTCGACGCGTATTTGATGACCGGGACCACAGGCCACGAGGCGTCCTTCAGGAAGCTGCTCGCGCTGAGCGAGGACTACCCGGAAGCCATGGTGCTGGCGATGGCCGCGGGCAACCGGCTGATCCTCGTCCAAGGCATGATCAACCGCGCGGAACTGGCGCCGGCTCGCGCGCTCTTGACTGAGATCGCGCGGCTGAGCGAGAGAGCGGCCGAGACCCCCACGCTCGTTCCGCGGTCGCCGATCCGTTACCAGTCGCGCATTTTGTGCGCAATTGCGGATGTCACCTTGTTGAAGATCACTCCGGATCCCGGCCGGGCACCGATGGCGCGGCTTTGGGACAACCTCCGCCGTCTGATCGTCGATGGCCGGCAAAGAGAGCGCGACCGGCAGCAGGGCTTGGACATGCTGCTGAAGATGATTGTTGTCCCGCCCACCCGGGAGCAGGCTGCCGACTGGAGGCGGGACACCCCGGACGGCGCGCTGGCGTATCGGCTGCGTTGCCGGCAGTTGTACTCATTCGGCCGGGCGCTCGTGGAGAATTGGCTCGACGACGAACCGGGCAACATGACGGCGAAGAAGTGGCTCGACGACCTGCGCGCCGGGACTGAAAGGCAGAATCCAGCATCAGATCACCAACGAGAGCCTGAGGCGCTGTTGCACGCATCCAATCCCGAATCAAGAGAAACACAACCTTCACTGACCGTGTCGTGTCCGTCCGCCGAGGGTGTTGATTCGACAATGGTGGGGCGATAAAAAGCCCTCGCATCTTGAGGAGCCTCCAATGAACCGAGATCGGCGCATCCGGAGTTTGTTCCGTTCCCGCAAGCCTCTCAGAGGCAAACACCAGGCCAGGTTGGAATGCGAGGCGATGGAAAGCCGGACCCTGCTGTCGACGATGGACTTCACCAATCTCGCCGGGGGGCTCTGGGGCGTCGCGGCCAACTGGGTCAATGTCGCGAATTCCAACGACCACCACGTTCCGAACATATCCGACGACGCGGTCGTGAACGTGCCTGGAAATGTGACGGTTACTTACCAGGGTAGCCAGCCGACCGTGCTCACGTTGCAGAACGACGACACGATCTGGGTGAACGGGTCCTCCGCAGGCGGAAATGCCGTTCTGTCAGTGAGCCAAGGGATAACGAATGACGGCACCATCCTCATGCAATCGTCGAATGCAGGTTACAGCGAAACAATCTCGACGGGCAGCGGGACGTTCACCAACAACGCCGACGGTACGATCCACGCAGGGACGGGCAGCGGCGGGGCGCGCACCATCACCGGTACGCTCGTCAACCAGGGGCAGGTCGTCGCCGACTCCAACCAGCTCTTGGTCTTCACCGGGAATTACAACGCTGCGGGCGGGACGATCACCGGGCCAGGGTACCTCTACAACTCCTCCATCTCCATCACCGCCAGCACGCCCTCACCGACGACCATCCTGATCGGCGGCACGGGGGACACGCTGGCCACCAACGTCCTGCCCAACACCACGTTATGGGTCCAGGCCAATGACACCTGGGGCAACGCCACGCTGAATGTAGCTAACGGTCTGACTAACGACGGCACCATCCTGCTCCAGTCGGCAAACGTCTACAACAGCTACACGGACAAGCTGGCGCTGAGTGGGACCTTCATCAACGACTCCGACGGTACGATCCACGCAGGGACGGGCAGCGGCGGCGCGCGGACCATGACCGGTACGCTCGTCAACCAGGGGCAGGTCGTCGCCGACTCCAACCAGCTCTTGGTCTTCACCGGGAATTACAACGCTGCGGGCGGGACGATCGCCGGGCCAGGGTACCTCTACAACTCCTCCATCTCCATCACCGCCAGCACGCCCTCACCGACGACCATCCTGATCGGCGGCACCGGCGACACGCTGGCCACCAACGTCCTGCCCAACACCACGTTATGGGTCCAGGCGAATGACACCTGGGGCAACGCCACGCTGAATGTAACTAACGGTCTGACCAACGACGGCACCATCCTGCTCCAGTCGGCGAACGTCTACAACAGTTACACGGACACCCTGGCCACCGGGACGGGTACCTTTACCAACGCCGCGGATGGCTCGATCCACGCCGGGGCGGGCGGTGGTGGTGCACGCACAATTTCTGGTACTCTGATTAACCAGGGGCAAATCGTCGCCGACGGCAATCAGCTACTGGTCATCGCCGCGACCTATTACGCCGCTGGGGGAACGATCGCCGGACCCGGCTATCTTTACAATGCGTTCCTCTATGTCACCGCCAGCCCGGTGAGCCCCACGACCATCCTCATCGGCGGCACCGGCGACACGCTTGAAAGCGGCGTCCTGCCCAACACGACGCTGTGGGTGCAGGCCAATGACACCTGGGGCAATGCGACGCTGACAGTGCCTAACGGTTTGACGAACGACGGCACCATCCTCCTCCAATCCTCGAACGTCTACAACAGCTACACCGACAAGTTGGTGCTGAGTGGGACATTCACCAACGACGCCGTCGGCACGATCCACGCCGGCGCGGGCACCGGCGGCACGCGAACCATCACAGGCACGCTGGCCAACCAAGGGCAGGTCGCCGTTGACGCACAATCGAACCTGGGCGTCGTGGGAACGCTGGTCAACACGGGGCAGATCAACGCAGGTAGCGGCTCGTACATGAACGTGACGGGCTCCTACTACGCCGGAGGTGGCTCGAACTCTGGTCCGGTCTACCTCTACAATACCACTCTCTACGTCACTGCAAGCCCTTCGACGCCGACCACTATCATCGTTGAGGGTACCGGCGACACGCTGGCAACCAACGTCCTGCCCAACACCACGCTGTGGGTGCAGGCCAACGACATCTTGGGCAACGCGACGCTGAACGTGCCCAACGGCCTGACCAACGACGGCACCATCCTCCTCCAGTCGGCGAACGTCTACAACAGCTACACCGACAAGCTGGCGCTGAGCGGGACGTTCACCAACGCCGCCGACGGGACCATCCAAGCCTCAGCCGGCAGCGGCGGCGCGCGGACCATCACGGGCACGCTGGTCAACCAGGGGAAGATCGTCGCCGACAGCAACCAGCTCTTGGTCTTCACGGGGAATTACAACGCTGCGGGCGGGACGATCGCCGGCCCCGGCTACCTCTACAACACCACCCTCTACATCACCGCCAGCACGCCGACTCCGACGACCGTCCTGATCGGCGGCACTGGCGACACGCTGGCGACCAACGTCCTGCCCAACACCACGCTGTGGGTGCAGGCCAACGACACCTGGGGCAACGCCACTCTGACCGTGCCCAACGGCCTGACCAACGACGGCACCATCCTGCTCCAGTCGGCGAACGTTTACAACAGCTACACCGACACCCTGGCCCTGAGCGGGACGTTCACCAACGCCGCCGACGGGACCATCCATGCCGGAGCCGGCAGCGGCGGCGCGCGGACCATCACGGGCAAGCTGGTCAACCAAGGGCTGATCGTCGCTGACAGCAACCAGCTCCTCGTCATCCCCGCGACCTACTATGCCGCCGGGGGGACGATCGCCGGCCCCGGCTACCTCTACAACACCACCCTCTACATCACCGCCAGTACGCCGACTCCGACGACCATCCTGATCGGCGGCACCGGCGACACCTTGGCGACCAATGTCCTGCCCAACACGACCCTGTGGGTGCAGGCCAACGACACCTGGGGCAACGCGACGCTGAACGTGCCCAACGGCCTGACTAACGACGGCACCGTCCTCCTCCAATCCTCGAACGTCTACAACAGCTACACCGACAAGCTGGCGCTGAGCGGGACGTTTACCAACGCCCCCGACGGCACCATCCATGCTGCAACGGGTAGTGGCGGCGCGCGGACCATCACGGGCACGCTGGTCAACCAGGGACAGATCGCCGCCGCCGGCAACCAACTCCTGGTTTTTACCGGCACCTACTATGCTGCCGGCGGGTCGATCGCCGGGCCGGGGTACATTTACAATTCGAAACTGTACGTCACCGCCAGCCCATCCGGAGGGACTACCATCCTCCTCGGCGGTACGGGCGACACGCTAAAGTCCAACGTTCTGTCCGGCACGACGCTCTGGGTCCAGGCCAACGACACTTGGGGCAACGCCACTCTGACCGTGCCCAACGGCCTGACCAACGACGGCACCATCCTCCTCCAGTCGGCGAATGTCTATAACAGCTACACCGACACCCTCACCACTGGGACGGGCACCTTCACCAACGCCGCCGACGGCACCATCCACGCCGGGACCGGCAGCGGGGGCGCGCGGACCATCACGGGCACGCTGGTCAACCAGGGGCAGATCGTCGCCGACTCCAACCAGCTCTTGGTCTTCACCGGGAACTACAACGCTGCGGGCGGGACTATCACCGGGCCAGGGTACCTCTACAACTCCTCCATCTCGATCACCGCCAGCACGCCGACTCCGACGACCATCCTGATCGGCGGCACCGGCGACACGCTGGCGACCAACATCCTGCCCAACACCACGCTGTGGGTGCAGGCCAATGACACCTGGGGCAACGCCACTCTGACCGTGCCCGACGGCCTGACCAACGACGGCACCATCCTGCTCCAGTCGGCAAACGTCTACAACAGCTACACCGACAAGCTGGCGTTGAGTGGGACGTTTACCAACGCCGCCGCCGGCACCATCGACGCCGGGACCGGCAGCGGCGGCGGGCGCTCGATTGTGGTCAGCGCTGCGACCACGCTTACCGGGAATTTGCTCACGAACCCGGGGGCGGAAACTGGAAATCTGAACGGCTGGACTGTCGGGGGAAGCTCCAATCCGAGGGTGGACAGCGGTTCGTTCGATCCCGGCATCAACCCACATAGCGGCACGTACGACTTCCTTGGCGGCACCGGTGCATCGGGCACGTTAACCCAGAATGTCCCGCTGGTCGGCACGCAGGGGATCACCGCGGCGGCGATCGACGCCGGAACGCTGATAGCAAACGTCGGTTTCTGGGAACAAGGTCTGAATCAGGGAACGCCCAGCGACGACGCCCAGGTTACCTTGACCTTCCGCGCCGCTTCAGGCACTGTGGTGAGCACAGCTTCAACGCCTGAGGTCGACTCACACAATGGGAGCTGGCAGCAATACGACGGCAGTTTCGCGATTCCGGTCAGCACTCGATCGATCGACTACACAATCCAGTTCATACGCCATTTCGGCAATGATCTCGATGCCTTCGTGGACGATACCAGCCTTACCGTGGGCAGCGGGGCAGTCGTGAACGCGGGCACCATCAATCTCGACACCAACACAACTCTGGGCAGTACGGGAGCGAACCAGGTCAACACCGGCCTCATCAGCATCGCGGGCGCGACCGTGACCGTGGTCGGAAGCTCATTCGGAAACGAGACTGGCGGCCTGATCAGCGGTTATGGGACGTTTAACACATCCGGGCTGACTCTCACGAACAACGGTATCATAGACCTTTCCCCGCCAAGCATCCTCGGGGTGCAGATGACCCCATCCGCCGTCGCGATCACATACTATGACACTGTCGCGATGAACGCGACGACGGTCACGAACCCGGCCAACTACACGCTTCTGGGCAGCGGCGGCGATGGCATCTTCGGCAACGGGAACGACGTTAATGAATCCGGCTTGATCTCCCAGGTTACGTACAATGCCAGCACAAAGACGGTGACGCTCCAGCTTTCCAGCGATTTGCCGGTCGACTTCTACCGGGTTGAGGTCAACGGCAGCGCGGTCCAGGATACTTCAGGCACCGCACTCCTGGCAGGGAAGGAAGATCTGGTCAACCGGGTGCTGGGTCTTGTGCCTGCGACGGTATCGGTGGCCCTGGACCCGGCCAGCGACTCGGGCGCATCGAACCACGATGGCATCACCAACGTGACGAACCCGACGTTCGATGTCCAGGTGAACCAGGCCGGTACGATCGGAATAGACTTCGACGGCAACGGCACGATCGATGCGACCATGTCAGTGCAGGTCGGAGGCACGTACCAGCTCACGGCGCCGACCCTGGCCAACGGCACCTACAGTGCCGCGGCGACCTTCATCTCGGCGTTGGGAGGGACCTCCCAGAGCTCGACAACCTATACGATCGACACGGTCGGGCCCCATGTCGCGTCCATGAGTCCGAATGGCACCATCGGCACCAGTATCTCCGAGGTGGCAGTCACGTTCAACGAGTTGGTGGATCTGAATACGTTCACCCCGTCGGCGATCACGCTCACCGGCTCGGGCGGGGTCATCGCCGTTGCGCAGCCCCAACCGGTCTCCGGCAGTACCTACGACATCGGCTTCGCGACCCAGACCGCGCAGGGCGGGTATACGTTGACCATCGCGCCCAGCGTGGCCGACCTCGCCGGCAACAAGATGGACCAGAACCAGAACGGCATCAACGGCGAACCCGGTGACTCGTTTACAGGATCATTCACCATCGGGCTTCCTGATCTGGCCGTGACGGCCACCCAGGCGCCGTCGAGCGCGGTCCTGGGAGCCATCATCCCCGTCTCCTGGACGGTCACGAACGTCAGCCCGACAAACCCGGCGCCCTCGATGTGGACAGACGCCGTTTACGTTTCCCCCGATTCGGTGCTCGACGGGACGGCCATCCGCTTGATCAGCGTGGGTGCACCTGACCAGCCGCCACTCAACCCCGGGGCAAGCTACACGCGCAACGAGTCGATCACAATTCCGGGTAACCTTTCGGCCGGAAGTGATTTCCTCCTCTTCGTGGCCAACGACAACGGCGGCCAGCTTGAAACGGACGCGGGTAATGACACCAATGACCTCGTTGCCGTACCAATCACGCTTCTGCCGCCCGCTCAGGCCTCTGTGAGTCTCGATCCCGCCAGCGACTCGGGGGCGCCCGATCACCCCGGCTTTACCAATGTCACGGCGCCCACGTTCGACGTCCTGGTGAACCAGGCCGGCACGATCACCGTCGACTTCGACGGGAACGCCGCGCACGATCAGACGCTCGCCGTCGCGGCCGGCGGCACGTACAAGTTCACGGCCCCGATCCTGGCCAATGGATCCTACACGGCTGCGGCGACCTTCAACGCCGGGTTAGCAGGTGTCGTCAATACCTCGTTCAACTACACGATCGACACGGTCGGGGCACATGTCACGTCGGTGAGTCCGACCGGCACCATTGGCATCAGCGCGTCCGAGGTGACAGTCACCTTCAACGAGCCTGTCGATCTGAATTCCTTCATTCCGTCAGTGATCACGTTCACCGGCCCGGGCGGACCGATCGCCGTCAACCAGCCGCAGCTCGTTTCGGGCACGACCTATAGTATCAGCTTCGCGACCCAGGCCGCGTCGGGCGGATACACGCTGACCATCGCACCAACCGTGACCGACTTCGCCGGGAACGAATTGGACCAGAACCAGAACGGCATCAACGGTGAGCTCACCGATTCATTTACCGGGTCATTCACCGAGAACCTCCCCGTCGGAGGGCCGATCACACTGAACACCCCGACCCTGGGTTTCGTTCCACCGAATTACGTGGATGACTGGACTTTCTTCGGACGAGCCGGGCAAACCATCACGACCGTGGTCGCCACCAGCGCCGCGCAAAATGGGCTCCCGCCGCCCCCTCTCAACTTTGCCCAGCTCACTCTCGAGGACTCGAACGGCAACGTTCTTGGCACAGCCAGCAACATCCAAAGCGGGGCTGCGGCCACACTGGCAGATATCACGCTTCCCGGCGACGGTGTCTATACCCTTGAGATCCAGGCGACGGCCGGCCAGCCCGGCGTCACGGGTTTCTATGACCTCACCGTGGCCGATGCCACGGTTCACCAGATACCTCTGACCGTCAATCAACCCGAGACCGGGCAATTGGAAGACCAGTACAGCACCGATCAGTGGGTCTTCTCGGCCATGGCCAACCAGCAAGTCAAATTCGACCTGCTCGCCGCCGCCAGTCCCAACATCGCGTTCGACCTGACCGGTCCCAACGGATACACGGCATTCAGCGGGTTGACGACCAGCTCGGGAGCAATCGACCTCCCCACCTCGGGCAACTACACGGTGACCGTTCATACCACGGGCCTGCCGGGAGGCTACGGCTTTGAACTCGAACAGGCTTCGCAGATCGCCCTTACCCTGAACACCCCTTATCAAATGGCCTTGGCCGGCAGCGGCCAGTCGCAACTCTTCAACGTCACCCTCGGCGCAGGAAACCCACTGGAGATCAACCTCACTGACCCGAATGCACAAGACCAGAACGAGGTCTACGTCTCGTACGGGAAGCCGCCGACACGAAACAGCTACGACTACCGCTACACCGGCGGAGCGGCCGCTGACCATACCGTCGTGCTGACCGCCAAGCCGGGCACCTACTATATCCTGGTGTACAACAATCTCGTCAAGTCAACCGGCACCTACACGATCGAGGCCGAGAGCGCGCCGTTCCTCCTGAGCGGGATGAACCCGACGACGATCGGCAACGCCGGCGACACCACGGTCCAGTTGTCGGGGGTTTTCCCGTTGGGAACCGGCGGTGGGGGATATGTGCTGGAGACGGCCCCCACGTTGCAGCTCATCGACCACAATGGCATGGTTGTCCCGGGCGTCTCAGCAGTTCTCAAGCCCCCTCCCTTCGGTAGCGTCGGCGGACTATCGGGCGGCGTGAGTCCCGACGGGACCATGATCGTCTCGGCGGTCATCCCCGGCGGCATGGTGCTGCCCGGTATCTATTCCGTGCGCGTCACCGACAACTCCGGCTATTCGCAGACACTCACCAACATCCTCACGGTGGTCCAGGGTGGACTGGGCATCCTCAAGACGAACGTGATCGTGCCAAACCCCATCGGATACCACGTCGCATCGACGATCTACGTTCAATACACCAACATCGGAGACGCGCCACTACAGGCCCCACTCCTGGTGCTATCAGCGACGCAGAACGGCGTCGCGGGCGCCCTGATGACGCTCGACTCTTCGAAGATCGTCTCCGGCTTCTGGACCTCGGCCACGCCCGACGGCTACAGCCAGTCGGTGCAGTTCCTGGCCAGTGGGGCGATTCCCGGCATTCTCCAGCCGGGCGAGAGCATGACCGTGCCCGTCTACTACGCGGGTTGGCTCACCGGGCAATGGGACTTTTCTCGACCGCCGATCGATTTCACCCTCGGCGTCCTGGATAACACGAGCACCCAGACTACCAACTGGGCTTCGTTGCAGAACAGCCTGAAGCCAGCCACTGTTAGCCAGACGGCCTGGAACGCCCTCTATCCGAACCTGACCGGCGAGCTTGGGCCCACGTGGGGCAGCTACGTGCAGCGGCTGGACACCGACGCTCAGTACCTTGCTGGCCTCGGCGAGAACGTGACCGACATCGGGCAACTCTTCAGCTTCGAGGTCCAGCAGGCAAACGGATACAGCCCGATGTCCAGCCTCGCTAGTTCGACGGACGCCCAGGTCGCCTCGCCCGGCTTGCCGCTCAGCTTCGCCCGGACCTTCACGCCTGGGATTATCGCACGTAATCACTTCGGTCGTTTCGGTTGGGGCTGGTCCGACTCCTGGGACACTTCGCTCACTGTGGATTCCGATGGTTCGGTGAACGTGCTCGGCCCGGATGGCTCGTTGCGCCGTTTCCAGCCCGATAGCCGCGGCGGCTACTTCGACCAACCCGGCGACCACGGCACGCTGGAGGCCCTCCCTGGCGGTGGCTATAACCTCACGGAGCTGAGCGGCGCTGCCACCACTTATAACGCGAACGGCACACTGAATTACGTCCAGGACACCAATGGCAACCGGATCACCGCAGGGTACACTGGCGGCCTCCTGACGAAGCTCACCCACTCCTCGGGCCAGTCTCTGACCTTGCAATACAACGCGGCCGGCCTCGTCTCCTCCGTCACCGACTCCGCCGGCCGCACAACCACCTATGCCTACGACCCGACCAACCAGTATTTGACCAGAGAGGCGGGCTTCGACGGCAAGGTGACCAGCTATACGTACGACACCGGCGCCAATCCTGTGACCGCGCACGCCCTGTTGTCGGTCAACTACCCCAGCGGCAGTCACCAATACTACACCTACGACCCCGAGGGCCGGCTCTCCGACGATCAACGCGACGGTGGCGTGCAAGACCAATCGTACTCCTACAACGAAGGTCAGGTCCGCGTCGCCGATATCTTTGGGGACACGACCAAGTATTCCTACGACGCCCGGGGCCTCGAAGTCCAGGTTCAGGGCCCCCTCGGCAACACGGCCTTTTACGCCTATGACACCAATGGCAACCTGATCCAGGCGACCGACGCCGCCGGCCAGACCTACCGATACACTTACGACAACTACGGGGACGTCCTCACGTCGACGGACCCGCTCGGCCGCACCGTCACCAATACGTACGACTGCGCGGACGACCGATTGGCCTCCACCACGAACGCGAACGGCAATACCACTACCTTCGTCTACGACGGCAACGGCAACCTGACCACGAAAACTTACGCTGACGGGACGATTGAAAGCCTCGCCTATGACCCGATTGGCAACGTCGTCAGCTCAATAAATGGCAGCGGCCAGGTCACCGGGTACACGCGGGACGCGGCCGGCAACCTGCTCACGGAGACATTCGCCGACGGCTCGGAGACTGTCTTCACGTACGACGCCCACGAGAACCTCACCTCGGCCTCGAACGCGAACGGTACGACGACCCTGAGCTACGATGCGAACGACCGCCTAACCCGGATCTCCTACCCGGGCGGTCTTTATCTCACCTACAGCTACGATTCGGCGGGCCGCCGCGCGAGGATGACCGACCAGTCCGGTTACGCCGTCACTTACGGCTATGATGCCGTGGGCGACCTCGCCAGCTTGACCGACGGCTCGGGTGCACTGATCGTGCGGTACACGTACAACTCGCTCGGCCAGCTCAGTCGGGAGGATCGCGGCAACGGAACCTACGTGACCTACGCCTACGACGCGGCCAGCGAGCTTCTGCACCTCGTCAATTACGCCGCCGACGGGTCGGTCGATTCACGATTCGACGATACCTATGACAACCTGGGAAGGGTTCAGAGCGAGACGACTCTGGACGGGACGTGGGGTTACACGTACGACGCGGTCGGCGAACTGATTCACGCGGTCTTCGCGTCCACGAACCCAGCCGTCCCCAGCCAGGACCTCGCCTACTCCTACGACGCCGCGGGCAACCGCACGCAAACGGTCATTAACGGCGTGAAGACGGTTTACACCAGCAACGCTAGGAACGAATACACCTCGGTCGGCGGAGTGCCATACACTTACAATGCCGATGGGGATCTGGTCTCCAACGGCGTGACCACGAACACCTACGATCTGGCGGGCCACCTGATCGGAGTCGCCGGCCCCACGGGAACGACCACCTATACGTACGACGGCCTTGGCAACCGCCTCTCCTCGACCGCTGGTGGTCAGGTCGAACGGTACCTGATCGACGCGCTCGGGGGCGACAACCTAGTCGGGGTCTTTGATGGCCAGGGCGGCCTGGTCGCCCACTATACTTACGGGATCGGTCTCGCGAGCCAGGCCACGCCCGCCGGGATGAACTACTACGAGTTCACCCCGGGAAATTCGACGGCAGGCCTGACGAACGCCTTGGGATCTTTGTTTCAGTCGTACGTCTACGCCCCCTTCGGCAACACGATCGCCACCCCAGTTTCCTCCCCGCAGGCCTCGTCCAACCCGTTCACCTACGGCGGCCGGGCGGGGTTCACCGACCCCATCGGCGAGACGTTCGGCACCCAGGTGGGGACCTACAATTCCGAGACGGGCACGGTGGACGACCACTCCTTCGCCGAGCTCCTTGGTCAATACGAAGACGACTTCGCCCTGGCCAATGGGATCGCCGGGACCATTTTGGCCTTCGCCAAAGAGAACCTTCCGGGCCTCGAAACCCCGATGCTCGACCACTGGCTCGGAGGGCTCGGCCTTATCAACGACGTGAATTCGCTGTACAACGACGTGACGTCGCTAGGCACCGGGCCCAATGCACTGACCTCGCTTTATTTTGACACATCCTCCTTCTTCGTTGATACGATCTCGTATGGCGCGGGAGCGCTCTCGGTCGCCGCGAATACCCTGGCCGATCAGGCCGAGGCGCTTTCCGTGAGGGCGGCCTTGGCGAGCGATCTGGATTTCGCCATCTCGGCAACCGGTTTCGCCCGCAGTGCCGCCCTGCTCTCTGAAACGGCCGGTAGCCTCGCCTCGGGCGGGGCCCTGGTTGGGCTGGCCCTCGGTCTTTATAAACTTGAATACAATTACCTCCAGGAACACGGCATGGACATAGCCAACGCCATCCTGGACGACGTCGACAGCATCGAAAAGGCGCTCGAGAGCGGTCTTTCGAGGATCCTGGACAACCTCGCGGATTTGATCGCTGACGTGGTCAACTCCATCGACCCCAACGACAAGTTCGGCCCCGCTGGCTTCGGGCCCCAAGCCTTCGTCAGTCCGGCCAACCCCTTCCCCTACCACATCGACTTCGAGAACTCTCCTACCGCCTCCGCCCCCGCCCAGCGTGTTGACATCACCGACCAACTCGACCCGAACCTTGACTGGTCGACCTTTCAGTGGACTGGCTTTGGTTTCGGCGACAACACAATCTCGATTCCGGCCGACTCGCAGCATTATGAGACCACCCTGCCGATGACCTACAACGGGGTGACGTTCCGGGTCATCGTGACCTTGGACCTCAACCCACTCACCGGCATGCTTCATGCTTCGTTCCAGTCGCTCAACGCGGCGAACCTCATGACGGGCCTCGCCGATTGTCCGGGCACGCTGAGTCTGGGGCCTCCCGACCCGTTCGCCGACCTGCCCCCCGACGTGACGATTGGCTTCCTGCCGCCCGAGGACGGAACCGGTCGGGGCATGGGCTACCTCACCTACACCGTGCAGCCAAAGTCCGACCTGGGCACAGGCACCCAGATTCGCAACGTCGCGGACGTCACGTTCGACCTCGGCACCACCATCGCCACCGACCAGGTCAGCGAGACCGACCCCACCCTCGGCGTCGATCCGACCAAGCAGGACCTCGTCACGATCGATGCGGTCGCTCCGACAAGCAGTGTCGCCGCGCTGCCCCCCGTCGAGAACACGTCCAGCTTAACCGTGACCTGGTCGGGCCAGGACGACCCCGGCGGCTCTGGCGTCGCCACCTACGACATCTACGCCTCCGACAACGGCGCGCCTTTCGTGCCCTGGCTGAGCGATACGACGGCCACTTCGGCCAGCTACGTCGGGCTCGACGGCCACACCTATGGCTTCTTTAGCGTCGCCACCGACAACGCCGGCAACCAGGAGACGATCAAGACCGCCGCCGAGGCGACAACAACGATCGATGTCAGTCCGCCGACCAGCGCGGTTGCCGCACTCCCGACCTTCAGTCCCGGGAGTTTCACCCTCGCCTGGTCCGGCAGCGACGCCAACGGTGTCGGCATCGCATCCTACGACGTCTATGTTTCCGACAACGGTGGGGCCTTCAGCCCGCTACTGACCGGCACGACCACGACATCCACCACGTTTAGCGGGTCGAACGGCCACACATACGGCTTTTACAGCGTCGCCACCGACAACCTCGGTAACCGGCAACCCGCTCAAGGATCTGCCCAGGCACGCACCACGGTTGATTCCGCGGCACCGACCAGCACCGTCGCCGCGCTGCCACCTTTCAGCTCCACAAGCTTCACGATCAATTGGTCCGGTAGCGACGATCCCGGCGGCTCCGGACTGGCCAGCTACTCCGTGTACGTTTCGGACAATGAAGGCGCCTTCGCCCCATTGATGATCGATACGACTCAGACATCCACGAACTTCATGGGAGTCGATGGACATCGCTACGGTTTCTACAGCGTCGCGACCGACAACGTCGGTAACGTCGAGCCAACTCCCAGTTCGGCCCAGGCAACGACCTTGGTCGACGTCACGCCCCCGACCAGCACGGTCAACCCGCTCCCGGCCGAGACGACGTCCACGAGCTTCACCGTCTCGGTCACCGGGTCTGATCCCACCACTGCGGGCGGCACACCCTCAGGTGTCGCGTCATATGCCATCTACGACTCGACCGACGGCGGCGCCTTCGCGCTCTTCACGACCGTCCCGGCCTCGAATCCGACAGCAACCTTCACCGCCCAGGCCGGGAACACGTACGGGTTCTACAGCGTGGCGACCGACAACGCCGGCAATATCCAGGCAACCCCAGCCTCCGCGCAGACGACCGTCCAGATCCTTCCGCCTCTGAAGATCGCCTCCGTCTCCTCCGTGACACCAAACCCGCGCAATACCGCGGTTTCCGCCATCGACGTCTCCTTGAGCGCGCCGATCAATCCTGGCTCGTTCACGACCAGTGCCCTGACGCTCACCGATAATGGCGGCCCCAATTTGATCACGAGCGCCGTCACGCTCACTTTCGTCTCAGGCTCGACTTACCAGATTGGCGGGCTCGCCGGCCTCACCAAGAGCGACGGCGGATACGTGTTGACGGTCGATGCCGCCGACATTCAGGACACCTATGGCAACCCGGGCATCGGCACCGTGTGGACCTCCTGGCTCATGGACACGACGCCTCCCATCAGCCGCGTGAAGCCGCTCCCCGTGCGCGGCACAAGCCTCAGCTTTACTGTCTCCGTCGCGGGATCTGACCCGAATGGGCCGAACAACAGCCCCCCATCAGGCGTGGCGTCGTACGACGTTTACGCCTCCATCAATGGCGGCGCCTGGAAGCTCTGGACCAACGTCCCCGCGTCCGCCCCGTCGGCCATCTACACGGGGCAGAGCAACACGACGTACACGTTCTATAGCATCGCCCACGATTTGGCCGGGAACCTTGAGGTCAAGACGCCGCTGATCGAGGCCAGCACGTATCTTCCGGACTTGACCCCACCGGTCACGTCAGTCGATGGCACGAGCGGGACCAACCCGAGCACGGTCGATCCTTCGCTTGGCACATTCGCGCTCGACCTCACAGGGTCCGACGAAGGCGGCAGCGGCCTGGCGTACTTCGAAGTCTTCACGTCAGTCGATTCAGGCACATACGCGATGGTTGGACCGGCTATTCCCGCCGGACCACCGGATGGCACGGGGAACGTCCACGCGACCATCCCTTACCAGGGCCTGACCGACGGCTCGACGCACACCTATTCGTTCTTCAGCATCGGGATCGACGGCGCGGGCAACGTGCAGTCGACGCCGGCTACACCCAATCTGGCGCTTACCGAGACGTTCCAGAACGCGACGCCAACGCAGCTCCAGGTGACGCGCCTGGTCGTCGAGAACGGCGCTGTCGAGCGGTCCTATGTCCGGTACGTCGAAGTCTCCTTCAACGAGTCAGACAGCCAGTCGAGTGGCGAGCTCACCCAGATCGTCAACTCGGTCGGTTCGGCGTCGCCCGAAATCCAACTCTCCAAGTACGACCTCAACGGCGACGCTTCGAGCAAGACGCCTGTATCGCTCTCGGGAGTGACCGTCGAAATGATCGACCACGCCATCGAGCTCGACTTTGGCGCGACCGGCATCGGCGGCAACCCCAACACGACCGCGGCCGATGGCTATTACGAAGTCGACATCAAGCTACCGAGCGGTCAGACTGCCGTGCACCACTTCTACCGGTTGCTGGGGGACGTCACGGGTGACGGAATCGTCGACCAGAACGACGTGAACGAGATCGCCGCCAGCATCGGCGAGACGTCGCCGACGGGCTGGACGCCGCTGAACGCGGATGTGACGGGCACTGGCACCGTGACCGCGTTCGACCTGACGCTGGCCACGCGGTCGAAGGGCCGGAAGCTGGGATCAGGGCTTTCTCTGGGATGAGACTCATTGGTCCTTGGTCCTTGGTCCTTGGTCCTTGGTCCTTGGTCCTTGGTCCTTGGTGCGGAAGTCAGGCTCACGGCTTTCCCTGGGATGGGACGCACTCGTGAGACTACCACGTTGCTTTTTCGAGACAGGGGTTGCATTCCACGAGACCATCGGGAAGGATCAGTCAGTCGCTAACGACTCTCCCGGTGACCATCGGCGCGCGAAGCCAAAAGTGTGTGCGCTTGAAGTGTGAACGTATTTGCCGGCTTACCTTGAAGGAATATTCGTCATGCCACGAGGAATGTGGATCTGGTGTCTTCCCGTTGTGCTGTTGCTGTTTGCGGTTCCGGCCCGAGCCGACTTCGTGATTTCGATCGGGAGCCCGACGATTCCCCAGGGAGGCACCGGCACGCTTGACGTCTTGCTCACGAGCACCGCCGGCTCGTTGTCACCCGATCTCCTCAACAACTACGCGTTCACGCTTCAGATCACGGGCCCGAATGAACTGATGTTCTCGACCTCGCAGAGCTTTGCCTATCTCACGAACAGCCAGTATGTCTTCTTCGGCGACAGCATCGATCAAATGAACACGGGTTCAGGAGGAACCGTATCGACCTCGCTGACGGGTTACGCCAACGACACGTTCGTCGGCAACGATTCCACTGCATCCGGCAATCCGGTTTCCTTGACGTCGGCCAACACAGCGACGCCGGTGCTGCTGGCGGCCCTCACGCTCGACGCCACGATCACCAGTCCAGGTGATTCCTATTCGATCAGCCTCGGGCCATCCAGCGGCGATGGTTCGATGAACACCAGCAGCAAGACGGTTTTCGACGTCGTGGATTTCGCCAACACAGGACTGGAGACTTCGTCCGTTCCCTTCACCAGTACATCGGGAACGGTGATGATCGGGCCCGCCTCCGTACCCGAGCCGGCCTCGCTCGTCTCCGGGCTCATCGGAATGATCACCCTGGCTGGCTTTTGCGGAGTACGCCGCCTTCATCGCATCAAGCAACGATCAACTTGAAGCCTTCTGAGTCCCGCCATGTCGAAGACGAGCACGAAGCAGGATCACGCCCCGCGACCCAATCCCCGCGCCCATTCACCCAGGCGACGCTCCCAGGCCAGCTCGTCGCCGGAATCCTCGTCGACGAGCCAGCGCCTGATCTCTTCGGCGCGCAGCGGAAGGAACCGGCTCGACTCGGCCGGCGAACCGGGCTCACGCTCTCACGGCTCGTCTTTCGCGAACAACTCGCGGAGGGGCAGGACGAAGCCCGGCAAGACGGTGCCGCCGTCGAGCGATTGGTCCTCGGCGAGGAGAACCGACTGATCGACAGCGGTGTAGAGCCGCACCGTCCGCTTCCTGGGGTTCACCATCCAGACCGACCGCACCCCGGCCTCGAAATACTCTTGGAGCTTGCGGGTCATCTCGGGCTTGGTGTTGCCCTTGCTGAGCACCTCGACGACGAGGTCGGGGGCCAAATGAGGAATCGGGGTCTTGGGCCGCTTGCGGCCGGGGAGGCGATCCCAGGAAGTGAACGAGACGTCGGGGATGCGGACCAGGCCGGAGAAGAGCCGGATGGTGCCGGCTTCGCCCGCGACGATCCCCAGCTTGTGCCGTCGCACGAACGTGCCCACCAAGATGATGATCGTGACGGCGATCTCCGACTCCTCGAAACCCATGGGCTTCTCCACCAGGGTCCCCTCGACCAACTCACAGGGTCGGTTTTCCCGATCCAGGACCTTGATCACATCCTTCTCGGTGGCGGTGCCCGGAGTCGGATGGAGCCGCACCCGGCCGGCCGGGATATTTCCCAGCCGCTTGAGCAGGTCGCCGATGGTGACGCCGCCCTCCATCGGAGGGCGGAGCCGGATCGATTGGGACCTGGGCCGGCGTTTCGAGGCGCGGATGGTGGCCATCGCGGACGGACCTCTCGTTTTGATTCGATTCGGTTCCACTCATGGAAGAAACCGTCCTGATTATAGCGCGCTGGTGGCTGATTGTCTCGGCTGCGACGGGCGGGTGCCGAACACAGAAGCGGCGCGTCACGGCTTGGGCGGAACGGCCGCGGGTGGCGACGGCCGTTTTTTCCGCCACTCGTCCGCCTTGTCCTTCTTGCCCCAGGCTTCGTAGAGCTGGACGATCCGCTCGATGGCCTCGGGCACTCGTTTCTGAAATTGGGGCGGGATCTTGGCTGCGCGGGCCTCGAGGCCCTTGTAACCCTGGACCAGGAGCGGTTCGGCCTCGGCGTACTTCTTCTGGCCAACCAGGCTGGCGCCGAGCAAGCTTCGGGTATCGAATGTGGACCAGTCGTCAGGAGTCGTCTTGTCGCACATCGCCAGGGCCTGGCGCAGGAGCGGCTCGGCCTCGGCGGGTTTGACGTGGAGGTAGACTCGGGCGAGGTTGTTCATCGAGGCCAGGGTACCGGGATCGGCGGTGCCGAGTTTGGCCAGCCGCCGCTTCAGCGTCTCCTGGTCGACGGCTACGGCGTCGGCGAACCGGCGGGCCCCCAGGTAAGCCAGGGCGAGGCTGTCCCGGGAGAAAAGCGTGCTGGAGTGGTCGGGCCCGAGCTGGGCCTCGCTCCACTTCAGTGCTTCCTCGTGCAAGGGGATGGCGTCGGCGATCCGGCCGGCGTCAACGTACGCCAGGGCGAGGTTGCTCATCGAGAGCATCGTGTTGGGGTGGCTGGGCCCGAAATTCTTCCGCAGCCGCTTCAGCGTCTGTTCGAAGAGCGGCAGTGCCTCGGCGAGCCGGCCGGCGTCTCGATAGGCGTTGGCCAGGTTGTTGAGCGCGGTCAGGGTGTGGATGTGGTCGGGCCCGAGCTGGGCCTCGAGCCGCTTCAGCGTTTCCTCGTGCAGGGGCAAGGCGTCGGCAAGCCGGCCAGCGTTCACATAGGCATGGGCGAGGTTACCCATCGTGATCAGCGTGAGAGAATGATCAGGGCCGAGCTTGGCCTGACACCTTTTTAGCGCGTCCTCGAAGAGGGGGAGAGCATCGGCAAGCCGGCCCGTGTCCAGGTACGCCAGCGCGAGGTTGTTCACGCTTCCGA
The DNA here is from genome assembly GCA_044450785.1 of Isosphaerales bacterium. GTDB lineage: Bacteria > Planctomycetota > Planctomycetia > Isosphaerales > Isosphaeraceae > JBIOJM01. Next base: position 28,213 of record JBIOJM010000003.1, read on the forward strand.
GCGTGTCGGGGTGGTCAGGGCCGAGGACCTGCTGCCGCAACGTCAGCGCCTGCTGGTACTGGTGGATTGCCAGGGCCGGCAGGTCCAGGTAATAGTAGGTCTCCCCCAGCGTATCCCGGATCGACCCTTCCACGGTGGGCTGGCCGGCGAATGATTTTCCGATTCCTCGCTCGGCCGCATCGACCGCGTCGCGCAGCTTCACGTCCTTCCCCAGGCCCCCTTCCTGGCCCTCTGGTCGCGCGGCCGCCATGACCTTGTTCTGGAAGAAGTCCAGCACGGCCCGCGCCTCGGACTCCGATTGCTTGGTCTTGGCCGTCTCCTGCTCCGCCCGATCCCGCTCTTTGCGGGTCGCCGCTTCCGCCAACCGAGCCGCGCGTCCGGCCTGGGTAGCGCGGACGGCCTGCCAGACGCTCGCGATCAGACCCAGCATGAGCGCCACCAGGAACGCCGCCACCCAGGGGTTGCGCCGAAGCCAGCGCGCAAGTTTCTCGGGTGTCGAGGCGTGCCGCGCCTGAATCGGCCGACCCTCCAGGAACCGGCGCAAGTCCTCAGCCAGGGCCGCCGCCGTTGCGTACCGTCGCGCCGGCTCGCGCACGACAGCCTTGTGGATGATCGTTTCCAGGTCCCGCGGAACCTTGGGGGCCAGCGTCTTGAGCCGAGGCGGCTCGCCGTGTCGAATTCGCTCGATCAGCATGAACCGATCCGTCTCCACAAAGGCCGGCCGCAGAGCCACCAGCTCGTACAATGTCAGGCCCAGGCCATAGAGGTCGGACCGCGCATCGCACTCCCCCTGGAACCGCTCCGGGGCCATGTAGCGAGTCGTGCCCAGGATGTCGCCGGTCGCGGTCAGGTCATCGGCTTCGGCCGTCTTGGCCAGTCCGAAGTCGGCCAACCAGACGTTTCCCTGGGTGTCGAGCAGCAGGTTTGACGGCTTGACGTCGCGGTGCAAGACGCCCTGTCGATTGGCATATTCGAGCGCCTCGGCCACCTGGAGCCCGATCCGGGCCAGGTTCTGGAAGTACGGCCGGCTCAATTCCGAGTGCGACAGCAAATCGGAGGAACCGCGGAGGACAAACGACGAGTCGGTCGCCGCGGGGCTCGGGGTAACCTTGGGCGGCGAGAGGATCACGGTTACCCCCGATGCGTCCTGGGTCGCCGTCTCCTGAGACGAGAGGAGAGCAGCCGTCGCGAGTGTTCCGGTTGCCAGCGACCGGGCCACGTCGGCCGCGTCGACCCTGAGCTTACTTCGAGCCTCGACTCGATGGTTGGGCTCTGGCCGGCCTGAGTCATCGACCGGCCCGGAGACGGTGGGTTGCCGCGGGTCGGGCGCAGCCTCACGCTGCCGCCGCAGCTCGGTGAGGACGGCGTCCAGGCCCAGGCCGTCAATGTATTGCATGACGTAGTAGTGTTGCCCGTCCTGGTGACCGACCCCGAACACGGGCACGATGTTGGTGTGGTGCAGACGAGCCGCCGCCTTGGCCTCGCGCTCGAACCGCTGGACCTGTTTGTCACGGTGAAGCGCGCTGGTAGGCAGCACTTTGAGCGCGACGCGGCGGCTCAACACTTCCTCCTCGGCCTCATAAACGACCCCCATCCCGCCCCGGCCGATCTCTCGGATGATCCGGAAGCCGGCGATCGCTGGAAACGACTGCGCGGTCGGTGCCGGTTGCTCGACCTGCGGCGCGTCGATCGTCGATCGATGGGGCTGCGGGTTCAGCCCGTCGTGTTTTGGCGGATCAATCTGCGGTTGGTCGTGCATTGGTTCAGCGGAAATGGGAAAACCAGCCTTGCTCTTCAAGCTAGTCCGTCAACACAAGACTGATGAAGCGCTTGATCGTTTCCAGGTCAATCCCGGCAGGCCGCAGTGCGGCGTCCTGCCGCCCTCTCCGCAATCGATCCCCTGGGTCGGCGCTTGAGTCGCGTCCCCACGTTGCCCTATCCTCCGCCATGATCCCTCAAGTGTACCTCAGGCCGCATCCAGGGTGCAAATCACCTCCGTCGAAAAGGGGATAAGTCCAATTCTTGTTCAATGGGCTAGAGCGAGCCTGTTTATTGGACTTATCCCCTTTTTCATTTATTGGACTTATCCCCTTTTTTCGAATCCCCGCGGGCTTGAGTCAAACGGCAGGATCAGCTCGCTCATTCCGCATGCGGCCAGGACTTTTCGCCTGGTTGGAAGGTCCCCTGCGATGTTATCCTGCTTGTGTGGAAGCAGGAATGTCAGCTCGGAGCCGGGCATCAGGAATTGCGGCCGATGTCAGTCAGGGAGACGTTACGCACGACGCTCTTGAGCCTGCTCGAAGAGGAGATGGGCCAGTCGTTCGCGCTGCCGCAGGACGATCAAGACCTGCGCGAGACCCTGGGCCTCGACTCGGTTGATTTGGTCGGGTTGGTGATGCGGATCGAGCGCGAGTTTCGCGTCCGGCTTTCGCCGGAAGAACTCGCGACGGTGAAGCGAGTCGGTGACCTGCTCGACTTGATGGAGGCGAAACTGGCGGGGCGCCCGGACGTCCCGTCCAGCCGCCCCCAAGAAGCGAAGCCGGGCGCCGACTGAACCCGTAGGGTGGGTCGAGCCTCGAATTATCGAGGCGAGGCCCACCGGGAAGGATCAGGCACTCTCGGTGGGCCTCACGTCGCGAGACGCGTCGTGCGACCCACCCTACAAGCCGGCAGAGCGGCACCCCCAGAGCTGATCCGCCTTCAATGGTCCGCCGCTGTGTCGCCCACGGCGACGATCGCCACGCCCGCGGTGATCACCAGGGTCCCGACCCAGCGCGCGGTGCCGACGTCTTCGCGCAGATAGAACCGCGCCAGGAGCGCGGCCAAGGGGTACGAGGCCGCGGTCAGGGGGAGCGCGAAGCTCAGGTCGGCGCGCCTGAGGGCGAGCATGTAAAGTCCCAGATGGCTGAGGAGGAGGACGAGCCCGATCGCGATCCAGCCGTTGCGCACCACGGCAAGCGCCTCGGCCGCCCACCCACCCTCGATGCGGCCGGCTTGTTTCATCCCTTTCGAGAGCGCCGTCTCTCCGGCGGCCAGCGCCATCACGGCTGCCAACATGATGATGATGATCCGACCGCGCTCGACGGAGATCATGCTCTGCCCTCGCTTTTCGACAGGTCCCCTGACCGGACGCAATCGCCGCGTGGGGCGGCGACGGTCGACAGATCGTCGCGGCCGGGGAGGGACATGGCGTCCGCCAAGGCCCCGAAGGCATCGATCAGGCCGTCGATCGATGCATCGTCGTGATTGGCGTTGCACTGGACGCGGAGCACGCCGGCATGAAACGGGACGGCCGGGAAGAGGACCGACTGGACGTAATACCCCCGATCGAAGAGGAATTTGCCGGCGCTCAAGGTCTCGGCCTCGTCACCAATGAGGACGGACACGATGGGCGTCGCCCCTCCCATGACGATCAGGCCCAGGTTGCCCAGCCCGCGAGTGAGGCGGCCGATGGAGGCGTCAAGCCGGGCGCGGAGCGTCTGATACTCGTGCGAGCGGAGAATGTCGATGACTGTCCCGATGGCCTCGAGAAAGCAAGGAACGACGGGGCCGCCGAAGACGTAAGGGCTTGATCGGATCTTGAGCAGCCGGTGAAATGGCTCGGGGCAACCGATGAAGCCGCCGGCGCAGGAGAACGCCTTCGAGAGCGACCCGACCACGAAGGTGTTGTCGTAACTGCCCAGGGCTTCGAGAACCGTCCCCTTGCCCTGGTCTCCCAGGACGCCGGTGCCGTGTGCGTCGTCGATGTAGAGAACAGCGTCCCGGGCGCGGGCGACCTGGTTGAGCTCGGCCATTGGCGGGACCTTGCCGCTCATGCTGTAGACGCCGTCGATGCAGACCAAGGCACAACGGTAAGGTCGCAGGCCCTCGAGCGTTTGCTCGAGCGACCGGGGGTCGCTGTGCGCGAAGACCGCCACCTTGGTGCCGTTGGCCCGGGCAATCTTGGCCGCTTCCTGCATCGAGCTGTGCGCCTGCTCGTCGAGCGCGATTGCATCCTGGCGGCCGGTAAGGCCCGGTATTGCTCCCAGGTTCACCAGCATCACGGATGGGTGAATCAGGACCGACTCGACGCCGAGCCAGTCGGCAAGTTTCCGCTCGGCCTCGATGTTGGCTCGCACGCTGAGGAATGCCCTCGACGAGCCGTTGTGCGTGCCCCAGCGCTCGAGCCCGCGGCGGACGGCCTCTTGCACCCTCGGGTCGCGATCGAACCCCAGGAAGCTGTCGGAGCCGAAGTTGACGACCCGGCGGCCGAGCACCACGATCTCGCGGCCAAGACCGACCTCGTCGATTACCAGGTCCTTCAGGTGCGTTTCGGAATGCTCCGCGCTGAACCGCTCGATGATCCGGACGAGCGTGTTCTGCCGCAGGGCGTCCTCCAGTTTTTCCATCGGGGAGGCCACGGTCGTCTCCTCTATCTCTTCGGCAATTTGCCCAAACCGCCAAGCAAGAGGGGTGAAAGGGGTAGCCGGACCGGCGGGATGGCGGAAGTGCTCGAAGAGAGTGCGATTGAAATCGACATGATTCTAAAGATAGACTCTGGGGCCAAGCTAGCTCAATCCAATCGATTCGGAGGACCTGGCCCGGATCCAGCGGGCCGCGCGGAGGCAGGCGCTGAATGATTGCGGTTCGGGATGACCGCGATGTAGACGCCGAACGATTGGCCGAAGGAAGGCCGCGAGACGTGACGGATCAGACGAGGGAGCGATTCTCGACGAGTGTCGGGCCCGAGGCCGGGCCGATCATCGCCGGGGAGGTTTTGGGGCATGGCCTGTTCCGCATGTCGCCGGGCGACGTGCCGGCACTGCGCCGGCGGCCGGGCCCGATCCCTGACGGGTGGGGGGACGTCGCGCCGTCGCTGTTGCGTTACTCGGACGAGCAGACGATCGCAGGGACGGCCGCGGTCTTCACGGCGATCGAGAGCATGGGTGTGTCGCGGGACGGGTTCGAGGGCTGGGGAGTGGTGGCCGCGTCACGATATCTAGGGCGGGCGAACCTGGCGCTGGCGCTGCGGAGTTTCGTGGCGGAAGGTGTGTGGGGCACCTCGCCGCACTTGATCCCGCACTTCGCGCTTCATTCTCCGGCGGGCACGATCAGCCTGGCGCTGGGGCTGCATGGGCCGAACGTCGGGGTCGGCGGCGGGCTGCACGCCGCCGCCGAGGGGTTCCTGGCTGCGCTGACCTGGGTATCGGCGGGCGGCATGCCGGGCGTGTGGCTGGTGCTTTCCGGGTGGTCGCCGGAGCTGGTCCCGGACCGGCACGGGAATGGTCCCGCGGCCGGCGAGTGCCAGGCCTTGGCCATCGCGCTGGTGGCCGGGGGAATCGCGGGGCGGCGCCCTCGGGTCCGGGCAGTCGTCGGGGCTGAGGCACACCACGCGGCTGCTCCGATCGACCTGGTGCGGCTGGCCGAGCGGCTGGAGTGCCGGGGAGAGCGGCTTCCGCGGACGATCGCAACCGATCCAATGGGACGATTGCGTATCGAGCTGGTCGACAAGGCGAATGGCCTGGGATGAAAAGAAATGGATAAGGCTGAACTGGTCTGGATCACGGGTGTGGGGGCCGCGACACCGCTCGGCTGTGAGCTCACGCAGATCGAGGCGAATCTGCTGGCCGGCCGGTCGGGCGTGTCGCTGGTGACCCGGTTCCCAACGGACGACTACCCAAGCCAGATTGCCGCTCAGCTCGGGGAGGACATCCGGCTGCCGGGGTGCAATTCCCCGGGCTGCTCGGGCCGGCCCCGGTTGGATCAACTGGCCCATTGGTGCGCCGAGCGGGCCCTGCGCGACGCCGGCTTATGGGGATGGCATCGCGAGGCGCGCGTCGCGTTGGTTCTGGGGCTCGGGGCTGAGTGGATGCTGCTCTGGGAGGACGACCATCTCCGGGGCGGCACGCGGCTCTACGACCCGGATCAGGACCGCGAATCGACCATCGAGCGGGTACGCCGTGGTCTGGAGCTCACCGGGCCGGCGCTGGCGCTTTCGGCCGCGTGCGCCAGTGGTAACCACGCGCTGCAGATCGGCCGCCACTGGCTCCGGCTCGGACTGGTCGATGTCTGCGTGGCCGGGGCCTGCGACCTGGCCGTATCGCCAATCGGACTGGCGACCTTTGGTAATCTCCGTGCGCTGTCGAGGCGCAACTCGGAACCGGCGGCCGCGTCTCGCCCCTTCGACCGGGGCCGAGACGGGTTCGTGCTCGGCGAGGGGGGGGTGGCGTTCGTGCTGGAGCGGGCCGCCCAAGCACGCCGCCGCGCGGCGCATGCCTACGCGGAGGTTGCCGGCTGCGGGGCGAGCAGCGACGCGCACCACCACGTGATCCCCAGCCCGGACCCGGCCCCGGCCGCCGCCGCCATGCGCCAGGCCCTGGCCGACGCGCGGATTGAGCCGGGGAGCATCGATCACGTCAACGCCCACGCCACCAGCACGCCGGTCGGCGACGCCGCCGAGGCCGCCGTCCTCCGCCTTGTCCTGGGCGACGACGTGGACCGCATCCCGGTCTCCTCGACCAAGAGCCTGACCGGCCACATGCTCACAGCCGCCGGCGCGTTCGAGGCCCTGGCCTGCCTGACGGCGTTGCGACACCAGGCGATCCCCCCGACGATCAACCTCGACGACCCCGACGTCGACCTTTGCCTGGTCGCCAATGAAGCCCGGCCACACCCGGTCCGGGTCGCGGTGTCCAACTCGTTCGGTTTCGGCGGCAGCAACACGAGCCTGGTCCTGCGCGCGGTGTAGGTGAGAGGGACCTAGCGACGGCTCAACGCGGCAGGACCGTCCGGGCATTTCTCGACGCACTCGTTCCGAGCGGCGACGGTGACGGACCTGGTCCAGCAGAACCGCCCACTGGACGATGTCCGGTTATACCGCCTCGTTCGATGGCATGATTCTGTCGTGCGACCGGGCGCAGCGGTCCGGGCGCGCGGCCGAGAATCAGCGGCGCTTCGCACCGCAACAGAACTTGTATTTTTCGCCGCTATTACACGGACACGGTGCGTAACGGTCGATTCCAGGGGACGTTTCGGCGCGCTGCGCCGGTCTCGGCGTTGCCGACAGCGAGGATCCGCGTTGCGAGCGGTCACCGGATATCCGCCGGTGCATTAGCGGGAACATCTCCTGGTGTCGCCGGACCATGGGGACGACGATTGCACGCCGAAATGCATCGAATTCCTCCTCATCCATCTCATGCTTCAGCCGCAATTCGCTGAGCAGCTTTTCCCGTTCGTCTTCCGGTATCAGCGCGAGATTAAAGCAGAACTGGCCCACCGCGAATGCCTTGTTCAACTCTTCCACAGAGCCATCGGTCTGATCGAGCAGCGGCTGCGCGAAGGCCACAAACCCTTCTGCAATGGCGCCCATGTCCAGGTCCCTCCGTGTGTGTGGTTGCACCGAACGATTGTCGAACTGCGGCAAGCCGAAGGCCCGTCCGCGGCGCGGCAGGGCGTCGCCGTCCCACGCCGCGCGGCGTGATTCTACCAAGCCGAAGGCGTATGTCGAAAGCCTGCTTGCCGGCACTTAGGCCGGTGGCCTTGGCCTGTTTGGATCCCTTCTTGGCGCCCTGCGTGGGGTTGATCGTCGGGTTGCCGCTGGGATCGACGCTGATTCCGCCCCCTTCGGCGATGCCGCTCTGGCCGCCGTTTCCACTTGTTTCCAGCTTGATCAATCCCTACGTTCAGTAAAATCCAGTCCGTAGCTCTTAAAAAGGCAGGTCGTCGGCCGCAATCAAGCAACTGATCTCGCGCGTTTGCAGATCATATAGGTAGACGAACCTCGATTGGACGCCGGTTGACCGTGAGCCAGACTGAAACAGTGATCTCGCACCCCCGCGGAGCTGCACGACATGCTGACGACGACTCCTCCTGTCCACCAACGAGCCACTCCCGACATTTCCTTGCCCGAGGGCGGCGCCTTGGCCTGCCGACGCGTTCGGCCCCGTACATCGGTGTACACATGCTGGAAAAACGCTCGAATAGTCCAACTTAGTCCAACGCCCGTAACGCCTTCCAAGCTGCCCAACTGGATCCACATGTCATTTAGGCACAGTGAGATCCGATCAGACCATCGCAACTCCGAGGCACCAAAAACGTGGTTGGACTACCCCCCGCGTTTGTCCAACGGCGATTTCCCACCGATGTTCACCTATCCGATTCGTCCTTCATCTTTCCGGCTTCATCCTGACAGGGCATCGCCCCCCAAATCCGCATCCATGGTGTCTCCATTATTTTCCACAGAACCGGCGAAAAGCGTCTCGTTTCCAGCCCGAGCACAAAATCTCCGATAACGGAAGAGTCGCCACACGTAAGTGTGAGCGACATAGAGAGTTGCTCCGACGAGCTGATTCACGGAGACCCGGACGCAGCCCCAATCCCGGCGACGGCATGACGCTCGATGACGCTCATGACGCTGGAAAACACGCTCGTGTGTAGTCTCGTTGTGAGTTGGGCTCGCCGATGAATCGATGGGCGAGTGCGCCCGCGGGTCTTGCCGGGTGGCTCGGATGTGCGTATTTGCGCGCCTCCGCAGGCGTGAGAACAAGGTCCCTCCAAGTCAAGCTCGCCACGTAATCGCTTCCCGGCAATCCGTCGCCGGCGCCATCGAGCAGGATGTCGAGGAGTCGATCGCCCGGCAGCAAGCCTGCCACTCCCGTTGGATGGGACGCTGAACTTGACGTCCTCCGGGCTGGAGACGAGCATGGTCGTGGCCACTGGTCCATTGGGAGGGCCGTGGGCGTCCGCGGCGAGCGGCAATCGTTCCGGATGAGCGAGCCGGCGCGGCGAAATCGAACAGAGTCATGGCATTGGATTCGAGCAAGCGGAGTACGGGCCCCTTGGCGATCGTCACCGGGGCGTCGAGCGGCATCGGGAAGGCGCTGGCTCTTCGGCTGGGCGTCGACGGTTATCGCGTCGGCCTGATCGCCCGCCGCCGCGACGAGCTCGAGGCCGTGGCCGCGGCGATCGCCGCGGCGGGCGGTGCGGCTGTCCCCGCGGTCGCCGACGTCGGGGACCGCGCTGCGCTCCGGGCGGCCATTGCCGAGATCGAGGGACGGCTCGGCCGGACGGACGTGATGGTCGCCAACGCCGGTTTCGGGGCGCCGACGCAGCTCGACCCCTTGAACACACAGGACGTCGAGCAGACGATCAGGGTCAATCTTCTGGGCGTGATCTATTCGGTCGAGGCCGTGCTCCCGGGCATGCTGGCGCGCGGGCGAGGGCAGCTTCTGGCGATCTCGAGCCTGGCCGCATTCAAGGGCCTGCCGGGCGAGTCGGCCTACTGCGCCAGCAAGGCGGCCGTGAACGCGTATATGGAGGGGCTGCGGATCGCGCTGCGGCCGAGGGGGGTCGTGGTGACGACCGTCTGCCCGGGCTTCGTCCAGACGCGGATGGCGACAATGAACTCGACAATGCCGTTCCTGATGTCGGCCGACGCGGCTGCCCGGCGCATCGCCCGGTTGATCGCGCGGCGACTCGGCGGGGTCCGTTGCTTCCCGATGCCGATGGCGCTCTTGATGTCCTTGATCGCCCGGCTGCCGGACGCGGTCGTCGCCCGCCTCATCCGGGCCGAGCCTGACCGCGAGGCCGGACTCGAGACGGCGGCGGCGAAAGGTGTGCGATGATCGACCTGGCCCTCAAGATGATGCTCGACGAGAAGGCCCGGTTCGCGGCCACCGTGCTCGGGGTCGGGTTCGCGGCGACTTTGGTCCTGGTCCAGATGGGCCTGTTCTTCGGTCTGCTCGAGAACGCCAGCATCACGATCGACCGGCTCGACGCCGACCTCTGGATCACTGCGCGGAATGCGCCCAACGTCGACTTCGGCAATCCGTTCCCCGAGACCTATGTGCAACGGGTTCGATCGGTGCCGGGGGTGGCGCGGGCCGACAACTTGATCGTCTGGTATGCGATCGTCGCCCTGCCGACGGGGGCGAAAGAGTCGGTGGTCTACTACGGTCTGGAGAACTTCGCGGCCTGGCATTTCCCGTGGGAGGTTGAGTCGGGCGACCCGGCCGATCTCCGCCGCGGGCGATACGTGATGCTCGACGCCTCCGCCGAGCGACGGTTCGGCCCGTTCCGCGCCGGCGACTACCGCGAGTTTCAGGGCCGCCGGCTCAAGATCATCGGCCGGACCCGTCAGGCCCTGTCGTTCACGACCAGTCCGATCGCGTTCCTCGACTACCGGCTGGCGCAGTCACTCTCCCCCGACGAGCTCGGCGGCCGGACGACGTTCATTGTCGTTCGGCTCGAGCCGAATGCGGACGCCGCGTCCGTCCGGCGCGAAATCAGCCGCCGGCTGCCCTACAACGACGTTTACGCCAAGGATGAGTGGGCGAGGCGATCGCGCGGCTACTGGATCGAGAGCACGGGTCTGGGACTGACGCTCCTCTTGACCGTGGCCCTGGGAGCGCTCGTCGGCGTGGTCATCGTGGCTCAGACGCTCTACGCCTCGACGACGGAGCACTTGACCGAGTTCGGCACGGTCAAGGCACTCGGGGGCGGCAACCTCACCGTTTACGGGATCATTGCCGAGCAGGCGTCGTTCGCGGCGGCCCTGGGCTATGGGCTCGCCACGGCTTTGACGTACGGTCTGATGCCGGCCCTGGCGCGGGTCGACATGAGGATGTCCGTTTCTCCCACCGTGGCGGCATCGGTCTTCGTGGGGACGCAACTGCTCTGCCTGGGAGCCGCGTTCTTGTCGTTCCGCAAGGTGGCCTCGCTCGACCCGGCCATCGTCTTCCGGGGCTGAGCCATCGGTGGCAAGAGGAGGTCGCTTTCGTGGCCGTTCTCGAGGGACGCAACGTGACGAAGACCTACCGCGAGGGGCCGCACGAGGTGCCGGTGCTCCATGGGGTCTCGCTCACGGTCGCGCGGGGCGAAGTCGTGGCGCTCGTCGGCCCCTCGGGCTCGGGCAAGACCACCTTGCTGTCCATCCTGGGTTGCTTGCTCACCCCCACCGGCGGCCAGATCGTGGTCGACGGGCAGAAGATTGACTCCAGCCGTCCGGAGCGGCTCCGCGAGGTCCGGCGCCGATCGATCGGCTTCGTCTTTCAGCAGTTCAACCTGTTGCCGTCGTTGACGGCATCCGAGAACGTCCAGTATGCCCTCAACCTCAAAGGCTGGCGTGGTCCGAGAGCCCGGCGTGAGGCAGACCGCGTGCTGGAGGCGGTCGGCCTGGGCGATCGCAAGGACTTCCAGCCCCGGGAGCTGTCGGGAGGCCAGCGTCAGCGGATCGCCATCGCGCGGGCGCTCGCCGGCCCGTCATCGGTGGTCCTTGCCGATGAGCCGACGGGCAACCTCGATTCCGAGAGCGGGAGCCGCGTGCTCGCCTTGTTCCGCGACCTGAGCCGGTCCGAGGGCCGGGCGCTTCTCATCGTGACCCACGACCCACTGGTCCGGGCGGTCGCCGATCGCATCGTGACGATCCGCGACGGCCGGCTCACTCATGCCGAGGCTTGAACCGATGTCACCGACGATGCTCCTGGGCCGGGTCGTCCTTCCCGCCGTCGGCCTGATCGTGGCCGCCGCCCTGATCTGGCACGCGGTAAGCAGCCTCACCACCGAGTCGGAAGCCGTTCCGGTCAGCGGGCCGTCCGCAACCTCGTCCCGCCTACCGGGCCGGATCGCGGCCGAGGGACGGGTCGTTGCGTATCCTGGCGCCCTAGTCACCGTCGGGACGGAGGTCCTCGGGACGATCGTCAACATGCCGGTCAGTGAGAAAGTGGCCGTCCACAAGGGCGATCTGCTCGTGGAGCTCCGGGCCGACGATGTGCGGGCCTCGCTGCGAGAGGCCCACCATCGCCTGACCGAGGCCGAGGTCGGCCTCCGCCTCGAACAGGCCCGCGCCGGGCTCGACCGGATCCTGCCCCTCGTGACGGGCAAGGAGCCACAACAGCCAGACACGCGCCGCGAATTCCTGGCGGCGGCCCTCGCTCGCCGCGACGCAGCCAGGGCGGCAGTTGATCGCCTCGAGGCCGAGTCGGCCAAGTACCGCATCGTCGCGCCGATCGACGGCGTGGTCCTCGCTCGCCACGCCAACCCCGGCGAGACAATCAACGCCGCCGCCCCGCTCGTCACGATCGTGGACCTGAGCCGTCTGCGCGTCGAGGCCGAGGTCGACGAATTCGACATCGCCAGCATCGTCCCGAAAGCCAAGGCGACGATCACGGCCGAGGGATATCCGGGTCGTCGCTGGCGAGGCGAGGTTGAAGAGGTTGCCGACGCCGTCGTCGCTCGTCAGACTCGTCCCCAGGATCCCGGCCGCCCGGCCGATACGCGCGTCCTGCTCGTGAAGGTGGCTTTCCGCGAGCCAAGCTCCTTGAAATTGGGACAACGGGTCGAGGTCGAGATCGCCGGCCGCGAGCCGGATCAGCGACGTTCTCGGCAATGAGGTTTGGAATCGAGGTCTGGAAACAGTGCGCTCACGAGTTGCTCACCGATAGGAGATTAGCGAGGAATGGTGATCGTCGTGTTGGATACCATGGTGGTCTCAGGCGATCTCCGCATGCTTTTGCTCGTAGTCTTCGAGATGGCTCTTCGTCGCCGTCAGCAATTCATCGTCCTCCATTTCCCAGACCGCTTCCGGAGTCGGACCCCAAGCGATACACGAGAGGTTCGTGACGAGTTGGCCGAACCGGGCATCCGGGCAGTGCTCGACCAACTGCGAGAGCGCTCGGAGGATTTCCTGCTTTGTTCGCTGTTGGTCATGGCAGCTTGTCTCCGATCGTGTGCAGGTGGCCGACGTGTCGCGGGAGGGTCCGCATCGCCTCCACCCGCACGGTCACACCCGGCAGTATCTTGGCGACGCTCGTCGCCCGCGTCACGCAGTGGTGGACCATCAACTGCCCGTCCGAGCCTCGATAGGCGAATAGAGGCGACGTCCTCGTCATGCTCGTTGCTCAATATCCATCACATCAAATCCTTCCGCTTCAATCTCCAGCCGCGCCGGATCATCGTATTCCCAGTTGGCGAAAACATACTTGTGCCTCGGTGGCGGAGTACGCATCTCGATCAAGGCATACAAGACCATCCCTTCGGGAGCATTCATCTCCTGATGAGTAACGCCGTGGAATTCAAGGGCAAAGCGGCGGCGCTCGTAACTCTCAACAAGAACGGTGACTGTGTCCTGTGTGCTTTCGACGCGCAGGATCGTTCCATCATGTAGGTCGGGCGGGCCAACGTAGGCGACGAACTCGCTTGTCATTGCCATATCCGATGAGCACAGACAGTCCAAAGCAGCCGGTCAAGAATTGAACGCCCGGATGGGCGTCGGATAGCACGCGCGGACAGGCGTAATCATCACTTCTCGAGTTGATCAGGCCTCGGCACCACTCATTCGCCGAGCGTCCCGCGCCTCGGCTTCAAGCGCCTGGGCAACGAGATCGCCCACCCCCTCCAGCCCAAAGTCCTGGAGAGTAAATTCGTCAAGTCGGATCGTCCGGCGAAGGCCGTACGCGACAGGTAGTAGTTCCCGCAACTCGTCCCGGTAGGCTCGGGCCTCGTCGCGATGCGGAGGGTCAAGGTCCTGGAACGGCTTGTCTCGGAGCCGGGGAAATTCCTCACTCCAGAAATAAGCGGGATATAGGGGTCCCCATACACAGGAACGAATTTCGAGAAGACGGGCCAGCCGTGCTCGTGAGAAGTGTTGGCGTTCGTCCACTTCGATGAACCGTTCCAGCTTCGGCGAGTAGATGTCGCCGGTCAACTTCCACCCCTTGATCAACGGCGCATCGTGCGCGAGTCGGCCCGCCTCGCGCGCTGCGCGCGCCAGCTTCTCGTACAACTCACGAACCCTTGCGGACACCGTCGCGGGGTGGGCGTCGGGCCTGGCATCGAAGAGACGATCGTCCAGGCCAGCTAAGTTGATGGCTCGGCCGCCGACAGCCAAATGGTCCAGGTATTGGACCACATACTCCAGCACAGGCTGTTCCCAGCGGCTCGCCACGACGTCCTCCAACAACCGCGTTGCGCAGCCTAACGATAACCCGGGATTCCGCCGCGATTCCCCGAGCGCTGCAGCGCCTCTGGGGCGTGAGGTTACGCGATTACGAAGCAGGGGCATGCCGCGCTGACAGCTCCTCGAGATGGACCCTGGCGGCCTCCAACAGCTCCTCGTCCTCGACGTCCCAAATGGCCTCGGCGGTGAAGCTCTTGGCCATATAGGAAAGGTTGGCAAGTAATTGGCCGAACCGGACGTCGGGCGCCTCCTCGCCGAGTTTGCCAAGTATCCGCAATAGTTCCTGACGGAGGTCGGGATTCATGGTATCAAGTCTCCGATGGTCGGGAAGTGGCCCAACGGCTCCCTCACCTCACGAATCACCTCGACGCCGTTCGTGAAGAAGCCGGCATCCGTGATGGCCCGCGCCAGAGCATCGAGGACTTCGATCATTGGGAGAACCAGCCCCGCCGCCAAACGAAGAGGCTCGGCGGGCAGGCCCGCCGATGTGATTTTCATGATACCAACGAATTGTGGCGGCGGGCCGGGTCCGCCGCAGCGCGAGGTCAGGCCCCTGAAACCGATTGCTCTCGATATGGCCGCTTTGCAAGCAAGGCCACCTTCAAACCGGTGCCATTTGGCGACCAGACTCTTCAAAGGATCCCAGCTCCGTCCTGGTGATCTGTCTCACGCCATCAGCCGTCCATTGCTCGTCTTTCATGAACGAGGCATACCACGCGTAGCAGTCCGCGCCCGACAAGTACAGCATCAGGCTTCCCGCCTTGTTGGTGACTGTATTTCCGCTGTACCAGATGAAGGCTGCGGATTTCGACCACCGATCGAGCGGCTGAGCGAGCGTTCTGCGGCCGGGCTGACGAAGGTGGAGAGGCTTTCCCTGACCGGCGGACGTCCAATTCGAGCGATTCGCGTCCCAGAGGAAGTGCTTCTCCAAGCGGACGCGGTTCGGGTTGAAGGGAGGAACATACAACTTTCTCAGTTCCTTACTCTCCCCTCTGCTCCAGAATCCGAGCCACTTGAAATCGAACCAATTATCCACGTGAACCAGGTAGACCTCGTGCACCTGAAGTGCCGCGAGTGCGCCGTTCACGATCTGCTGAGCCAGCTCGAGGAAGGCGAGATCGTCGTACTCGGAAGGAAGTAGCTCTATCATGGAGTCGCACCCACGGCTTGCGACGGGACGAAATCTCTGTCGGAGGTCGCACCCCCCTCCCCCGGCCGGAGATAGTATCCTAAACTCAAGATTCAGCATGATTTAAGTCAGGGTGGGTGACGGGATTTGAACCCGCGATCCCCAGATCCACAATCTGGTGCCTTAACCGCTAGGCCACACCCACCATCGTCGCGACCGCTCCTTCTCGACACGATAAACCTTGATTCGGGTTCACGTCAAGGCGGTCGGCGACTGTCACACGATGGCATGCAGGCCCGGCAATCGGAGGTTGATCCGGCCTGAGTCGACGACCCGTTGGGGCCGTGGAGAAAAGGCCGAAATGTGCGGGTATTGAAGCCGAGCCGAAGAAATGAAAATAAGGCCTTGACAGGGCAAGATAATGTCTTGACGCCGGGCGATCATGTTGATGGGATGAAGCCGCGATTTGACAGTCGGGCGAGCGATGGCAAAATCGTGGTGGGTCGGCCGGCTCAAGAGCCGTCGAAGCACCGGGTCGTGAGGCGGATACGGGCATCATGGTGACGTCGGTAGTGCGGATCGGAATTGTCGGATGCGGCATGGCCGCGCGCGTCCACCTGGACCGATTTTTGGCCCTGGATGGGGTGTCGATTGCCGGCTGCGCGGACCCTGATCTGCAAGCAGCCCGTGCGCTGGCGGATCGGGCCTCGCTTGGGACCGGCGCGGGCGCCGGCGCCGTGGCAACACCTGTTCCCGCCTTCGCCGACCATCGCGAGCTGCTCCGGCAGGTCGCGCCCGACGCGCTGGCGATCCTCACACCGCAGCTTTCGCACTATCGGCTGACAATGGACGCGCTCCAGGCGGGTTGCCATGTGTTCATCGAGAAACCCCTGTCGACGAACGTGCAAGAGGCGACCGATATCGTCAGCCTGGCCCGCGGGCGCGATCTCAAGGTGGGAGTCGGCCACCCATTTCGCCTTTGCCCGAGTCTGGTCGAGGCACGGCGCCGGCTTTCCGCCGGCGCGATCGGCCCGGTGCGCCTGGTCACCGCCGCTCTCACCCGGCCATGGTTCGCCAGCTTCGAGCAGAAGGAGAGCACCGGGCGGTCCAACCCCATGGTGGTGGGGAGTGGCATGCTGGCGGATGCCGGCGACCATCTGATCGACGTGTTGCTTTGGACCACGGGACAGGTCGCTCACGAGGTGGCCGCTTTTCAGAGTCGCCGGGATCCCGGAATCGACATTGTCACTGCCGCGGCCGTCCGATTGGCGGATGGAACTCCGGTCACCGTGGCGACTTCAGGCATTTCGCCAGGAACGCTGTTCGTGGTGGACTACTTCGGCGAGCAGGGGCGGCTCCGCGCCACCGATCAAACCCTGGAGGAAGAACGACTTGACGTACCGCGACGCGAAGTTGCCTTGCCCGTTCCCACCGAGACGATCGAGGGTAACTTCGTGGCCGCCATCGCAAGCGAGTCTCGATTGTGCTGTCCAGCCGACGAGGCCCTCGACACCGTGCGACTCCTCGACGCGATCGCGCGATCCGCAGCAACCGGCCAGATTGTTCGACTCATCTAAAGCGATCATGGAACCATGAAAGGAGGCGTCGGGCAGCCCACTCCGTGGATCCCGTTCTTTTCCATTACTTCGATCACATGGGCACTGCCGCGGGACACGTGCCTCGACCCGATGCAATCTCGCTGATTTCGATACTTGACAATGAAGCGTCTCCTTGACTACGACTATGGCTCCGCTCTCGGATCGAACAGAGTTCACCCAAGGAGCGAATCGGCCATCCACAGCGCGTTGGTTAGGGGGAAGTCCCCGATGAACTCCCATGGCCTGAGGACTGAATCCATGTTGGACTCTCTGCAACTGCTCGCCACGGTCGCCGACCCCACTGCCGCCGACACGATGCGGGATGGCTGGTTGAATTTCCCTCCCCCATTGTTTGGACGACACCCCGGCGAACCACCAGACGACCTGGAACCCGAAGAACCCGACGACGAGGATGGCCTCGACGGCGAAGAATTCGACGACGAGGAATTCGACGACGAGGAATTCGACGATGACGACGAGGAAGACATCGACGAAGAACTCGACGACGAGATCGACGACATCGACGTCGAGGAAGACGAGGAAGACGAGTTTGACGACGATGAAGACCTCGATGAGCTCGAGGATGACGAGGAAGAAAGTATCGAGGACATTTGATCCCGGCTCAACATCCCGCAGCGGGCGAGAGGGAGGGGTCTCCCCCCCTTTTGGCTCGTGTTTGGCTCGCGCTCAATCCGATTGGGTGATTGCATGGAGTGAACCGTGCGGTCAACCGTGTGGTTCGCTCCTTGTTTAGACGGAGGACGGAGCTGAGCGGCAATCGCGGCTGGCGTCTTGTCGAGCAGATCCGATTCCGGCTATTCTGGACCGGCTCAGTTTGCTTTCAGGTTCGATTGCACTCGTCTGCTCGCGCGGCCTCGGGCCGTGTGAGCTTAGCAGGCGGAACATTGGTCGGGAGGGAGCACTTTGCGATGGCTGCACCCTTGGATCGTCCTGGCGACTCTTCCTCGGAACGCCCATCTCCCGAGATTTCGACGCGGAGATTGCGCGAGCAAAGCCAGATCGACTTTGAAATCGAGTTTCTGAGCCGGGTTTTGGAGCGTGATCCGTACTTTGTCGATGCCCTGCGGGTCCAGGCAAATAACCTGGCCGCCAAGGGTCAGTGTGCGCGTGCTCTTCAAATCGATCGCCGCCTGGTGCGGCTGATCCCCGAAAACGCCATCGCGTGGTACAACCTTGCGTGTAGTTACACGGTTCTCGGCATGGTCGAGCCGGCCTTTTTCGCCCTCCAGAGGTCGCTCGAGCTCGGTTATTCGTTCGGCAACCACTTGCGCCGCGACCCGGATTTGAAAGCCCTGCGCCGTGACCCACGCTTTGCTCGTCTGCTCCGCCGGTTCGCGTTCATCGTCTAGCATGCCAGCCTTTCTCAGGGCGGGCGAGCCCGGCACAACCCGCCGAGGAAGAGAGGCTCATGCCAGTGGATTTCGCCGCGCTCAATCACCCTACAATTGTCAAATACAGCTTGAGACGCCGTATTTCCTCGATCAGGAAGGGCCATGACACATCACGAATGGGAGCACGTTCAGGATGCGTGCCGGATGGTTCGTTCGCACTGGCACGGAGTTCCGCGTGTTGGCGTCGTCCTGGGCACGGGCCTGGGCGCCCTGGCGCGCGAGATCGAGGCCGAGGCATCGATCCCCTATCCCGAGATTCCCTTTTTTCCACGGTCGACCGTGGAGAGTCACAAGGGGCAACTGGTTTGCGGCAAGCTAGCCGGCCACTCGGTCATGGCGATGGAAGGGCGGTTTCATCTGTACGAGGGTTATTCGCCCTGGCAGGTGACCTTTCCGATCCGGGTGATGAAGGAGCTGGGCTGCCGGCTCTTGATCGTCTCCAACGCCGCGGGGGGGGTGAATCCACTTCACAAGAAAGGGGACCTCATCGTCGTCGAAGACCACATCAACCTGATGGGAGTGAACCCGCTGGTCGGCCCCAACGACGATCGGCTTGGTCCCCGATTTCCTGACATGATCGAGCCTTACGATCGAGACCTCCAGAATCTGGCCCTCAAGGTCGCGCTCGAGCAGAACATCGTTGCCCATCGGGGTGTCTATGTTGCGGTGGTTGGACCGAACCTGGAGACACGGGCCGAGTATCGCTTCCTCCGCGGCATCGGCGCCGACGTCGTGGGAATGTCGACCGTTCCCGAAGTCCTGGTCGCGGTCCACGCCGGAATGAAGGTGCTTGGGTTCTCGATTGTCACCGACATGTGCCTGCCTGATGCCTTGCACCCGGTCCGCATCGAGGAGATCATCGCTGTGGCCAACGAGGCCGAGGCCAAGCTGCGGACCATCGTCCGTGGAGTACTGGAGCGGTGGGAGGGCTGACAACCAGTGTTCAGTGTTCAGTTGAGGCCGAGAAGCGCGTGTTTTGTTTCCACCGGCAACTGGCCACCACCAACGCATCACTAACCACGAGCCGCCCGCCACCACTCACTGAACACTGAACACTGAACACTGAACACTGGGTTTTGAGTGATGTCGACCAATACCAAGCCTTATAAAGACACACTGAACCTGCCGGCGACCCGGTTCGACATGAAGGCGAACCTGCCGGTCCGCGAGCCGGAGCTCCAGGCCCGGTGGCGAAGCCAGGACCTCTACGGTCTCGTCCGGCATGCCCGCCAGGGTCGACCGCGGAGGGTCCTGCACGACGGTCCCCCGTATGCCAACGGCGAGATCCACATGGGTACTTTACTTAACAAGGTACTCAAGGACATCGTCGTGCGATCGCTGACGATGGCCGGATTCGACTGCCCATACGTGCCGGGCTGGGACTGTCACGGCCTGCCGATCGAGCACAGAGTGGTCAAGGACCTGGGTTCCAGGGCGGCCGCGATGAGCCAGGCCCAGATCCGTTCCTTGTGCCAGACCGATGCCATGAAGTGGGTCGACGAACAGCGCAGCCAGTTCAAGCGACTGGGTATCCTGGGTGACTGGGACCATCCCTACTTGACGCTCGACCCCCGGTACGAGGCGGGCATTCTCGACGTCCTGGCGGACCTGGTCGAGGGAGGATATGTCGGCCGTCAGCTCAAGCCGGTCCACTGGTGCATGACCGATCGGACCGCCCTGGCCGAGGCCGAGCTGGAATATCATGAGGAGACGACGCCCAGCATCTACGTGAACTTCCCGATGCTCGCGGGCGTGCCGCGAGGCTGGATGGAAGCCACGGGGACCGCGCCGTGGCACGCGATGATCTGGACGACCACGCCGTGGACCCTGCCGGCCAACGTTGCCGTCGCCGTCCATCCCGAGGTGACGTACGCCGGAGTCCGGTACACCCAGCCGGCGACTGGGCGGACCATCTCGACGATTCTGGCGGCCGATTTGGTCGCCAAGGTCATGGCCCTCGAGGGAATCACCGACTTCGCCGAAATCGGCCGGTGCCGCGGCAAGGAACTCGAGCATTCGGAATATTGCCACCCGTTCATCGAGCGCGTCTGCCCGATCGTGCTGGCCGATTACGTCAGCGTCGAGGACGGCACCGGACTGGTGCATACAGCGCCCGGCCACGGTGCCGAGGACTACCAGACAGGTCGTCTCTATGAGCTTCCGGTACTGAGCCCGGTGGATCAGTCAGGGCGGTTCACGGCCCAAGCTCCGGAGTGGCTGACCGGCCAGCAGGTGTTCGCGGCCAATCGACCGATCATCGAGCGGCTGAAGGAATCGAACCTTCTCCATCACGAGCAGCCGCTCGTGCACAGCTATCCTCATTGCTGGCGCTGCAAGAAGCCGGTGATCTTCCGGGCGACCGAACAATGGTTCATCGCCGTGGATCACAACGACTTGCGAGGTCGGACCCTGAAGGCAATCGGCGAGATCCGCTGGCTTCCCGAATGGGGGCGGACGCGGATGGAGGCGATGGTGTCGCTGCGGCCCGACTGGTGCATCAGCCGCCAGCGGTCCTGGGGCGTGCCGATTCCGGCCTTGGGTTGCACCTCGTGTCAGACCCAGTTGCTGACGGCCGAAACCGTCCGGCATTTCCGCGACCTGTTTCACACACACGGGGCCGACGTCTGGTTCACCCGGCCGGTCGAGCAATTACTCCCCAAGGGCGCCGTCTGTCCGCAATGCGGTGGGACGTCGTTTCGCAAGGAAGGGGACATTCTCGACGTCTGGTTCGAGTCCGGATCCAGCCATCGCGCCGTCCTGACGAAGGACTTCGAGCTGGGCTACCCGGCCTTCATGTACCTGGAAGGCTCGGACCAGCACCGCGGTTGGTTCCAGTCGTCGCTCCTGACGGCGATGGGAACCACCGGCACCGCTCCGTTCGAAACCGTGCTGACGCACGGGTTCGTGGTGGATGAACAAGGGCGGAAGATGTCCAAGTCGCTGGGCAACTTCATCCCCGCGGCCGAGATGACCAACAAATACGGGGCTGATGTACTGCGACTCTACGTTGCCAGCATGGATTACGCCGACGACATCGGCGTCGGCGAGCGCGGCATCAAGGAGATGTCGGAGGTTTATCGCAAGATCCGCAACACCTTCCGCTATTTGCTGGGGAACCTCCAGGATTATCGACGGTTTGACCCGGCCCACGTCGACCCGGCCAGTCTGGGAGAAATCGACCGCTGGGTGCTCGGCCAGCTCAACAAGGTGGTTCGTGACGTCCGGGCGGCGTACGAACGATTCGAGTTTTACCGTGTCCACCAGCGGATCTACCAGTTCTGCGCGGTCGAGCTCTCGAGTTTTTACCTCGACGTGCTCAAGGACCGGCTGTACGCCGAGGCGGCCGAGAGCCCCGAGCGTCGGGCTGCGCAGTTCGTACTGGCCCGGCTGCACGGCCACCTGACGCGGCTTCTGGCCCCGATCATCCCGCATACGTGCGAGGAATTGTGGGATTACCAGCCCGCCACACCCGAGGAGCCGCCCAGCGTCCATCTGGCGGAGTTTCCGGAGCCCGACCCGCGGTGGGACGACGCCGAGCGCGATGACCGGTGGGACGAGCTGCTCGAACTGCGCGAGCGCGTGCTGATCGCACTCGAAGGTCTGAGGAAGAGCAAGCAGATCGGCAGTGCGCAGGAAGCGAAGGTCCGGATTGCCACCAACCGGCCGGAACACTGGCTGCCGGTCGATGAACAACTGGCGACGCTCTGCATCGTTTCGGAGGTCGAGATCGTTGCCGACCCCGGCGCAACGGTCGAGTCGATCACGGCCGAGCGCGCTCCCTACCCCAAGTGCGACCGGTGCTGGAACTATCGAGCGAGCGTCGGCCGAAGCGCCCTCCACCCGACACTTTGCGAGCGGTGCGTGAGCGTGATCGACATGGTCAACGCGAGCCGCGGGATTTGAATTCTCCCGAACGAGCGGCATAATTCAGCATGAGTTGCCACCGGGAGATTTCGCGACATGGCTGAAGCGCTGCGCGATCCGCCGATCATCGATCCACCAATCCGGCTGGCGGTATGCGTTTCGGGCGAGGGGACCACGCTCCAGAACTTGATCCAGCGGATCCGGTCACGGCGGTTGAAGGCGGAAGTGGTCCAGGTCGTGGCGAGCCGGCCGCGGATCGGGGCCATCGCCCGTGCCGAGGCGGCGGGCATCCCACTGGCGCTGGCCAACTACCACGCCCGGTCGAGGACCGAGTTCAGCGCGTCTGTCTTCGCCGCGATCCGCGACAGCAAGTCCGATCTGGTGATCCTGGGCGGCTTCCTGTCGCTGCTCACGATCCCCCCCGAGTACAAAGGACGCGTGATCAACGTCCATCCCTCCCTGATCCCGGCCTTCTGCGGCAAAGGGTATTTCGGCTCCACGGTCCACGAGGCCGTTCTGAAATCGGGGGTCAAGCTCAGCGGCTGCACGGTCCATTTCGTTGACGAAACCTACGACAACGGCCCGATCATCCTTCAGCGGGCCGTGCCCGTGCTGGACGACGACACGGTCGAAACGCTCGGGGCCCGCGTCTTCAAGGAAGAATGCAAGGCACTCCCCGAAGCCATCGCCCTCTATGCCGAGGGCCTGCTTGAGATCGAGGGCCGCCGCGTTCGTGTCGGGCTCTCGGTCTGAAGGATCGTTCCATCAGAGCAGTAACTGGTCGAGCCCTCGCAAGCCGATCGGGTCCCGGCTGGCAAAAGGCTCGGCGTGGCGCACGCCGGCCAATTGCCCCCAGTAACGGGTGCGGTCGCAGACCGTCTCGATCACGCCGGGCTGGCCTTCAGGCTGGTTGTCCACCAGTTGAGACCGGAAACAGCGCAATGCCGCCACTTTCGCGTCGAGCTGATCAGAGATGTCGACAACCACGCTGGGACGCTCGACGATCCGCAGGTGGACGCTGAAATAGTACAGGATACGGGCGGGGTGGAATGGCTCGCCCGCGATGTCGGACCTGGACAGCTTGCTCCAGAACCGCGCGTCCTCGACCAGCTTGGTCGCCGCGGTGTGGTCGGGATGGGCATCCTCCCAGAAGGGGGCGAACACGAGCCGCGGCCGAACCTGGCGGAATATGGCCGCCAGCGACCGTCGATGAAGCAATGTCGGCTCCAGGCTCCGGTTGGGGAGGCCGAGGTTCTTGCGCCATGGATTGCCGAGGACGGCATTGGCCGAGGCCGTCTCGGCCGCGCGCCGCTCGGGGTTCCCGAGCGGCGTCGGCTCGCCGCTGGTCAAGTCGAGGATGCCCAGCGACCAACCCTGCTGGATCAGCCGGAGGATCGTTCCTCCCATGCCCAGCTCGGCATCATCCGGATGAGGTGCGACGACCAGAGCGTCGAGCATGATGAGTTTCGCTGAAAAACGTGCGACTGGATAAACTCGAACGACGGTTCCATAATTGAACCATGCCCAGGCAGAAATTGTCTTCGACGGCATCCACAAACCTACCGCCTTCACCGTTTTATGAAACCCCAAATCGAAAAGCACTCTGAAAGCCCTATGAAGTACTTCAAGCCCGAATTGTATCTGCGATACAACTCACGCGACGACGCCGATGCGGATCGTGCCGATCGTCACTGGGAAAAGGCGATTCATGCTTATACGGAACACTTGCGCACGTTTTCTAAGAAAATGAACGACCGCGTCAAAGACCTTGCCGAGAACCTGTGCCTCCATGACGCACAACTGATTTCCTCCAAAGGATACCTTTCCGCCCTGCCCCTCCTACCTCATTTCCGAACATGGGTCATTTCTCTCAGAACCAATGGGAAAATCGTCAATCTTTTTTATTTATTGTGGGGCGAAGTCGGGGAGTCAACCGCGCAGAAAAAATGGCCTTTCTCCAAACTTTCTGCGCACTGGCTGTATGACGAGGTCGATTTTGAGCCCGACTCGCCCTTTCTTTACTGGCATCGTATCCTGTTGAGCGATGGCAGAGTGATTTCCATCCCTTTTTTCGACGTCTTCGTCCACTCCTTCTCAGAACAGAATTCCGAGACCGCGATCAGTTCGACGGGGAGAGCTCAGCCGGCGCACACGCCTGAACCGGAGCCGACCGGGCGTCGCGTTGTAAAGATGAAAGATCGCGAGAAGTTTGGTCTCGGCGGAACGTGACGTATTGTCAGGTGGCCGGGTGATCGCGACAACGATGAAACATGATCCTCAAAGGCCCGCGATGTCTTGAACCAAATTCCCGTCGATGTCCACGACGGCAAGACGATGCCCCTCTTTCTTGACTCTCGTGAGAATGTCCACGAGAGCCAACCCCATCTTCACGAGGTCGGTGTCGCTGACCCCATTCTCGGCTGCCGAGTCGCGAATTCGACCACTCGTGGCTGGGGACGCCTGAAGAACGATCGCCGATCCTGTTGGCCTGATCACGTGCCCTTTCCCCCAGGGCGGATCTTGTCGGTTTTCCATGAGAAGTGCTCCGCAAGAGCGGCTTTCCCATCCATTAGAATCGGCTCGATCGACCATGTCCACACAGTGGCCGATCACGGTGCGTGTCGTGACAGCAAGCTAACCGAACCGACTCCTCGTGGAGCGATCGCGTCTTTCGGCAGGCTGGCTAGCCCCAAAAAGGAACAACAGAAATGTCGCTCATTGACACGACTGACCATGCCGGTACAATACATTCTGATACGACATTAAAAGATGACTTCTCTACTTAAAGTTTACTAATTCCTCCGAGAGCCGTCCAGCCTCGACTCAGGTGCAACGAGAGGAGACCCGTCGATGAGCCTTACGACATACGACGTGAGCAAGCGGTCGGCCCCATCACGTTCCTGCCGGCCGGGAAGCAAGGCGGATCGAGTTTGGGCGGCGGCACAACTGAGGCGAAAATCGCGGAAGTTCCGTCCCTCGCTCCTGCCGGATCTTGAGCCGCGCACCCTGCTCAGCGCCATCTCCGACAATGCCTATCCCCTGCTGGGTGTCGGAGCCACAGCCGACCAGAGCCAGTTCTACGTGTACCAGAACTCTGATTCCGGCCTCAATCACAGCTTCCCGTCTCGTTTTTTCGCTGATTCGCAGGGTAGTTTGACCAAGATCCATATCGATACCGCCGCCATCGATGATCCTTCGTCGCCCAGTGGCACCTCGACTGACCCGAACGCCTTGGATCCGGTGCGGGGTACGGTCTTCAAGGCGACCTTTGACCCGCTCACGACGGGCCAATACGTCGGTGTCAATTTCGAGGAGCCGGAGAACTGGGGCGTGCGCCGCACCGCACCCGGCGCCAGCTTCCAGGGCTACGATCTCCAGGGGGCAACCACGCTTGTGCTCGACGTGCGCTCGCCAACGCCCGGCGGGATCTGGGTCCAGTTCGGGGTGGGTGGAAGTGATTCGCAGCCCTATGCCAAGGTCACCGATTACCTGTACATTCCCCAGAGCAGCACTTACCAGCCACTACAAATCCCGCTGAGCACGCTTCGTGATCCGTTCACCGGCGCGGTCTCGTCCCCGGACCTCTCCAGCGTCCACATCCTTTTCTCGGTCGCCACCAACAACGTCTACGCCCCGCAGGGTGGGACCTTGCTCATCGACAACGTGCGGTTCGACCCCGTGCCGACCAGCCAGGCTTCGAGCCTCTCGTTCCCGCTGAGCACCGCGACGTTCGGGGTCCTCCCTCAATCGCAGTCCCCGTTTCCGCTGGACCAGGTCTTGAGCAATGTGACCACGACCTACGAGACCTCGCTCACCATCATCGACCTTCTCGACGGTGGGACTGCGGAGGACCTGGCTGACGCCCGCGCCTTGTGCGACGCCCTGGTCTATGCCCTGAACCACGATAACGCGGGCGACCCGCTGCCCACAGTGATGGTCAACGGCGCAGCCGGCATCGGACTCCACAACGCTTATAGCAGCGGCGACCTGGCGTTGCTCAACAACCAGGACCCATCTCAAGGGCAGTTGGGTCAGCAGGGCCAGGTCCGGCTGGCGGGTTTCAGCGTCCCCGGCCAGGCGGGCGGTACGCCGGCGTTCTACCTCGTGCTTGACGGTGCAACCGGGGGGAATAACGCGTTCGCGATGATGGCGCTGGTCCGGGCTTACCAAACCTTCGGCGATTCCGTGTACCTCAACGCCGCGCGGACGATCGGCCTGTGGATCGCCGGCAACCTGACCGACACTTCAGGCACCGGCTATGGGGGCTATTTCGACGGCTATCCCGACGAGGGAGCTCCCAAGCAGTTGATCACGGGGAAGTCGACCGAGAACAACGCCGACATCGCCGCCGCGTTCATGATGCTGGCCCAGACCGAGCAGCAGCTCGGCAATACAGCCGAGTCCGATCAGTGGACCCAGTGGGCGTATGTCGCGGGCGACTTCGTGATGGCGATGTTCGATCCGGCCTCCGGTCGCTTCAACGCCGGCACTGTCCCCGCCGGGACCGCTCCCGGTCCTGGGATCGACCCTTCCGGCCCCCAGAAGGGCAACGACGTCATCAACACCTTCGACTTCCTCGACGCCCAGACCTTCACGACGCTCGCCCTGGCGGGCCTGCCGCGTTACCAAGACCAGATCGACTGGCACGAGCCGATCGAGCACGCGATCGACACGTTCGCCAAAACGATCACGGCAACGACCGATGGTCAAACCCGAACGTATCAGGGCTTCAGCCTCGTCGCGACACCAACGATTACTACCGGTGATCCGGATCCCGCCGACGGCATCGCCTGGGAGTTCACCGGGCAGGTCGTGGTGGCGATGCGACTCGTCGATGAACTGTACGGGCAGACGACGTTCGAGACGATGGCCGACAGCGACCTGGCGCAGATTCGCCAGGCCCAGCAGTTCGCTCCCTTCGGCGACGGTGAGGGCGTGGTCGCCGCGACGCTGAACGGCGAGAACGACCAGGGGCCATCCCGGGGTGGATTCGCGCCGGTTTATCAGGATCTATCCACGCCGTTCCAGGGAATCCCCGAGCGCGTGGGCCTGGCGGCCACGACCTGGGCCATCTTCGCCGATTCCGCAATCGATCCGCTGGGACAGCCGAGCTCGGCTCCGGGTACGCCGGTGCTGACCGCAAGCACCGACACGGGGAGCTCGTCGTCCGACGACCTGACCAACCGCAACAACAGCAGCTCGCAGACAGTCCTCCAGTTCCAGGTCGGCGGTATCGACCTCGGAGCGACGGTGTCGATCCTGGCCGACGGCGTGTTGATCGGCGCCGCGGTGGCGACCGGTCCGAGCATCGTGGTGACGACCGATGGGACGTACGCACTGACCGATGGCTCTCACCTCATCACGGCCCGGCAGACCGCCCCGGGCCAGAGCCCCTCGGCCATCTCGCCCGCACTGACCATCGTGATTGATACGACGCCCCCGCGTGTGACGGCAGTGGGTCAGGGCTTATCGCCGTTCGAGGCCGGCCCAGTTGGTTCGGTCGACTTGTCGCTCTCGGAGCCGATCGATCCTTCCTCCTTGTCGGTCTCGAGCCTGAGCCTGACGCGGGATGGCCAGACCGTCCCGCTGACAGCCACCGTGAGCGTGACGCCGCTCTCCGCGACGACCTATCAAATCCAGGGGCTGGCCCCCTTCACGACGACAACCGGCAATTACGTTCTGGAAGTCCGGGCCGACGGTCTCCGCGACCTGGCGGGTAATCTCGGCGTGGGATCCAGTACCGCGACCTGGTTCGTGAGCCTGACTGTTCAGTCGGTTCAGCCGGCGTTCAACCGCGGTGGTTTCGTCACGAGCCTGGTCCTGAGCTTCAACGGCCCGCTGGACCGGTCGCGCGCCCAGAGCGTGGCGAATTACGCCCTGACCCTCTCCGGCCCTGACCGGAAGTTCGGGACCCGCGACGACCGACGCGTGTCCCTGAGATCCGCTCGTTGCCGCGAGCAGTTTCTCTCGGACGCGCTGGGGGTACGGTCCACGGTCACCCTGACGCCAGCGGCTCCGTTCCGGCTCTCGCAGCTCCTGCAAATCCGTGTCAACGGCCAGCCTCGTCGCGGGCTCCGCGACACGTCCGGTCGACTGCTCGACGGGGATCGGAATGGGCTCCCCGGCGGGAACTTCGTGACGGTGCTGGGTGGTACGGGCGGTCTTGTCAGTGCCAGTTCTGCGACGGTTGTCCCAATGGATACGGCCGTCGTGGATGCAGTGCTGCCCTCGGGAGCATCTGTGCCTGGCGGCGGCGCTCGGCGTCGTCATTGATCTTTCGGCGTTCCTTTGCAGTGGAAA
The DNA here is from genome assembly GCA_044450785.1 of Isosphaerales bacterium. GTDB lineage: Bacteria > Planctomycetota > Planctomycetia > Isosphaerales > Isosphaeraceae > JBIOJM01. The sequence goes on from JBIOJM010000003.1 coordinate 56,449, forward strand.
CTGGGGCCAGGTAACGTAGTCGGTATCGAGGTCCATTAAGACCGTTCGATCACCCGACACCAGCTTCCGAAGTCGTGGGTCGACGTGTCGATGGCCCTGTTGAACCAGGGGCATAAGCCATGGCGAAGTGGCAAACAGCCAGGGTCTTCATCTCCTCGACCTTTCGCGACATGCACGCCGAGCGCGACCACCTGGTCAAGGTGACGTTTCCGAAGCTGCGGCAGTGGTGCGAGGAGCGCCAAATTCATCTCGTCGATATCGACTTGCGCTGGGGCGTGACCAAGGAGCAGGCCGACAATGGCGCCGCCATCGAGATCTGCCTGAAGGAGATAGATGGTAGCCGGCCGTTCTTTCTCTGCATCCTTGGCAACCGCTACGGCTGGGTGCCCGAGGAACTTCCTGAGGAGGAACGATATTCGTTTCGCGGTCTCCAAGCCGAGACGCACCTGTCAATCACGCACCTGGAGATCCTCCATGCGGCTCTGGCGCCCATCAATACGAAGGACTGCAAGAAGGCTGAACGGTGTTCGCAAGCGTTCTTCTACCTCCGTCAACCCGACTGCGTGCCCGATCCCGATCACCTGCCCAGCCCAGCCGACTCCGCGCGGAAGGAGCTACGCGCAGCGTTCTTCGAAGTGTCGGAGCTGCGTCGGGGGATGCTCAACGACCTGAAGGCGGAGATTCGCCGTCGTTTTCGACGGAAAAACCGCGTTTTTAACTATCGCGGCTGCTGGGTCGCCGACGCCAAGAATCCCGAGGACGACCAGCTCAAGGGAAGATTGACCGGTCTAGACGCCTTCGGCGAGCGGGTCGAGACCGACCTGAAGCGGGGGATCAAGGAGCAGTTCGCCGAGCACCTGGCACGTCTGGGCGAGAAGCTCGACCCGTTGATCGCAGAGCGGTCGTTCCACGAGACCTTCCTCGAGAACCGCATGCAGGTCCATGTGCCCCGTGCCGACGTCGAGGCCAAGCTCTCCGACTACATTCGCGGCGACGACCGCCGCCCGCTGATCCTCTCCGGCCCGCCCGGGAGCGGAAAGAGCGCCATCCTGTCACACTGGGTCAGCCAGAATGTTCACCGCGAGACGTGGCAGGCCAGAGCGCCCGGCTGGCACGATGCCTTCGTCGTCGTCCGCTTCATCGGCGCCAGCCCCAGTTCCACCAGCCTGCCGAAGCTGCTGTCGGACGTATGCGATGAGCTGCGTGAACGGTTCACACTGACCGAGGACGTGACCGAAGAGGTCGAGTTCGCCCCTGGCCGGCGGGAATCGCGCGCTCGGAAACAACCGATGGCCGTCCCGGCCGACCCGGCACAGGTCGCACCCAAGTGGCCCAGGTTCCTCGAAGCTGCGGCGCAGCACGGGCGGGTTGTGATCGTGCTCGACGCGATCAACCAACTGGATCGGGCCACCGAGCCGATGCGGCTGTTCTGGCTCCCCCGAATGCTGCCCGAGAACGTGCGGTTGGTCGTGAGCGTCCTCGACCACGGCGATGTCTCGAAGGCCGACGCGCAGCCGCCCCTAGGCGAGCTTCCCGACGCGCTCTCGATCCTTCGCCTCCTGAAGCTGCCCGAAGTACTGGTCCCGGAGCTACACGACGACCTGCAGCGCGCCATCATTCACGAGCTGCCCAGCGTCTTCTGCAAGACGCTGGACGAAGCCCAGGTGGCTCTGCTGATCCAGAACGATGCGACCCGCAACCCGCTGTTCCTATGCGTGGCGCTCGAAGAGCTTCGCGTCTTCGGCGGGTTTGGTAAGTCCGGTGAAGTGCTACGCGGCAAGATCACGGCGATGCCTCGACTCGGTATTGGGAACAACATCGATACTGTGCTGAACCTGCTCTTCGCCCAAGTGCTCGACCGGCTAGACTCTGAGACCCGCCTGCGTGCTCCTGGCCTAGTCCCCGCTTTGTTTCGCCTCCTGGCCTCGGCGCGCGAGGGCCTGTCCGAGGACGAACTCGACGGCATGCTGGCCCGCGCGTTGCCGAGGCTGGAATCTCGTGAGCGATCGGGGATGATGCAAGTCGTCCTTCGCCAGGTACGCCCATACCTGATGCGCAAGGGGACCTCACAGGATGTTCTCCTCGACTTTTTCCACACGGCTTTCCGAAACTCGGTCCTCGACTGGTCCATGAACAATCAGGTGACGCGCTGGAAAGCTCACCGCCATGCGGCCAGTTACTTTTCCGATCAATCGTACTGGCTCGAACCCTGGAATGTAGCGAGCAGACGAGAACCCGGAAGTGTCTCCACCAGGCTCGTCAACCGGCGAAAGCTCGTGGAACTTCCGTGGCACTTGATCCAGATGGTCAAGGAAACGGGAACCAAGAGGCTCGGGCGCAAAGCCTGGCGTTCCTGGCAACACCTGGAGACCTTGCTATCCGACATAGACTTTCTCGAGGCAAAGTGCTGTGCGGCGATGGTTTTCGATCTGCTGCGCGACATCAGTGTGGCCATGGAGTGGAACGAATCTGAATCGCTGCCACAGTTGACTCACGCAATCCGCCTTGCCTTGCCCGCCCTTACTTCAAGACCGGAACTGGCTCTTCAGGTTCTGTATAACCGGCTGAGCTGGATGGGTTCCCTGGCACCCCTCGTGAAGATCGCTGTCGATCGTGCTCAGGACGGATTAAATTCTCGGGGTGAATGGCTCCGAGCGACATCCAAGTCCCCGGTTGGGCATGAGGGTTCAAGGATACGATTTGCTGCACCGTCAGCGATTCAGGCACTCTCACCCGACGGCCATGTGCTTGCCCTGGCCCACCGTGACGGCGAGGTCGAGCTCTACACACTGAGTGAAGGCCAGTTGATCGATCGCCGCTATGTCTGCGGAACGGTGGCGGCGCTGGCGATCGCGGACGGTGCGTCAGATCTCATTGTCCAGGACGACACCGGGAGAATTACCAGTGATCGGAGACTTGCGTCACTGGCCGGGCGAGCAGGCCTGGATTCGATTCTCTACCATCCCGCTCTCGGCGTGATCACCGTGAGGAACGACAATGCGCTGATCGCCTGGGATCCGGCGTCCGGCACGGAGACCGTCCTGGATCGAGGGATTCAGGAGTCCGTCAGCATCCTGCGGGTCGGAGCACAGGGAAAACGAGTTCTCTGCGTCGAACGTTCCTTGAAGCAGGCCATTCGCGTCTCTGACTCGGTGGGAGGGACCTGGAATGCAAGCTCTTGGCTTTGGAACGGGGCTCCGATCATCGACGCCGATCTCGATCCGGAGGGACGTAATCTGCTGGTCTGTTCACAAGATCGAAAGCTCCGGGTGCTTGAAGCCGAGACGGGCGAGGTCCTTTTCGAACTGCCTTACGAGCAGCGCCAAGATGCTCAGATCCGCGGTGCGCCGGAACGGTGTGCACTAGGGCTCGGGGCGTTGAGTGGCTGGGCAATCTTCGCGACGCGACAAGGAATGGTCGGCTGCTGGAACTGGGCCGAGGACGTCGTTTCGCCGCTAGGAAGGTACTGTACCATGTTTGACCAGCATGCAATCAGCCAGTTCCGCGTCGTCTCGAACCAGGATGAACTTTTCGTCTCCACGGAGTCTGAGGGGATGACCTTCGCACGGCAGTGCCTTGAGGACCGGCGATTCTCTCACACGGCTCCTGTGAGCTCCTGCCGGCTGTCTGCTCAGGACGTCGTCGTCTCCTTGAGCGAAGACGATCATACAGTCCGTTGGTTCAAGTCTAGTGAAATGACCGCACTGGCATGCCAGACATTCCTGTATCCGTCGACGATCGCTCCCAGAAACGGGAGCGATGAAACGTTGGTTGGCATGAAGGACGGCGACGTCATTCTAACGTCGCCTCAGGTGGGGGTCGAGGGGACGAGACGCATCCGGGCGATCGGTGAGCGCGTCATCGCGATGATGAGTCCGGAACCCAACGTCGTGTACGTGGCCGGTGCATCCGGAACGATCGTCAAGATCGATCTCGATTCAAGGGCTTCAGAGACGATCCGTTTCTCCAGCACAGAGGACGAGCCCTTCAAGATTCAGGTGGCGGGACCTGACGAACTGATGGTTTTCAGTAGGAGAGACGGCGGACTCGGTCTACGAAACTGGAGAGACTTCCTTGCCGGATCGATCGTCTCGATGTTTACCAGGAATGGCCGGAACCAGCGTTCAGGAGAGTCCCACGGTCTCGTATCGCTCCTGGATTCCGCAAGCCGTGAGAGGGTAATCTGGATCAGGTCACCCGACTTCCATGATGCGGCAATTTCCTCTCATGGCTCCCGAGTATGCCTGGCGGGCGAGAGAGTCGAGATCATCGGGCGTTCCTGGCTCGGCTGGAAAGCGCTGGCTGCCAGGGAAACGCCGGTTTTCAGGGTCGCCTGGCTGTGCGACGACCGGTATCTCGGAGTTGTCAGACGCGATGCGCCATGGCTTGAGGTATGGCGGACGAAGAAGAATCTTTCCACGATCGCAGCTCTCGAGCTGCCCGAGACCGTGACCAGCATGGACGCCCAGGGGGACCGGCTCGTGATGGGATTCGTGTCTGGTCAGCTCATGTCGTTAAGGCTTGAGAACCACGCAACGAAGTTCTGACTCGGCGAATGGGAGAACATGGCGAGATTCTATGCACGTACCCGTCTTGATCGGCATAGTCATATCAGGCGATGCATGTTCGATTGTAAGCAGGGGCGAACGGACTTGGCCCTGGATCGATTTCGCGATCTGCTCGATGAATTTCCGGACGACCCCGAAGTGATTTACGGAGAAGCACTGGTTCGAGATCAGTATCTCGGTCAGGGGGTCATCGCCCGGGACCTGTATGAGAAGGCCTTTCAACTCTCGATCCCCGGCGCACACCCCCGAGATTTTGCAGCGTTCAACGCCGCGTCGAATGCTCGCACACTTGACGAGTTTTGCCGCTGGGTGAAACTTGCTCGCGATGCAGCTCCCCGCGACAAGCAGGTTGACGCGATGGAGCACGGGGTGAAGACTAACTTGAAAAACGGTGTTCCATTCTGGCAGATTCAGTTGCTCAAAGCTGAAATGTGCAGATCGTCGAACCAACCCGGGCACTGCGCCTCAAAAGCGGAGATCGGCCTATTTTCTCATAAGTTGAGCGCTCTCGAAGAAGTGAGTGTCCGTCGGGTGCGGGCGGGATCTCTTCGCCAACTCGATAAAGAAGCGACCATCGCGCGTAAAGCACGTTGTGAGTCTTTCCACCCTGAAGAACGTCTCGCACTCCGCGCAGCCGTGGATGAAATCGACAAGGCGATCGCGCTTGATCCCTGGGACCCGGAGCTCCTGAATTTCAAGTCGGCGTGGTGCATCCTGCTCGGCGAGCTCGAGACTGCACTGACCTGCGCCGAACGTGCTAGCGACCTGCGCCCATCAGGCTATCCCAAGCCCCGGATCAATCGTGCCAATGTCCTCTTCAGGCTCGGCAGGGAGAAAGATGCGAGAGACTGCGCTCAGGCCGCCCTCAAGGAGGCCGAGAGCTTGGGTGACCCTCAGGATATCCAACTGGCACGATGGACTCTGAACACGCTCCCCGGGGAACTGGCCGAACCCAGTCCCAACAAGATCGAGCAGATGATAGCAGCCAAGCTCTGGGCGACCCAGACCACGAGTCGGCAGGAAATCGGCCAGTTCTTCTTCCTCCGCAAGATCAACTGGTTCTTCATCGTCGACCTCGTACGACGGCGAATCGCTCGCCTAGAGATCGCTCTCGAGCTCGGCGGAGCTGGATTCGAGCGGTTGATGAATTCCGAGTGCGATCCGGCGATTCAGCAACTCGCGACCAGACTCATGGCCGAGCTACTGACGGATTACTCATCGGAAACGACCTTCCAGGTCGTCCTTAAGCTCGCTCTCCGGAAGAACACAAGGGGACTGCTATGCCTTGCCCTCGCCATTTATCTTACGCTTCATTCGGAGGGCGTTATGCGCCGCGATGCAGCCCGATTCGTGCTCTATTCGTTACTCGGGTTCGGTGACCTGAATGAGATTCGACAGGCTTATCGTCAATTCGTCCGCTCTTGCGCCTTCCTTTCATACGAGCAGGGTCGGCGACTCCAGCAAATCTTGAGGGATGAGCTGAACCGAACGAATTCACACTTGTCGGGGCTCTTTGATGACTGAAGATTCTGCTGCGAATCGCGAATCGCTTGTCGATGCACTATCGAGAACGATAACTGCGGAGGATATCCCATGATCAAGACCTGCGTGCATACCTTCGGCCTGTTCGGCTGGGGGATCGTGTTGACGTGCTACGACTGGGAAAGAGCCAGCGCCGATGGGAGTCTCGACATCATGCCGATCGTCGGACTCCTGCTTGTGTACTTGCTGTCGGGCGTCATGGCAGGCGTTATGATGAAGTCGATCATTCGCCGCAACGAGACTGCCCGACGTATAATGGATGGCTCCATGCACACGTTGCATCAAGAGTCAGTTGACCAGATCCAGATTACCGTGACATTCGCTGCGCTCGCCACGGGCCTATTCATGGCGGCGGTGTTGAGCGCCGTCCTCGCCAGACTCGCCTACCACCCAACGGGGCCGCTGGCCGGAGTCCACCTGCGCCCATCGTGGATGACAGCGGCCGCAACGTTCGTCCTCACGCTACTGGCGGCAATCTCCGCGGCCCCGATCGTCCATAAGAAACTCCTGGCGCCCTACAGCGTACGGAAAATGGCCACGATTATCCGTAGCTCCTCTCTGCGTGGCGGGGGTTGGCCAAGGTGAGAGAGCCACGTGAAAGAGAGAGGACAGTGGATGCATCCCGCCTTGGGTTTACGGGGGTGTTCCGACAATCGACCTACTCGAGAGCCCATCCCATCTGCCGTCCACATGACCTACGACCTCCGCGAATTCCACCGGCTGCTGGCCGAGCCAACCACTGCCGCCACAGGCCTGACAACGCCGCCGCTCAACGTTCTGGTTACTCGAGAGTTGCGATCGATCCATCCGGGCCTGCCCAATTTCCTTGCCGCCAAGGGGGTGGTCGAGGATGCCGGGCGGCCGTCGGGATGCGCCACCGTGGCAAGTACACCGGTTATGCTTGATTCGTTGCGATCATCGTCGCCCTTTCCTGACACCCGGACCTGCGTGATCCATTCCAACGGAGCGAGACCACGATGAAGTACCACAAGGTCTGCCAAAAGTGCAAAACGCATTACGGCACAATCGAGATTTCCGGTACTCTTCCCCCGATGGCAGATTCCATGATGGGACTGAACAGAGAAACCCTTTGTATGAAGTGCGGCGGTCGGGTACTGAGCGTCCAAGAGGAGGGAGGCAACGCTCCTGGCATGGCCAATATTGCCGATCGAATCGATTCGGGGATCAGGAGATTTTATGAGGAATATAATAAGAAGTATAGATACTATTGGTACGCTGCGGTCTTGATCGCGGCTATTCTTACAGGTGCGTGCAGCTATATTTTCTTCCGCTAAATGCCTTGCACACGAAGACGGATACGAATTGTCTTATTCAGGATCTTGGCTATGATTCTGGCATCGCACAACTGGGCTGGGCTTGCGCGGCGGCACCGACGATATGGGGCCGCAAGACATCTTTGCGCGTCACTGAAAGTGTGGCTCTCGGCCAGGGTGCTGCGCAACCCGACTTGTGCTGGGCAGATTCATGGGATCATCGACTTGTTGAAACCGCGGTTGCAGAAGGATGAGCGGAGCGGGGTGGGTGGGTTGCCAGGTGCAGGCACACACCCGAAGCCCGAGTCGACGGAGGACAGTTCATGTGTGCTGGAAGCAGTATGGGGCGCGATCTGTTGCCTTCGACGAGTTCGCGCTTGACCGGGTCGGTGCGGGCTGATCCAATGGACACCCAGCTTGCACACACGAGGGACCGAGACGCAGGAGTCCCAAATCATCTGCGAAATGTCGGCTAACACCGCCCGCAATGCGCACCGCAGGCGGTCATCCTCGCACAGCTTTGCCTCGGTAGGAAGTCATGGGATGGCTTGACTCCATTCTTGGTGGAGGTGGCGAGCAGAAGGCCACGGATGTCTACACACACATCATCGCAAGGTTCCGATTGCCTATCCACGAGGAGTACTTCGCGGTGGTAGGCGCGATCGAGTTCCTTTCCATTGATGATCCCAAGGCGGCGATGGAGTCGCTGTACCGGCAGATCAATGAGTATACGGACCGAACGGGCATCCATGTGGGTGGGCTGGAGGTCGGCAACTTCGAGTTGCCCTTCAAGACCCTGCTCGACGCGCTTCAGACATCAATCCGTGCGCGAAGTATTACTAAGCAAAATGCACTGAACTCCCTCCGCAAGAAGCGGGATGAGCTGTCCAAGCGGCTCTGAGCTTGGTGATGTCCCGCGGGTGTGGGGACATTCTTATTTCTTTAAGAAGAATGCGCAGTCTCGGCACACTCAGATCCCGACCAAAACCAACACGTCTCCTACCACGGTCGGCCGGCGCCCGCGGGTTTTCTGGCCGGCGGGGCCTTGCGGCGGACGACGACCAAGTGCAAGACCGCGAGAAGGGCCTCGGCATAGGGATCTCAAGCGGTCGATGATCCTTGAGAAACTCGTACACGTCCGACTGCGAGAAGGGGTAGGCTTGGTGTCACGTCATTTTTCCAGGGTATCCGCACAAATTGGGTACATGATTCGCCTTGGGCCCGGCCGTTTCCATCGCATGGCGTTGCCGCCAGAAACTCCCCCACGCTGGAGAAACAGAGCAACCGCCTCTCGGGGACGGTCGGTGAAGCGAACCCGGATTCCCTTGGCCCATTTTGCGCCGCTGTAGCGTGAGATCAAGTAGGCACTTCATGACTCCCCGCGCTTTGACCACCCGGATCAACCTCGGAAGGTGGTGCTCGGGAGAGGTGGTGCTCGACGACGCGACGGAGGAGATGCCGCCGGGGGTGGTGCTGTGGACACACCGCGACGACAGCGGGCCGGGAAGCGACCCGACGCATCAAATCTGGATCGACTGGTTGGCGGCGACGTTCCCGCCCGACGTCTGCCGGAACTTCACTTTGCTGTCATCCATCCCGCTGTGGCTTATCCTGCTCGGAGGCTTCGTCGATCTGCTTCCGCGTCAGTGGGCGCCGTTGGGCACGACGGATGCGAAGCACGCGAACGGTGTCGCCATCGATCATGAAGATGACGCGGTAGACGTTTGGCGTCTTGCCAAAGAGGACGTCATCTCGCTTCGCCGAGCCCGTGCCTGCCGCGGATGGCGTCGAACGCATCCTCGAGGAGAACACCCGGATCGCCGGCACGCCACTCGGCCAAAGATTCACGCACGGCGTCGAGGTCCTGCTGTTCCTCGGCCAAGGCGCGGAGTGCACCTCGCAGCAGCTCGTCTTCAGATGTGTACTTACCCGACGCCATTCGCTCCCCCACAAGTGCTTGCAGGTCAGGCGGAAATGGGTACGGCATGTTTGGTCTCCTTCGGTTGGAATCCATCTCTTATTCTATTCCACAATCCTGACCGAGACGAGGTGGATCGCAAGCTGCTCGAGCTGCGGCCCAACCGATTCGCGTTCCGATATCTGGGAGACCTGCCCGAGCACATGGCGATGATTCTGTGAGTTCAAGGGGGGCTGATCGCCCTCACGTGAATCGACTCAGCAAAAGAAAGTCGGTATCAGATCATTGTCGGCCAGGAAGCGTGGCCGGCTCATGGTGCCGCCGAGCCGGGAACCTTGCTGAGCGCACGGAGCCGTTGCACCACGGGGCTGGGATTCTGCGCGGCGCGCTCTTGGACTTGATCCCAGAGCTGTTCTTGCCGCTCCAGGTATTGATCGACCTCATCCCGATTGGCGAGGTAGAAGGCGATCGCTGCGCACACTTCCTCCAGGCTCAGAGCGGGATAGAGCTGCTGGATGGTTTCCGCGGAGTGGCCTTGCTGGAAGGCAATCACGACGGAGTCGAGAGAAACGCCCAGCGAGCCCACCCGCAACGCACCCTGGGAATCCTCCTCCACGTACCTCTTCGATGAGATCGTGCGTTCCTCCGAACCCAACTTCGCGGACGCTCAGGCCGATCCAAAGGTCATTCTACAGAGGACTCATCGACCGAGAGGTTTGTGCTCACGCGCAAGCCTTCGCAGCTCGTCGTACCAGGCCCGGGTCGGCTCGTTCAAGTCCGGCTCCTCCCCTGGCCCGGTGGCTCGCCGGCAGATGAGCCTTGCGACGATGGGGTCGAAGCTGCCCGGGTCGAGCTTCCGCAGCGTCACCCCTTCGGAGTCGGTCAAGTCCCCCTCATTGACGACTCCCACCCCGAAGCCGTCCCGCACATACGCCAGGATCGTCGCCCAGCCGCCGATTTCGAGGGCGATGTCGAGCTTGTTGAGCAGGCCACGGGAGCGCAACACCTCGTCCAGCCCCTTGCGGATGCCGGCGTCGGGCTCGGGGAGGATCAACGGGAACGAGCAGAATACCTCGGGAGGGACGCCGCCTTTGGGAAGCGACCGCAGCTTCGATTCCCACTTCGTCCCCGACGCGCAGACGAGCGCCAGCCGGTACGTCACGAGCGGCTCGATGTGCAGGGGGCGACGGGCGATCTCGAGGATGGATGGCTCGTCGTGCCTGACGATCGCCAGGTCGAGGGAGCCGTTGGAGACGCCTTCGATCCGAGCTCGCCCTCGCAACGTGGAGATGCGGAGGCGGGCGTCTGGGTGTTTCTTGCGGAATTCGAGTAGCGCGTGCCGCACGAGGCCCGCGGCCATCGCCTGGCCGCAGGCGAAGTGGACCGGGGTAGCGCCGGCGGGCTTGCCGCCTTCCTCAACGAAGGTGTGGAGGTTCTGGTAGCGGTCGACCAGCTCCTCGACCGCCGGCCAGACCTTGCGGCCCTCGTCGGTCAGCTTCCAGGTCTTGCATTCGCGCACCAGCCAGGGTCGGTCGAGCAGTGGGCCGGCATGCTGGAGGTACTTCAGCCGTTTCGAGATCGTCGGCTGGTTCAGCTCCAACTCCCGCATGACGGCCGCCGCCTCCCCTTCGTGGCGGATCAGGCTCACGAAGGTTTGAAGCAGCTCGAACGACAGGCTCACCGATCGGGGCATGAGACATGTCCTGGTCTGCTGGGCTCGATCATGTCGGGCTGCTAAGCCGTGTCGCCCACCGAATAATGAACGAGACGATTGAATCCGCTTGATCATGCCACTATACTCAATAGAGGGCCAGGGTGGCAAGTCACGACGGTTCCGTCCTCGGCGGGCCACCACCAGGCTCCCCTCGAACGGAGGAGATCATTCGCCATGACCGAGCTTTGGCCACGCCGAGTGGCGATCCTGTTCTGTGGTGGCGACTCGCCGGGAATTAACGCACTCCTGGGGAACCTGGTGCGCCTGGGCCTGAACCGCCACCGCGCCGAGGTGTGGATGCAGTGCTGGCGTCGTTCTCGTGTGTCAGAAAGGGTCGCGCTCGCCGTCGCTGATCATCCGGTCGATGTTTGCAGCGGGAATCGGGGCGGGGTAGCGTGAAGGGTGTCGAGTTGTGTCTGCCCTGCTCAGTTTACAGGACGAGCCACCAGCGGCCGGTGCTGCTGCCGGTCCGGCAACCTGTCCCAGGGTCATGAACCATGGCGAAGTGGGAAACCGCCCGCGTTTTCATCTCCTCGACCTTTCGCGACATGCACGCGGAGCGTGACCACCTCGTCAAGGTCGTCTTCCCCGAGCTGCGCGAGCGGCTGCTGCCGTATCGTGTCTACCTCGACGACATCGACCTTCGCTGGGGCATCACCGAGGAGGAGTCGAAGAAAGACAGGGTGCTCGACCTCTGTCTCCAGCAGATCGACGAATGCCGGCCCTTCTTCATCGGCATCCTCGGCGAGCGCTACGGCTGGGTGCCGACCACGCCCCTCTCGCGCGAAGCGGCCAAACGGTTCGAGAAGTATGGCAAGACCCAATTCGAGACCGGCCAGAGTGTTACCGAGCTGGAGATACTTTTCGGCGTGCTCCTGATGGATCCGCGGATGAAGGGGCGGTCGTTCTTCTACTTCCGCGACCCACGGTTCCTAAACACGGTGGCCGCCCATCGGCGACGAGAAGTGCGTTACCAGTTCCAGGAGTTCCCGTCCCAGGAGGAAGTCCAGCAGCTCGGCTACAAGCAGGCACGGCGTGAGGCCGCGATGCGGCGGCTCAAGCTGCGTCGTTTGAAGCACAAGATCCGGGCCGTTCGCGAGCATGGCTATCCCGTCTTCGAGAACTACAAAGGCCGCTGGAATCCCACCGCCTTCGACCGTGCGACAAAGACGCATGGCCGATTGGTCGATCTCGATGATCTCGGCCGACAGATCCGGGATCAGCTCTGGGAGGCGATCAAGGGCGAGTTCCAGCTTCCCGACCAGGCCCCCGCACCGGCCGGTCTGGATGAAGCGGCCCGGCTGGCTGCCGAGGCCGACGATCAGGCCCGTTTCGTCGAGTCGCGTTTGCGGGTGTACGTCGGCCGCGAGGACGTGCAGCGCGAGCTGGTGGCCTATACCGTGGGCAACGAGCCGAAGCCCTGCCTGGTAACCGGTCCCTCTGGCTCGGGTAAGTCAGCCGCGTTGGCCCGGTTTGTCGACAGGGCCGCGGAAGACCTACCCGGTGTCCAAGTGATCTCGCACTTCGTCGGGGCAAGCCCACGTTCGACGGCCCTGCGCGACATGCTCAAACGGCTGTGCACCGAACTCTATGAGAAGCCGTTCATAACTGAGCAGCAGATCAAGCAAGAGTTCGCCAGGTCTGATGGGATCGCACGGCTGGCGACGCTCTGGCGGGAGGTCCTCAACAAGATTACGAAGGGACACCGGGTCGTGATCGTACTCGATGCCCTCAACCAGCTCGAGGAGGGCGACCGAGCACGCGAGCTTTGGTGGCTGCCACGCGACCTGTTGCCTCATGTGAAGATCGTCGCAAGCTGCATCGTCGCCCCAAACTCGGTCGAGGCTAACCAGGATCCGATCGCTGGGGCCTTCCGGAATCGTCCGCATCATCCGGTCGGTGTCGGAGCGTTAAGGGTCCGCGACGCACTGACTATCGTGCGACGAGTGCCTTCGCTTTCAGCGAAAACTCTTGACCGTCGTCAGCGACGTCGGCTGCTTGAAAAGCCCGCGACTGCGAATCCGCTTTACCTGCGGGTGGCTCTGGAGGAGCTGCGCGGGTTCGGCTCCTTCGAAGAACTTGGCGACCGGATCGCCGCCTTACCACAAGAAGGGCTGCCCGAGGAGGTCTACAGGAAGGCGGGGTTTTCACACAACGCGATGCGAGTGGCTGGCGATCCGCTCACGGCGCTGTTCGTCCAGATGATCCAGCGGCTAAGGAACGAATTCAAACCCAAGGTCGCCCGTGCCGTCCTCACTCTTCTCGCCACCGCTCGGCGGGGTCTTTCCGATCGCGAATTGCTGGGCCTGATCGAGGGCCCCGACGTCACTTTGGACGCAAGTGGAAGTGACCTGTTCCCGATCCTGAGGCAGCTTCGGTCGTACCTTGTCAATCGCGGCGGGATGATGGGCTTCTTTCACGGCGACTTACTTCGGGCAGTGGAATCGTACTACCTCCCCAAAGAGGGGTATCGTCGCACCAGCCATTCCCGCTTAGCCGACTACTTCGCGAAACGCGCGGATGTCGGCCGCGACGGCTCCTGGCGCGGTGACGACGCGCGGGCCTTGACGGAGTTACCGTTTCACCGGAGCCACGCCTTAGCAGATGCCCTCACTCTGATGACTGACATCCGCTACGTCGAGGCGCGGACTCGTCTCACCGACGTCCAAGAACTGGTCGGCGACTATGAACGGTACGCGCCACACGGCGCGGCCGACGCTTGGCGTGACCTGATCCGGCGGCACGCCCAGCGGCTGGCGTCGCACCGGGGGGCGTTCTTCTCGCTTGCGTATCACGATGGCCCTTCGAGCGTGCGCGAGTCGGCACGCCGACTGGTGCGCGATGGGCTCTGGGGCAGGGCCTGGATTCGTCCCGAGGCCGCCTGGCTGCCCGAGCGGTCTGACCCCGACCGCCGCGAGTCGGTCGCCGTCCGCGCCGCGTACGCGTTCGACTACAGCAGCGCGACCGACCTGGCCGACGATCGGGGGGTGGCCTTCTACGTCGCGCGCCTGGGCGAGGTCAAGCTGGTCGACCTGGACCGCTTCGTCGAGCTGCCTACGACCCTCAGCGTGCGCCGAGGCCGGCCGCTCCGCCTCGCCGTCAGTCCCGACGCCCGCGGCCTGGCCCTCGCCTACGACGACGGCTGGGCCGAGATCTACCGACTCGACCTCGCGGACGACGGGGCCGTGCTGGCCCAGTCCCTCGTTGAGACAGTCACGTACCTGGTGCCCGAGTCGGAGCCACCGGTGCTCGCGTGGGACGGCGGCACGTTCTGGTATCAGCCCGACCCGGCGTCGATCGGCCGGCTCGACCTCGACACCGACCCGCCCTCTTCCGACTTAATCGCCCTCCCGGCCAGGGCACACGGCGAGTTGAGCGGCTGGGTCGCCCAGACTGGAGGGCACGTGGTCACGCTCCGTCAGCCCGGGCGCACCACGGCAGTCGTCGTTCTGGGTGCTGGTGGGGCTGTCGAGGCTCTGCGACTGCCGGGTGTCGACGTCACCGCGGCCTGCTCTTGCGGGGACCAAGGCATCGCCCTCGTCTCCGCCAGCCGAACGATTGAGGTCTACCGCCTTGCACCAGGTTGGACCCGTGCGGCGAGCGCGGAGTCGGCCCAGGCACCCGCCTGCCTCGTCTGGGATGGAACAACGCTCGCATGGATCTGCGAGGACGCCCACTTCCACCGCTGGGACCCATCTGGCACCAGCTCTCCGCAGGACCTTGGGCGGTTCCCAGACGTCTTCCCGTCGAATCGGCGGGTCACACCGCGACGCGTGTGTGCTCGCCCGGACGGGTCATACGTTGCGGTCACCGGTAGTGAAGTCTTTCGGTTTGCGATCACGAGCGGTTCAAACCCAGAGGCTTACACGCTAAAACTCGTTCTCCAGGGACCTGACGGCGCCCCGCACGCAGTCCAGGAGCGCGACAATGAGGACTGGCTGCTGGACCTGACGGCGCGGACCGAGCGGAGGCTGGAGTCGTTCGACGAGTTCCGCCTCCTCCCTTTTCTCTGCGCCATCAACGGCGCGGGACGTCTGTTAGCGGCCTCCACCACGGGCGCAGCGCACCTGGTGGACCTCGCCAGCGGAAAGGCTCTCACGCCAATAGCGACTCCGGCCGGGGTTGCCGCCGTGGTGGGCGACCTCGAATTCGGATTCTGGTTGGTGGACCGCGCTGGGACGATCTACACGACCATGGAAGGGAACTGCACTCGGGCCGCCGCACTCGGCCTGGACGGGCCGGGTGGGGCGCAACTCCGTTGCGGCCTCGGTGTCCTTGTCTGGCGCGGGACATGCTACCACGCCGCGCGTTGGGGGACGGACTTCAGCGACGCGGTGGTAGTTTTCCGGCTGCGCGGGGGGCGGGCGGACCGCCTGGGCGAGCGATTCTTCGAGAAGTCTGACGGCACGGTGCGAGCGCTCGACCTCTCCCCGGACGGCCGTCTCGTGGTGGCCGTTCTCGAGCATTCCAGTCGGTCTGCAGCATCGCTGCGAGTGGGCACTCCGGAGGACTTCGTGCGCTGCCGCGACGTGGAGCGGGTTCTGACCGGAACAGACCCGGATGTCCTCCGCGCCCGTGTCCAGAGCGACGGCTTGGCCGTCGACCTCCTGTGCACTAGCGGGACCCTGTTCCGCGTAGACATCACGACCGGACAGGTCCGTGCCGTCCTCTCCCTCAGTGAACCGCTCACCGAGTTGGCCGTGGGGCCCACGCGCGGGCCGGAACTCCTCCTCGCTCAGGCGAAGGCGAGGCCCTTGACATGTCACTTCGAGGAGAACGACTGATGGCGAGCCAGACCATGACCCTCGTCGAGCAGGGCGGCGAGCACTGCGACCGCAAGCGCCTCCAGTCCGCGCTGCAGGTGTTGCAGCAAGCCCAGAAGCAGGCCCGGCGGCCCTCGGAGCTCGTGCTCTCCGCATACCAGCTCGGAGCGTTGCACTGGAGCGAGCTCGGCAACGGTGTGGAGGCACGGCGTTTGTTTCAGGCGACCGTTGAGGAGGCGAACCGTGTCGCCCTGGAAGCCCGGCCTGCGCCCGTTCTCGAGCTGGAGGCGAACGCCTCTGAGAATCTCATGCTGCTGGCGCTGGCGAACGCCTGTGAGAATCTCATGCTGCTGGCGCTGTCGTACGACGACTACGAGTCGTGGGCGGAACGGCTGAGGGCACTGCAGCCCGACAATGACATCCTCCGCGGGCAAGTCCCATGGGTCCGCGACAAGCGGGAACGGGGACACCCATGGTCCGACGTGATGCTTTCGGTCGCCTCGTCGTACTACACTCGGGGCGACCCGGCCCGCGACCCCGGCCGTTACGGTTCCGCGAAGTCGGTGTACCACCTCGCCCTCGTTAATCGCAAGGCGCTCCGCCTTCCGCGGGCCGATTGGAAGCGCGCTGCGGGCGAGTACTCCATTCTGGCCATGAGGATCGCCGCCGACTGCGCCCGCACCCTCGAGCGAAACGCCGGGCCGAGCGGCCCGGACACGCGCGAGTTCACGTTCGTAATGGAGGAGGCGATCCCACTCGTGGCCGAATACGTCACGGAATATCCCCAGGATGGCGAGGTGAAGGAGGGCCTCGACCGGCTCAGCAAGCTCTTCCGCGAGGCCGGGAACATGCCGCCCCAGCGGACAGCGTACCATAAGAATCCAGATCATCCTCTGATCACGGCCGCAGACTGGGAGGCTGCCCACCATGTGCTCAGGCGGTTTCTCACGGGGCGCACCGAGTTCGAAGGCTATTTAGCTTACGGACAAACCTATACCGAGAATCACCAAAACTGCCTGGTATTGGGCGTCAGGCTGAAAAACCAACGGGACGAGGGAAACGACTTCTGCCTGTACAAGGTGAAGGTAGGAAGTGGCCTCTTTGGTGCCAAGTATCGTTGGGTCTGCGAAGCCCTGAGCGCGCAGATGGCGTGCTTCGGTTACGCTGTAGGTGCGGACCCGGCCAGTGCTTGGGATGCCGCCGAGGACATCCTGTACCAGCGGCGGCAGCCTCTATCCTCACTTGAGGAGGCCATTGCTGAGGCGCGGAAAATGTAGGGCACTATCGATGCAGCAGGTCAAGCTGCCTAACCATGATGGATTGCAGTTCGCGAAGCCGAACCTGCAATCGATGTTCAAGAAGCCCGGTGGCGACACCACAGAGCGTTGGCGATGGGAAACGGTTGGCGGCGAGATGGCTAACCGGAGGCTTAGGCGATCGAGGACAGGCTTGGGAAGGGTGGTGACTGGCGTCCGACGCTGCGCGGCGTCGGGCGGTGAGGGGATCTGCCGGCGGCCAGATCGGCCGGGGGATGACCGCAAACGGACGTGAATACGACAGTGGCGCGCACCGAGTCCGGGCCTCGGCGTCGTGAGGGAACGTGGGAACAGGTCAGGAAGTGATTTGCATCAGTCATCGGGCTAGCTCGAGTCGAAGACGGCCGGCGCCAGGGCGGGCACGAATCCCAGGACGGACATCGGGCCGCCGCACTTGGGGCAGCGCGGCGCGGGCGGCTGAACAGGCTCCGTGGCCGGCGCGGCCAGCAGCGTGAACACGGCCCCGTTGTGCAACGTGATCAGCCACCGCACCGCCTCGATCGAGGCAGCGCTGTTGGGGCTGAGGAAGCCGTAGTGCCGGACTTTCTGGAAGCCGCCAGGCAGGACGTGCTGGAGGAAGCGGCGGAGGAACTCCATCGCGTCCAGCGTCATCTTCCGCGGCCGGTTCGAACCGACGCGGCGATAGGCGAAGGTCACCTTGCCATCGTCGCAGGAGACGATCCGATGGTCGCCGATGGCGACGCGGAAGACATACGGGGCGAGATACCTCAGCGACTGCTGGCCGTCGCCGGCGGCCTGCGAGTGCACCACCCAGTCGCGAGACCAGATGGTCGGGTCGACCAGGTTCAGTAGCCCCTCGCGCCGCAGGATGTCGCGGAACTTGGCGCGGAAGACAATCGAGAGGGCCTTTGCCGGCACGAGGAAGTCTGCTCGCGACGGCAGCCAGCGATTGCCGTCAGCGCTCAGTCCGCCACCCGGCACCACGTAGTGCACGTGCGGGTGGTACTCCAGCGTCCGGCCCCAGGTGTGCAGGACACCGAAAAAGCCGAGGCGATCGGTGCCGACGTACTTGGGATCGGCCGCCAAGGCGCGAAGCACCTCGCTGGAAGCCTCGAAGAGCGCGGAGTAAACCACGCGCTGATGGCTGCGCGCGACATCGCGCATGGCTGCCGGCAGCGTGAAGGTGACCAGGAAGTAGGGGGCACGGCAGCAGGCGGTCGGTCTGCTTCTCGAGCCAGGCCTCGGCCTTGTCGCGCTGACAGGCCGGGCAATGCCGGTCGCCGCACGAGCGGCTGCAAGTGCAGCCCTTCCCCTAGCCGGAGGCCCAGCGAGTAGACCGTCCAGAAGTAGGTCTTGTTGTGGAGCGTGCGGACAGCGGCGATCAGTTGTCTCACCTCGTCGACCGAGAGCACGTCGGGCAGCCGCTTCTCCCTGCGGACGCGGAGCCTCCGCAGTGTCGGCCAGTCGCGAGGCGTGGTGTGGGAGTAGAAGAACTTGACGCCGGTGTAGGCGATTCCGAGCGAAGCGGAGGCGAACTTGCGGATGTTCTTCAGATGGAGGAAGTAGTCGCGGACTTGCTGTTCGCTGAGCCGGTCCGGTGGAGTGTGGTAGTGGTCGGCGAGTTGCCTGACGGCGCGGAGGTAGGCCTCCTGGGTACGCTCGCTCAAGCCGGCGAGTTGGAGATCCTGAAGCATTCGGTCGCGGAGTGGCGTGGTCATGTGAAAGTCCTCTCGCAAAGGGGTGGTGAGAAAGCCTCTGCGAGAGACCTTGAGACATGGCCCCGGCGGATGCCAGGGGGTCGCGAATCGGAGGGAATTCACATGACCGGGCACGCCCGGACCGCGACACTGGGCGCGGTCCGATCATCCTGCCGCGCTAGCGGCTTACTTGAACAACGGTATGCAGCGGACGGCGTTCTGCCGCCACTAAACCGGAGCGTGCGGCGAAGCCAGAGCCTGGCACGTGTTCCACGAGCATGCGCGATTGGTTGGAAGATTGCCATGAACGACAGCCGACCAAACAAGATTCTGCGGATCATCGTGTGGTTGGGCCTTAACGTCGCGATAACGCTCGCCGTTGCAGTGACAAACGGTCTTCTTGTCTATTCGCTCGGCGCGGTGTCGTCATGCTTGCTCGCGACATGGATAAGGCGTCGTCCAGGTCCTGGATCGCAAGCCGCTGGAGGATCACGCGGTACGTCATCTTGCTTCGCCGAGCCCGTGCCTGCCGCGGATGGCGTCGAACGCGTCTTCGAGGAGAACACCCGGATCGCCGGCACGCCACTCGGCCAAAGATTCACGCACGGCGTCGAGGTCCTGCTCTTCCTCGGCCAACGCGCGGAGTGCACTTCGCAGCAGCTCGTCTTCCGATGCGTACTTACCCGACGCCATTTGCTCCCCCACAAGTGCTTGCAGGTCAGGCGGAAATGGGTACGGCATGCTTGACCTCCTTCGGTTGGAATCCATCTCTTATTCTATTCCATAATCCTGACCGAGACGAGGTGGATTGCAAGCTGCTCGAGCTGCGGCCCAACCGATTCGCGTTCCGATATCTGGGAGACCTGCCCGAGCACATGGCGATGATTCTGTGAGTTCAAGGGGGGCTGATCGCCCTCACGTGAATCGACTCAGCAAA
>JBIOJM010000004.1:0-73925 GCA_044450785.1 Isosphaerales bacterium
ACAGTGTACGGTGAAATATCACCATGCGAGACAGCGTGCGGTCAAATTCGATTGTACGAGCGTGCGGTCAAATTCGATCATACGAGGGCTCTCCTGATTCGTGTCGTTTGTCTGTTCCCAGGGCGTTGCCCTGGGCTGATATGTTACGGCCCCTTCGGGGCGAAGACGCAAAGGCGCAACTTCAACACTGCCAATCGGGGACGAAATATGTCGGAACCGGATGCGTTCACCTCGCACGAGGATGACAACGCCGCGGACGAGGCCGGCGACGAGCTTCAGTTCGACCAGGCGGAATATGCAACTCCCGTCCCTGCCGGTCCGAGCTGTGGTTTCTGCAAGCGGCCCATCGACGACGCGTACTACGAGTTGAGCGGTAAGGTCATCTGCGCGACGTGCCGGCAACGGGTCGAAGCCGCCTTTCGCGGCGGCTCGCCCGTGGCCCGGGTGATCAAGGCACTCGTTTTCGGGTCGGCGGCCGGCGTCGCCGGGGCCATGTTGTATTACGCGATCGTTCGTGTGACCGGCCTTAACATCGGCCTCGTCGCGGTTGTTGTCGGCTTCATGGTCGGGGCCGCGGTCCGCAAGGGCACGGGAAATCGGGGCGGCCTGTTCTATCAGCTCCTCGCAGTCTTCCTCACGTATTTGGCGATCGTGGCGATGTACGTCCCCATTCTGATCGAAGGATTGATCAAGCAGTTGAGCCTGGGGAGGATCCTCGAGTTGATGGTCGATCGGATCGACCTTCTCTTTACCCACCCAGTGCGGGAGGCGATTCACCATCCCATCTCGGGGCTGATCTATGGCTTCGCGCTCTGGGAGGCATGGAAGATCAACAAGGGTCTTCAGTTGGCAATTAACGGGCCGTTCCGGGTGGATCCCAGCGGCTCGAACGCACCAGCACCTGAGGATTTCGACGATGGCGGATGAGTTCGTGTCTTCGTCGCCCGTGCTGGCATCCTCCTGCCCGGCTTGCGGCAGCGAGATCGCGCCCAGCCTCTTGAGCTGCCCATCGTGCCGCCGGCTGGTGCATTCCGCTCGCCTCAAGGAACTGGCCGAGGCGGCCGAGGCCTCGGAACAGGACGGCGAACCATCGGCCGCGCTGGCATCCTGGCGGGAGGCGATCGCCTTGCTTCCGCCCGAGACGCGCCAGTACACGGCCATCGCCGACCGGATCGCCCGGCTGGGCCGCCAGGTGGAAGCCGGCCCGGCCCCCGCGAGGCCGGCCCCCGCCTCTCAGGCTGATCCGAACCAGTCGACCGGTTCCGCGCGCTGGTCCGGCGGTGCCGCGTCAGGCGTCATCGCAACCCTGGCGCTGGCCGTGTGGAAGCTCAAGTTCTTGGCCGTCATGCTGCTGACCAAGGGGAAGATCCTCGTGCTGGGGCTGACCAAGGCCAGCACGTTCTTCTCGATGTTCGCCATGGTGGGAGTCTACTGGACGCTTTTCGGCGGCTGGCTCGCGCTGGGGCTGGTACTGTCGATTTATGTCCATGAAATGGGGCATGTGGTTGCTCTGATGCGATACGGTGTCCACGCCAGTGCTCCGCTGTTCGTGCCTGGCCTGGGGGCGGTGATCCGTTTGAAGCAAGCCTTGATCGACCCGAAACAGGACGCGCGCGTTGGCCTGGCCGGTCCGATCTGGGGAACGGGGGCGGCCTTGGTCTGCGCCGCGATCTACGGTCTCACCCACCAGCCGATCTGGGCTGCCCTGGCCCAGCTCGGAGGGCTCATCAACTTGTTCAACCTGCTCCCGTTCTGGCAGCTCGACGGCGGGCGGGCTTTCCACAGCTTGAACCGATCCCAGCGGTGGCTGGCCGTCGCGTCACTCGCCGCGGCCTGGGCCATCACCGACCAGTGGCTATTGACCCTGCTGATGCTGGTCGGCGCCTATGAGGCGGCCTTCGGCAAACCCAGCGACGAGCCCGACGCCCCGATCCTCGGGCAGTACGCGGCACTGGCACTGATTCTCTCAGCCCTGTCGGTGATGCCCGTCCCGCTGCCGCATTGAGGCCGCGATTGCGCTCAATCTGGTGTGCCGAATACCAGAGGCCTCGAATCGATCAGACGAGCCGGCTCACGCGACCGTAACGGCGTGAAGGTGGTACCCCCGGCGATGCCATCCCTTCACGATTCGCTTGACATTCACCCCGGGCGGGGTATTCTAGGAGCTTTGGCACTTGGTGAATCCGAGCATTGAATCACGATCGACCGTCCGGCCGCCGGATGAATGGAACGACGACTTTATGCCCACGATCAACCAGCTCGTCCGAAAGCCGCGCCGGCCGGTGAAGTACAAGACCAAGGCGCCGGTGTTGGAGTCATGCGCGTTCAAGCGCGGGGTCTGCCTCCAGGTCAAGACGATGACTCCCAAGAAACCCAACTCGGCGCTGCGGAAGGTGGCGCGGGTCCGGCTTTCGAACGGCAAGGAAGTCACCGCCTACATCGGCGGCGAAGGGCACAACCTGCAGGAGCACTCGATCGTGCTGGTTCGTGGCGGCCGCGTCCGCGACCTTCCGGGCGTGCGCTATCACATCGTGCGGGGTGTGCTCGACTGCCAGGGTGTTGCCGAGCGCAAACAGGCCCGCTCCAAGTACGGCGCGCAGCGCAAGAAAGCCGCGGCGCCCGGTGCCGCCAAGAAGACATGAGCCGGAAAGGCGGCCGACCCGTAGGTCCGGCACTCTTGCCGGACATTCCGTTGGTCCGACACTCTTGCCGGACGTTCAGTGAGTTGATTGAACATTAAGCAGGACCGACCTTCATGGCCCGCAAGTTCACCGCCAGCAAGTCGCACCTTCGCCCCGACCCCCGGTTCAGCTCGAAGCTCGCCGGCAAGTTCATCAACTGCGTCATGCACAATGGCAAGAAGAGTGTGGCGCAGCGGATTTTCTACGATGCGCTCGACCTGGTTCACAAGCGGTTTCCCAACGAGAGCCCGATCGATGTCTTCACTCGCGCCGTCGAGAACGTCAAGCCGCTGATCGAGGTCCGTTCCAAGCGGGTCGGTGGTGCGACGTACCAGGTGCCGATGCAGGTCAACAAGAACCGCCAGCAGACGCTGTCGATTCGCTGGCTCTTGATGGCGGCGCGCGAGAAGAAGGGGCGGCCGATGGCCGTCAAGCTGGCGGACGAGCTGATCGCCGCGTACAACCGCGAAGGGGCGGCCGTCACGCGCCGCGAAAACGTCCATCGCATGGCCGACGCCAACAAGGCGTTCGCCCACTTCGCCTGGTAGCTCATCCCGGAAGGCCCGGTCGAGTCCAGGCTTCGCACGGCCGACGGCCATGGCGCAAGACCCACTGCATGTGCTCTGGGTGGAACCCCAATTCCCCGGCCGGCTGGGCGCTGTGGCGGACTGGCTCGTGCGGCGCCGGGGCCATCGCGCGTCGTTCTACTGCCACACGCTTGAGCCTCGCGCGGGCTGGCCGGCCTCGGTGGATCAGGGACTGGATGTCCAGGTCTTCGGCGTGGGGGGCATCGCGCGCGAGCCGGCGGTGAGCTGGTCGCGGGCCCTGGAGCGCAGCCTGTGCTATTCCTACGGCTGCTGGGAGGTCCTGGACCAGCGCCGGCCGCGGCCGATCGACCTGATCGTCGGCCGGTCGATCGGCCTGGGCTCGAGCCTGTTCGCGCCCGTGTACTGGCCGGCGGCGCCCGTGATCAACTTCCTGGATTATTACTTCCACGCCCACCGCCACGACCTGGCCGGCGAGGCTGGACCGGAGACCCCGCCGGCTTACTTTCACTGGCGGCGGTCGATGGCCGCGATCGATCTCCTGGACCTGGAGCACGCCACGCTGGGCTGGACGCCCACGCACTGGCAGCGCGGGTTGTTCCCGGCCGAGTACCGTGACGCACTGCTGGTCTTGCATGACGGCATCGACACCGACCGATTCGCCCGCTCCGTCCGGCACGCCACGGCAACCGGTACGCGGTCGATCGCCGGCCGGGTCATCCCAGTCGCAACGCGGGTCGTCAGTTTCGTCGCCGGGTCGCTCGATCGCCTCCGCGGTTTCGACCGGTTCGTCAGGGTCGCGAACGCGTTGCTCCGGGCCCGATCCGACGTGCTCTGTATCGTCGTCGGCGCCCCGATCGTCCGCCGCGGTCTGGACACGGAGTTCCACAACCGCGACTACCCTGCGCACCTGATGGCACAGGAGCCGCTCGTCGATCCCGATCGGCTCTGGATGGTGGGACGAGCGACCCCCTCGGTCGTGGCCGAGGTACTGGCCGCCAGCGACCTGCACGTCGCCCCGAGCCGGCCGTACCCGGTCGCCCGCTCGCTGCTGGAGGCGATGGCCGCCGGCTGCGTCGTGCTGGCCTCCGACACGGAGCCGCACCGCGAAGTCGTCGCTCCCGGCCGAACCGGCCTGCTGGTTGAGGGCCAGGATACCGAGACGTTGGCGCGGCAGGCCCTGGCCGTGCTGGCGGACCCGGCCGCCTACCGGCCCTTGGGCGACGCCGCGGCGGCGACGGTGCGGGAGGTCTACGCCCGGGATGTCTGCCTGCCCCGGCTCGCCGAACAGTTCTCCGCGCTGGCGGCCGCCAAGGGGGGAAGGTTGTGAACGTCCTCTTCATCCATGACGCGTTCCCCGCCCAGTTCGGCCTGCTCGGCCTCGAGCTCACCCGGCGGCGGGGCTGGCGATGCAGCTTCCTGGTGCAGAGCCTCTCGAGCTGTCCGTCCCCATCGCCCGAGATGCTCCAGACGCTCGACCTACATCCGCTGCCGCTCGCGACCGAGCATCGCGCGAGCGACGGAATCCCCTGGCCCCAGATCTACGGGCACTACCTCGAGCAATGCCGGACGGTCCACGACGCCCTCCGGGCCAAGCCGCACCTGCGCCCCGACCTGATCGTCGCACACGGCGGCCGCGGCGCACCGACGTTGTTTCTCCGCGAGCTCGTCGACTGCCCCATCATCATCTATTGCGAGTATTACTTCGCGACCAGCCACGGCGACATCTCCTACCGGATCGACCTGCCGCCGGCCGAGCCCGCGCCGTTCTTCCCGCGCTGCATCAATGCACCGACGCTGGCCGCCCTGGTCGACTGCGATGCCGGCTACTCGGCGACTCACTGGCAGAAGCAGTCATTTCCGCGTCGGTTCCACTCCAAGATCGACGTCTACTTCGACGGGATCGACACGACGCTCTACCGCCCTGGCCCCGCACTGCGGCGGGTGGGCGAAACGTCGATTCTGGCGGGCACTCGGGTCGTCACCTTCGTCTCCCGCGGTCTGGAGTCGATCCGGGGCTTCGACCTGTTCATGAAGGTCGCTCACCGCATCGCCCAGGCGCGCTCCGACGTGCTCTTCGTGGTGGTCGGCGGCGAGGAGATCCATTACGGCTGGGACAAGCTCCACACCGGCGTACCCAGCTTCAAGCAGTGGGTCTTGAGCCAGCAGAGACCCGACCTCGCGCGGTTCGTGTTCACGGGGCGCATCCTGCCCGAGCAGCTTGCCGAGGTCCTCCGAATCAGCGACCTGCACATCTACCTGACCGCCCCATTCGTGCTCTCCTGGTCGGTCTTGAACGCGATGGCGACCGGCTGCGTCGTGTTGGCCTCCGACGTTCCGCCCGTGCGCGAGGTGATCGAGCCGGGGCAGAACGGCCTGGTCGAGCCGCTCTTCGACCTGGAGCGGCTCACCGAGACGGCCCTGCGGGTGCTCGACGATCCGGCCGCCTTCGCCCCGCTCGGCCGCGCCGCCCGCAGCACGATCGAGCAAGCCTACAGCCTCGAGGCCTGCATCCCGCCGCTGACCGAGTACCTCGAACGCGTCGCTAATGAGAAGGCGGCTCCCCCATCGGGATAGCCGTTTCAGCACCGGCCAGACTTCGTGGACCTGGCAGTCGTGCGGTCCCCGTTGTCCAATGAAGTGGTATTGTGTATCATCACGAATCGAGGTCTTGCCATGAGCACGCTCAGTTTGCGACTCCCCGAATCGCTGCACAAGCAGGTTCGCGAGCTTGCCAACAGAGAAGGCATCTCGATCAATCAATTCATCGCGACGGCCGTGGCCGAGAAGATGTCGGCGCTCTTGACCGAGGAATACCTGGAAGGACGAGCCAAACGCGGAAACCGGGAGGGGTTCGAGCGGGCCATGGCCAAGGTCAAGAACCGCACTCCCGACACGCGCGATCAGATTTGAAGTTATCCTGGCTTGATGGATGAGCCGGCCTTCGAGAGCCCATCTCCGCGATTAAGTTCCGCTTCCTTGTTCGGAATCCCATCTCTCAGGGCTGCGGCGCCGGCGGCTTGCCGGGGCCGGTCAGGAACAGGTCGGAAATAACTTCCCGATTAAGCTCCTCTGATTTTCCGGGTGCCACTGGCTCTGCCAGTGCCCGCCCAAGCATGGGGACACTGGCATAGCCAGTGGCACACAAATACGAGGTCGGGAAGTTATTTCGGGCCCGTTCCTCAGGTGTTTCCAATCCATGTCCTTATTTGGTCTGCTCGACTTGCACGGAGAGTCGTGCGACCGCCTTGTGCCCCCGGCGGTCGGTGCGCTCGACGCGGACGAGGTAGTCGCCGGCCCTGGCGAACCGGTGGATGACGCTGGCATAGCCGTCGCGAGCCAGGGCCTGGACGTTGCCGTCCGAGCGGACTTCCATCGGTGGGCTGCCGTCGCCGAAGTCCCACCTCTCGCTCCCGTCGGTGGTGCCGAACGTACGTACCTTGAAGGTGACCGGATCGCCGGGTCGAAGACCCTGGGTCGGGGCGTAGGCGGCGTGGATCGTGGGCGGAGCGGGCTCGGGCGCTTGACGGTCGAGCACCTGTACGATGGCGAAGTCGTAGGCGGCGTTCCCCAGGTTGTCGGTGACCTTGAGGACCTCGCTGTATTCGCCGGGTTGGGCGTAGGTCCGCTCGACCCTGGGCCCGGAGGCGGTCGTGCCGTCGTGGAAAGTCCAGTCATGGCGGGCGATCATTCCCGTGCGGCACCATGACCGCGCGCCGTCCAGCATCACGGGCTCGCCGGTCCAGGACAGGTGGTGAGGCCGGGCAACAGCGACCACGGCCGGTTGATCCCGGCGGATCGCGGCTTCCCACAGGAATGCGTAGCCCTCCTGGGTGCCCCACCGACCTGAAGGTTGGCGGCTGATGATCTCGAAGTGCAGATGCGACCAGCCGCCGCTTGCTCCTTCCTTGCCGAGCACGCCGATCTTCTGCCGCATGGCGACCGTTGCTCCCGGCTTGATCGCCGGGTCGATCGTGTGGAGGTGGCTGTAGCGGTAGTACCAGCCTCGGTCGTCGAGCACGTAGACGACGTCGTACCGAGGCATGACGGGCGTGTCTTCGTAGCCGGGCAAGGCGGCCTTGCCAGTGGAGACGACCAGGCCGGCAGCGGCGGCGACCACGTCGACCAACCCCTCGGCCCCGCCGATGTCGAGCCCGCTGTGATAGTAGATCCGCCGGGCGGACGGCAGCTCCATCTCATCGACAAAGCTCGGCTCGTTGGACATCTGGGTCGCGCTGGCGAACCAGCGCTGGCGCACAGGGTAGACGAACGTCCCCGGCTCGACCCAGGGCGAGCCGGCCGGCCAGAACCGCAGCCGGGCCGCCTTGACCAGGCCCCAGTGGTCCAGCGTGGTGTTCGTCAGATGGCCCCGCGTGATCGGGCAGTCGACCTGCACTCCCGCGACGGTCGTGGGCAGATGATAGGTCGCCGACGTCAGATCGATCGGCTGCCCGTTGACCTCGACCCTGACGTGGGCCCGCCGCACGGCCGAGCGGATCGAGTCGCGAGTCTCGTCGAGCGCCAGAAGTTTGACCTGGGCTGTGGTCCCATCGCAGAGCTTGACGGCGCCCGACTCACCCACGTCGAGATCCAAAGTCCGGACCAGCGGCGTGCGGGTCGGCGACGGCGGGCCGGCGCCAAGAGCGGCCAGACAGAGCGGCAGAGCCAGACAGGCAACGATCGAATGACGCGACATGGCCTTATTCTCCCCTAGTGAGCTCATCGCGGCTTATTCTCGCAACCAGCAGCCAACCCACCCCAGAGGCAGACCGACATATCGCGCGGCCCTGGGATGGGAGCTGGCCAAGGTTTCATGAACGATCAGGTCTCGTTCCTCGACGAGTCTCCATCCTTCCGGCTCGATGGCCTCGCGATATTCCTCCTTCGTGCGATGCACTGTGGCGATCGGCCTTCGCAAACCGGTCTCCGGGTCGATGAAGCGGGCACGCTGCCCCAGGGCGGTTCGATCGGGGTGAAGCGCCGAGAGGACAAGACGTCCGCCCGGCCGGATCACTCTGGCTGATTCTCGAGTCACGCTCGACAGGTCATGAAGATGCTCGGCGACCAGTCCCATCACGATCAAGTCGAACGTGCCGGAGCGGAATGGCAAGCGAGCTGGAAGCGCCAAACGCGCCCAGAGCACGGGAAACCCCGCCAGCTTGCGACGAGCCCCGGACATCATTGCCACGCATTGATCCACGGCGGCGACCCGAGCCCCTCCTTCGGCAACCGAGAGAGTGTGCCGGCCAGTGCCGCAGCCCAGGTCAAGGACCGTTCTCCCATTCAACGGGCCGACAAGTTCTCGGACAGCATCGCCCTCCAGCGGAATGAGAGGATTGCCATCGTCGTCGTAGCACGAGGCCCAGGCGGCGTATCCCTCCAAAGGGGATAGCTCGGCCGAGGACTCGACGTGACACATGGGACGATCGGTGTTCATAAATCCAGATTAAACGGCGGTGGGGGATGCGTCCAGTCCTGCCCGATCCGCGTCGATCATCTGACCACTATGACCCGGCCTGGTTCAAGAAGGTGTTGAGGAGGGCCGCCAGTTCGGTCGCATTGGGGATTTCTTTGAACCGGAGGATGGGCCCTTGAAGGTCCTGGAGGGCTTCGTCGTCAACCTTGAGCCGGTCGGAGATCGCCAGCACGAACCGGGGCGGACCGTGGCGGGGTAAGAGCCGCGTCAGTCGTTCCACGCTCGACCGCTTCCAGAAGCCCAGGACCTCGAGGAAGACGTCGGTTCCGGTGGCTCGGTGGACGACGCGGTAGT
Source organism: Isosphaerales bacterium (assembly GCA_044450785.1). Taxonomy (GTDB): domain Bacteria; phylum Planctomycetota; class Planctomycetia; order Isosphaerales; family Isosphaeraceae; genus JBIOJM01. The sequence continues at coordinate 8,997 of JBIOJM010000004.1, forward strand.
CGGGGACCCAGATCCCTTCGCGTCCCAGCTCGATCACTTCGGTGCACTCGCTGATCTCCCAGGCGGGCGCGACCTGGCGGAATCGTTCGACGAACGCGGCCAGCTCGGCCGGGACATACGTGCCGGTGTCGGCCAGGTGCGAGATCAGCCCGTCGCGCGGGTCGAGCTGGAAGCTCCGCGGCTCGCGTCTCGGGCCCCAGCGCAGCTCGGCCTCGAGCCGGAAATCCGAGCAGTGCAGCAGAGCCGGCAGGAACCAGGCGACCTGACGGCCGTACACGGTCGTCGCGCTGAAGAGGCTCAAGGGGCCGTCGATGTGGATGACGTAGCCGTCGCGCATGGTCCCCTCGACCCGGTAGAGCAGGCGGTGAAACTTGAGCCGGCGGAAGAGCTGGCGATAGCGGGCGGGGCTTTCACGGCGTACCTCGGCCTTGACCAGCACCGACCGGAACAAGACCGCCTGCGCCAGCGCGACGTTGTAACGGTCGATCAGCCGCTGCGCGGTGATTTCCTCGAACCGCAGCAGCCGGTTCTCGTCGCGTAGGTCGGCGAACAGCGAGGTCAGAATCGCGTCGGGCTCGAGCTGGAGATCGCCGGCCACCGCGCTCAATACCTCGTCGCGACGAAACCGGGCGCGATGACCCGGGCCGGCCGGGGCGGTTCGCAACTGCTGCCGATAGTCGGCCGCCGCGGTGAACACCTTTTCGCGGATGTCCTCGGGTGGGACTTCGGCCACGACCTCGAACTCGGCGCGATCCTCGAGCACCTTGGCCAGCCCGCGGTAGACCTGGGTCGCCTTGCCCCCGCCGCCGAACAGCTCGTCGATCTCGGCTTCGAGCTCCCCGCGCGTGATGCCCGCCCCCTCGCGGAACAAGAGCAACAGGCTCTCCGCCGCTTCCAGCCAGTGCCCGGCATCGCGGTCGATGTACTGCGGAATCACCCGCTGCCTCGAAATCTTCACCCGGACCAGGTCGCCAGTGAGCATTGATTTGTCTTTATGATCCTCTCAATTGCCGTCATAAGCGTCGTGCTGGCGCCGGCGGGTCGAGGTGAATTCCTCGATGGTGCCGCGGGTGATGACCTCGTAGAGGACGGCTTCCTTGTCGCCCGATTTGCGGAGGACGCGGCCCAGGCGCTGGACGTGCTCGCGGACCGAGCCCGAGCCGGAGAGCACGATGGCGACGTTCGCCTCGGGAACGTTCACGCCCTCGTTGAGGACGCGTGAAGTCGCGACGATCGGATAGGTGCCGGCGTTGAACCGGAGCAGGACCTCGCGCCGCTCTTTCGTCTTGGTCTGGTGAGTGATGACGGGCACCAGGAACTGCCGCGCGATGGTGTAGACCGTCGCGTTGTCGTGGGTGAAGATCAGGACGCGGTCTCCGTTGTGGCGTTCGAGCAGCCGGCCCAGCAGGTTGAGCTTCGCCGGCGCCGCCAGCGCCAGCCCGCGCTGCTCGCGGTAGGCGCGGAAGGCCTCACGGCCCTCGGGCGAGCGGTGCGCCAGGTAGATGAACTGGGCCCAGCCGTTGGGCTGGCTCATGTTGATGCCCGAGCTTTGCACGAACCGGCGATACAGCTCGCGCGCCTGCTCGTATCGGAGCCGCTCCTGGTCGTTCAGTTGGACGTACAACCGCATCACGCGGTATTCGGCCAGGTAGTCGCCGCGGAGCTGGGTGATCTCGCGGCGATAGACGATCGGTCCGATCAACTGGTCCAGGTGCGTGTGCGCGTTATCGGCGCGTTCCGGGGTTGCCGTCAGCCCCAGGCGGAACGGGGCGATGGCGCAGGTCGCCGCCAGGCCGTAGGTCGGGCCGGGCAGGTGGTGGCATTCGTCGAAGACGATGAATCCGAACCGGTTTCCCAGGCGGTCCATGTTGAGATAGGCCGAGTCGTAGGTCGTCACGGTCAGCGGCTGGATGTCGTAGTATCCGCCCCCGATCAGCCCGACCTCGACCCCGAAGCTGAGCGTGAGCTCGTCGTACCACTGGTTCATCAGGTCGATGGTGGGGGTGACGATGAGCGTCGGGCGGCCGGCCCGCTCGATGGCCATGTTGGCCAGGTGCGTTTTGCCCGTCCCGGTAGGCAGGACGACCACGCCGCGGCCGCCGGCCTCCCACCAGGCCTTCAGGCCCTCGACCTGATGCGGAAACGCTTCCTTCGCCACCTGGAGCCGCCACGGAGACGGCTCGTAGGCCCGCGCAGAGTCCGTGTAAGGCTGCTTGTTCTTCCGCAGGTGCTCCACGATGGTGCGATACCAGATCGCCTCGGCGCGGAACTGGCGGGTACGAAAGTCGAACTTCACGCCCGGCAGGTCGGGCTCGTCCTCGGCACGCGGGCCCTCGACGACCAGGGTCCCCGCGTCGAAGAGCAGCCGCAAGGGCTGTCTCTCGCCGTTGGTCGAGTCGGCGGCCGGTTTCATCAGGTCGATTCTCCTGGAGCAGAGGATCCGGGTTGCCGTCCGGGCGAGGGAGGACTCGGCTTCCGCCGCTCAAGCCAGCGGAACAGCTTGACCAGGGGCAGTCGATACCTGGGGAGGACGGGCGATCCCTTCAGCACGCTTTCAGCCGGCAGCCGTTCGAAGGGACGGTCGGGCCGGTAGACGTCCACCGTTCTGCGGCCCGGATCGATCAGCCAGCCGAGCGGGCAGCCGTTGGCCGTGGAAAAGTCCAGTTTTTCGCGACATTTCCCGATCGACTGGTCCGGGGAAACGATCTCGACGTGAATGTCCGGCGGGCGGAGCGTCGGGTCGAGAATCTCACCCTTCTCGTCGACTTCGATGTGATCTTCCAACAGAAAAACGACGTCCGGGATCATCGAGCGGCCCGCGAACGTGCAACGTAGCTCCGCGAAGGCGCCTCCCAGCCCGCGAGCTTCGGCATAGGCGTTGAGGTGAGCGGCAAGCTTGGTCTCGATGCTGCTATGTTTCTTCTGCGGAGACACTTTCGCCTCGATCGTTCCGTCGATGAACTCGAGGTAAGGGTGCTCGTCGATCTCCGGCATCCGGAGGAACTCCTCGAGCATGATCGTCTTGCTGACTCCAGTCGGGCTGGCCATCGTCGAATCTCTTTCCCGTGACCGAGTCGCGAACGGATCGAAGCGAAGTTGCCGCTCGAGAGCCCTGGGCCGTGTCCAACGACGTTCGAGCGGGAAGCCGTGGTACCCGTTCGAACGTGTGGCGAACACGTTTGACCCACGCCATACAGTGTACTCCAACCGATGCGCAAGCGTGAGGTGGATCACTTCGGTGGGCTGACTCAGACGGCTCACGACTCGTTTCGCCGGCGGCGCGGGCGCGGCGGCGACTCGTCGCGGATCGCCCGCAGGGCGGCGCACTCTTCCGCGGTCAGCTCGCGCCACTGGCCCGGAGCCAGGTCGCCAAGGGAGATTGGCCCGATGGCGACGCGGACCAGCCGCAAGGTGGGATGTCCGACAGCGGCGGTCATGCGGCGGACCTGGCGGTTGCGTCCCTCGCGGATCGTCAGGCTCATCCAGGCGGCCGGCACGTTCTTGCGGAAACGGATCGGCACGGCCCGATCGGGCAGCGGGGGCGGTTCGACCAGCAGCTCGACGCCGGCCGGCAAGGTGCGACCGTCCTTCAGAACGACGCCCCGGCGGAGCGACTCCAGTGCCCGGGCATCGGGAACCCGCTCGACCTGCACCAGGTACTTTTTGGGATGCTCGAACCGCGGGTCGGTCAGGCGATGGGCCAGGCGGCCGTCGTCCGTCAAGAGCAGCAAACCCTCGCTTTCGCGGTCGAGCCGGCCGACGGGATAGATCCCCGCGAGCGGAACCAATGCCTTGAGCGTGAGACGCTCATGGACGTCGCTGAACTGGCAGAGGACGTCGAAGGGCTTGAAGAGCGCGATCGTGCGGAATGAATGCGACATCGTCCATCGAGGAAACGCGGATAAGTCCAATAAGAAGCTTCGCGGTAGGTTATCGGACAGTAATTGGACTTATCCCCTTTTCGCCGGATAATTGCGTGCTCGCGGGCTCGAAAAAGACGAGCAGCGTGTTTCCGTAACGTTTCTGCCTTGTCTCGCGGATCGCGCCCAGGTCGAGAAGCTCGTACTCTCTCGGATCGATCTGCGCGATCACCAGCCCGGCCTCCTGGTCGTCATCCGAACCCTCGGGGGAACCGCGCAGGACCTCGGGCCGCTCGTCGATCAGGCGCAGGGCCTGGGCCCAAAGGTTCTGGTACTGGGGAGGGGCGACATAGATCAAGTCGAACGTCGTCTCCGTCCTTTTCACGAACCCGAAGGCGTTGGCGTGCCGCACGTCGGCGCGGTTGGACAAGCCGGTATGCGCCAGGTTCTTCTTGATGGTGGCAATGGCCTTGTCGCCGGTATCGATGAACGTGCAGTGCGATGCGCCTTGGCTGAGCGCCTCGATGCCGACGCTGCCGGTTCCCGCGAACAGGTCGAGCATGACGACGCCCGCTAGCCGCGGTCGAAGGATGTCGAACAGAGACGTCTTGACCCGGTCAACGATCGGGCGGGTGCCGTGACCCGGGACGAGAAACAGGCTCTTCCCCCGCGCCGAACCCCCCACCACGCGCATCAGCGGTCTGGCCCCGAATTGAGTCGCGGTTTGCGTGCCGAGTCGCCCGAAGCCTTCAGGCATCAAGAAGAAGGACCCAAACTCGATTGCCACCGAGTCATTCTTCTCCAGAATAGTGTAACCGAAACACGACGGAACGCCTCTTCGTTTCCGAAGAGAAGGTTTCGTCGTTCAGAATCACGGCGACAGCAATCATCCACCCAGAGGGACCTACCAAATGGAACGGCATCGACTGAATGCGTGCAAGGCAGTGGCAATCTGGTTTAGCGTCTTTCTGACGCTTGGACTGGTCTGCGTGTCCCCGGCTCGAGCCGGAAATTACTCGGTCACGAACCTGATAACCGACAACAAGGCGTTGAATGAATTCCTCGGACTCAGCAGCCAGGAGTATGCGCACTGGGTCGAGGAACCGAAGTCCCTAGAATCCGCACTAGACAAAAGAAAACATGGTCGCAAACCGAGTGGTGGACACCAGATAGTGGCTGAGAAGGCTAGAGGGATCGAAGGTGCCCAAGCGACTTTCACGAGGAAGAGCAAGGTCCACGAGAATGCTGCTGAACGCCTCAAGCAAGCTCAAGAGGCGGCGAAAATGCTCAAGCTCGTAAGCGATCCGACCCGCCTCCAAGTCATCCTGATGCTCGCCGAGGGCGAGAGAAACGTCGTGGACTTGTGCCATGAATTGCAGCGGAGCCAGCCCGCCGTCAGTCATCACCTTGCTCTACTGCGCAGTGGTAGAATCGCTTCCCGTCCTCGCGAAACATACCAGTCGTACGAACTGACGGAGCGGGGTGAGGAACTGGTGAAGATTGTCAAACGTCTTATGTGATCGCGCTCCCGCGACGCGAAGGACCGGTGGCAGGCTCGATCAGAATGAATCCAAAAAAAAGTTGTACCCTTCTAGTGTTCCAATGTGTATCATTCAGTTGAGGATCGGAGTGATGAGCCAGTGACCTGAAGACGATTCCAAGAGGGTGACCACGCCATGGGCGAGCCCACGGTACCAGCGCCGCGAGGTCGCGGGGCGCGGTTCAATCCGCCGAACCGGTTCGAGGCGAACCACCATGAGCTCGAGCTGGAGCAGGTCGAGGATGACGACGATTATTTGGACGCGTTGAGCCGGCCCGGGACGGAGTATCTGGCCGACCAATCGCGGAGCGTCGTCGCCGAAAACGACAGTCCGGACGTCGGCTTCGACGTGAGTCTGAATCCCTATCGCGGGTGCGAACACGGCTGCATCTATTGTTATGCGAGGCCCACCCATGAATATCTGGGCTTCTCGGCGGGATTGGACTTCGAGACTCGGATCATGGTCAAACACGATGCGCCCGAGCTGCTCAGGAAGGCCCTGTCATCGCCGCGATGGCGGCCCCGGGTCCTGGCATTGAGCGGGGTGACCGATGCATACCAGCCCGTGGAGCGGCGGCTGGGTCTGACGCGCCGGTGTCTGGCGGTGCTGACCGAGTATCGGCAGCCGGTCTCGATCATCACCAAGAACCGCCTGGTGACGCGCGACCTGGACCTGCTGGGCGAGCTGGCGAGCCATGGCGCGGCGGGGGTGTTCCTCTCGATCACGTCGCTCGATGACGAGCTGGCGGGCCGTCTCGAGCCGCGGACGACCAGGCCGGCGGGCCGGCTCAAGGCCATCTCGACCTTGGCCGCGGCGGGTATTCCCGTCGGGGTGATGGTCGCACCGGTGATCCCGGGCCTGACCGAGCACGAGCTGGCGGCTGTCCTCGACGCCGCGGCACACGCCGGCGCACAGTTCGCGGGTTACACACTCCTGCGGCTGCCAATGGCGGTGGAGGGGTTGTTCCAGGATTGGCTCACGCACCAGTTCCCTGACCGGAAAGACAAGGTCCTCGACCGGATCCGTGCGACGAGAGGCGGGCGTCTTAACGATTCTCGCTTTGGTGTCCGGATGAGCGGTGAGGGAAGCGCCGCCGACATGATCGGCCAGGTCTTTCGCGTGCACTGTCGCCAGTTCGGCTTCAATCAGCGCCCCTGGCCGGTCTCGGCCGCGGCGTTCAGGCGTCCGTGCGTTCCAGGTCAAGGACAACAGCTCCAGCTCTTCGAGTGAGCAAGCCATCGCAAGGCCCTTCCGCGCCTGGTCCAATTTCGGGTAAAAAGAACGTGAGTCGACCAATTCCTCGCTACCCGGAGTGAACTCGATGGCCACGGTGACACCGACTCAACCGATTCCTTCCTTGCCGCTTCCATCGCCGGATGAGGTTTACCGGCTCACGGTCGATCAGTTCGACCGGATGGTTCGGAACGGGTCTTTGGATGAGGATGAACCGGTCGAGCTGCTGAACGGGGTCCTGGTAACGAAGATGCCGAAGAATCCACGCCACCGCGTAGGGACCAGGAAAACGGTTCGGGCCTTGGAGGGAGTGCTCCCCGCCGGCTGGTTCGTCCAGAAGGAAGAATCGCTCGTGATGCCGCCGGGGAACAAGTGGGGACCAGATGTGGCGATCGTCCGTAGCGAACTGGAGTTCGACTCGTCGCGCGACGCGAACGCCGCTGAATGCTGCCTGGTCGTCGAGATTGCCGACACCAATCTATCCCGGGCACAGTCCGAGAAGCTCCCAGCCTATGCCATGGCTGGTATCCCGGTTTACTGGATCGTCAACCTGGCGGGGGGGACCCCGCCGGGGTCAGGCCTGGTCGAGGTGTACTCCGACTCGGACCAAGCCACGGGCCGCTATCGGTCTCGGGTGGACCTACACTCAGGCGACGAAGTTTCGGTCGTCATCGACGGCCGGGAAGTCGGGCGGATCGCCGTCACGGACTTGCTCCCCTGACTGCCGCGGCCGAGCCCATGGGTCTCATCGTGCAGATGCAACTTCCGTGTTCGAGTGATCGAACCGCCAGGTCAGCCTTCGTTCCAACATCGTCCGTTCAATTCATTTGGCTTGAAGGGCTTTGCGGTTTTCGCACAGGACGCCGAAATTGCCGTTGGCCCGCTCGACGAATTTGATTAAAGTTCCCCCACCAAAGTTTCGACACGGGCTGTCGAGCCACGGTGTCGTCACTGCGTCCACACGTCGGTTGGGTTCGACGCAATCATCGATCCACGGCGCTCGGGTTCGCCGTACTGTCCTTGTCTCGGGATGTCGGGGCCGGTTCGGGTTCGCCGCTGCACGGCGGCATGACGCGAAGACCGAGTCGCGGCACGGGAGTTTCGCCATGCGGCAAGCCTGGTTCCTCGTATTGTGGCGGCGTCGGCTGCTTGGAGTCATCCTGGCCGGCGAGCTGGCCTTCACGGGCCTTGGCTGCCACCCAAATTATTATTGCTATGACAATCCGTGCGCTCCGGCCTCGGCGATGCCGAGGAGCGTGCAGTCCGGTCCCGTCTGCGACGTGCCGACCCAGGTCGTCGAGGGTGGGACCACGCTGGCCGATGGGGCAAGCCGCTCGACGACGGTAACCGGCGGATCGACGACCAGCCCGCGCGTGGTCGTCAGCGAGCCGAGCACCCCATCGAAGTTCTCCTGGCGTCGTTCGGACCCGGACGGCAGCCTGCCAATCACCAGTGTCCAGGGCACTGTCGACGACCCGAAGGTCAACCGGTGAGGAGGGGAAAGCCCCCAAGCTCAAGTTCCCACGGATCTGGCGGCGTTGGGGATCGACGACACGACGCGGAGATAGTATCCGTCGCCGGTATCTTTCAAGTCAAAACCCAGGATGGCGCGTCGATTCGCTGAGAAGTGAGCCAGCTTGCGGTCGATCAGATTCTGGATGATCGCACGAAAGAAGTCCAGGTTCGCGCCGGATTCCTTCCGATCACGGAGAGCATCATCGATCACGGCCATTCGACGATCCACAGGAAGGAGTGCGGCATTCCAGGCCGCCACGCCGAGGGCCAAGAGTGAGCGGAAGCTGCGTGCATCGGCGGCCATGTCGATATAGGGATCGACGAAGTCTTCCAGCACGTCGGACATCTTTTCGAGCCCGGGCACCTCGACCAAGGCGGTGCGAGCGCCGAAGCTGCCGGCCCGGACTTCGGGTTGACGGCCTAGGACCATGACGGTTTGAGTGTCGAAGGGCCGTTGCGCCTGCTTGCGATTGAGTCTTTCCTGTCGTTTCCGCTGCTTCTCCTGCCTGCGCCTGGCGATGCTGGGTTTTTGTGAAGACATTATCACGCCTCCGTGTCGTGTTGATGCCGTATCAATGGGAAGAACAGCGTTTCCCGGCTGGCGGATCAGGGACAACCATGGCGGCGATCCGATTGATCGCCGCGATGGCGGGCCCGGTTGCCGTGATGCGGCTTCCCGCCGATGGCCCGGGTCTTGGGCCTTGGGTGGGCGCGTGCGGAAGTTCCTCGCGCCGTCCGATCCTTCGCCCAAGGTCCGGAAGTATAGACAAAAGCAGCTCGACAGTGCAATCCGAGGCTCGGTCGCACGCAGGTCCAGCCGCGAGTACCGATCGGGCGCGGGGAAGATCTTGCCGACAACAAAGAGCCAGAGCGCGTCGAACGCGACCCAGACCGCGAGGAAGCCCGCCTGGATGCCGACCGCCTCCATCTTTCTCACAACCCGGCCATTGAAATTCATCGGGACGTCGAAGAACACCGTCGCGATCAGCATCCAAACCAGGAAGACGGCCCCGAAGCCCACGACCGCGAGGCCGAATCCCCGGAAGACCGCCGGAAGACAGGAGCTGCCCCTCGCGAGTGCGGCATGCGGCCCGAGCAGGAATCTGCCGGCGCGGCTGTCGATGTTCAGATCGGAACCGAGCCTGTCCGGGTCGGGCTCGTTGGCCATCGCCAGGCTGTCAGACTCACGGAGCTCGCGGACGGTCGACTGGCCGGGGGGCTCTGGAAATGAACGATGAGCCGCAGTCATGACGTCACCATAACGACCTCGGGAAGGCATGGGTTAACCGGGCATCATAGGTGGCGAACGATCGGCGATCAACCGAGCTTCGTCTTGCTGGCCGAATTGCCAAGAGATATGACGTACCTGAAGAGAGGACGTCTGGACCGCCCTGAATCTCAACGACGGAGGCCGATCCCATGGTCGACACAAACCACGCGACTTGTCCGCGCTGTGGTGCGACCCTCCCGACCGACCCCTTGGTGGGCCTCTGCCCGCGTTGCCTACTGTCTGACCCGGCGGGTGACGAGAGGGAGGCCCGCCCCGTCAGTCGCTCGGCCTCCGAGCGGGCGCGCCGCAATCTGACCACGGCTTTGGCGGTATTGCCCATCGGCGCGATCCTCCTGGGGGCCCTCTGGTTCGGGAATGGGTGCCAGCGGCAGCGGGACGACGCCGTGACCGTTGCCAACCGCGGGGTCGCCCTGCAAGGGCAGGGGAAGCTGGCGGAGGCGATCGTCGCATACCGGGAAGCGATCCGGCTGAAGCCCGACCACGCCGAAGCCCACTACAACCTCGGCACCGCCCTGCAGGCCCAGGGGAAGCTGGCGGAGGCGATCGCCGCGTACCGTGAGGCGATCCGGATCAAACCTGACTTCGCCCTGGCCCACAACAACCTCGGCAATGCCCTGAGAAAGCAAGGGAAACCGGCGGAGGCGATCGCCGCGCTGCGTGAGGCGATCCGCCTCCAGCCCGACCTTTCCATGGCCCACTTCAACCTCGGCGTCGCCCTGCAAGGCCAGGGGAAGCTGGCGGAGGCGATCGTCGCATACCGGGAAGGGATCCGGCTCAAGCCCGTCGACGCCGACGCCCACTACAGCCTCGGCACCGCCCTGCACGCCCAGGGGAAGCTGGCGGAGGCGATTGCCGCATACCGTGAGGCGATCCGGCTCAAGCCCGACCTCGCCAGGGCCCACAACAACCTCGGAGGCGCCCTGCAAGGCCAGGGGAAGCTGGCCGAGGCGATCGATGAGTACCGCATGGCCATCCGGCTCGAGCCCAACCTCGCCGAGCTTCACCGCAACCTCGGCGGCGCCCTGCAAGGCCAGGGGAAGCTGGCCGAGGCGATCGCCGCATACCGTGAGGCGATCCGGCTCAAGAACGACGACGCCTGGGCCCACTACAAGCTCGGCATCGCCCTGAAAGTCCAGGGGAAGCTGGAAGAGGCGGTCGCCGAATTCCGCAAGGCCCACAACACCCAACCCAGCTCGGAGCTCGCCCAGTTGATCGAGCGCGAACTGACCGCGACCGACCATTAGCCCATGTTTGGGGTTGGTCGACGTAAGTCCTTTCCTGAAGCCAACGAGACCGGAGACTTCCCATGAGCCACGGTTCCGAGAGCCCGAGCGACCCGAAGACCGCGATTGCCCCAATGCTCTCGGTTCGGCGGGGGGCGAGCGCGATCGAGTTCTACAAGAAGGCTCTTGAGCCGTTGCCGGAAGTCGGGCGGGTGCGGTGATCTCTTGGTCCCCGACGTCGGGGACCTCCGGCCTGGCCGCGACCCGCATCCTTTGCGCTCACTGGATCTTATCACCCTTCTTGCTGAACGTGGCGACGAAGTTGCCGCCGGGCTGGCCATCGTGATTGCCATCGAGGGCGCGGCCGTAGGCGTCGGTGAGCAGCGCCGCGGTGATCTGAAACTGTTCGGGCAGGGAAAGGTTCAGCGAACTCGCCGGATCGATCGTCAGGACGTGCGACGCGGAGTTGTAGCTGACCGACGAGAGTTTCACGTTCTTGTTGTAGGTCGTGACCGACTTCTTGGTCTTGCCGGACTCGACATGGTAGGCATTGAGGTTCAGGACGCCGGCGACGATGTTTCCACTGAACCGGATCTGCAGCACCGTTTCCTTCTTCGTTTTCGCCTTCTTGCCGGTGCCGACCTTGATCGTCATCGTGGGGGTCGACACCGAAGTGACCGTCACCGGCGCCGGGTAAGGGTTGTTGTCGTGAACGATGAGGCTGGCTGATACGGCGGTGCCGAGGGTCGCCCCGGTGCCGGGGGATGAGAGCGAGACCGGGATGCTCACATCGGCCTCGCCGGGCTGGCCGTCGTTCTGAATCGGGATCGAAACCGTCGCACTTGTCGCGTTGGCGGCGAGGTTGATCGTGTCATAAAACCCCGCGACGTCGATGCCGCCGGGACTGGACACGACGACGGACACGCTGGCCGGCAGGTTCTGGGTGCGGGTCACGACGAGGTGCGCCATGCCGTCGGTGACGTTGGCCGTGAAGGTGGCGCTCGAGAACTGAACGACGGCAAGCGTGTCCTCGATCGACAAGACCGCGGTGCTCTGAGCGCCGAGCGTGGCACCGCCGGTTGCGCTTCCCAGCGAGAGGTTGACGGTCTTGGTCCCCGAGCCGGAGGGGTCGACGAGGACGGGGATGATGATCGTCTTGGAGCTCGAGTCGCCGTTGGCCCAGCTCAGAGTTTGCGTGGAGTCGGTGTAGTCCACGCCGGCGACGGCGGTGCCGCCACTGGTGCTGAACTTGACCGAGATCGCTCCGGTGCTGCCGGCGGTGCGGCTGACATGGACCGTCACGCTCCCGCCGTGCTCGCTGACGCTGTAGCTGGAGGCATCGAGCTGCAGCGTGCCGGGGCCGACCGGCACGTATTCGGCCGGGGAGACGAACACGTCGGTCTGGTTGTTGGTGTCGTTGTCGACGAGGTTGCCAGCCGTGCTCTGGAATGCGATGGAGCTGCCGTCCGGAGTCATGCCGGCGGTCCCGGAGATCTGGTTGCCGCCGGTCGTGCTCGTTCCGAGCTGGTGGCTGATCAGCGTCGTCGTCCCCGCGACGGTGTCGCGGACGTAGAGGTCAAACCCGTAGGTCGGGTCGTTCAGCTTGACGAAGCTTGGTACGAGGTCGGTGGCCAGGCTCATGAAGACCACATACTGGCCGCCGCTGCTGACCACCCCGGTGCTTTTTTGCACCGGATTGACGAACGTCTGGTTGGGCATGTCCGACGTGTTGTTGCCGCTGTTCGTGCCCGCGGTGTTGACACTGATCAGTTGGGTGGTGTTCGTGAGCAGGTTACGTTCGAAGACGTCCTTGGACGAGTAGTCGGTGCCGTGGTTGTCGTTAGACACCAGGTCGTTGGCCAGGCTCGAGAAGACGATGTGGTTGCCGTCGGCACTGATGGCCGGGGCAAACGAGCTGGAGTCGCCGCTGGCGGTGCCCGAGTCGTTGATGCTGACCAACTGGGTCTTACCGGTCGTGAGGTTTCGCACGAAGATGTCGGGAAAGTTGCCGTTTGTGTCGTTCGTCGTCACGAGGTTGGTCGCGTCGCTCTGGAAGGCGATCATCTGACCGTTTTCGCTCACGCTCGGGAACCCGGAATCGCCGTTGCCGGCGATGGAACCGGTGGGGTCGATGCTGACCAGCGATGCGGTCTTGGTCGGAATGTTGAAAGCATAGACCTGATAATTACTGAACGGGGCGAGGCCGGTATAGTTCGGGTCGAGGTTGTTGGCCAGGCTGTCGAAGACGACCGTGCTGCCGTCCGTGCTGATGACCGGGTTATTCGAAGATCCGTCTCCAGTGCTGCTGCTGCCGCCCCTCACGTTGGCACTCACGAGGATGGTCGTGTTGGTCTGAAGGTCGCGCACAAAAACGTCGGTCAGGCCGTTGGTGTCGTTGGAAACAAGGTCCACGGCGTCGCTTTCATAGGCGACGAAGCGGCCGTCGGCGCTGATGCTGGGGTTGCGCGAGGTGCCGAAGTCGCTCATGTTGGTGTTGGTGCCTGGGCCGGTCCCCTCGTAGTTCACACTCACGAGCGTGGTGGTGTTGGTCAGGAGGTTGCGCACGAAAACGTTTTGCCTGTGGTCGGGATTGTTGCCTTCGTTGTCGAGCGGGACGAGGTCGGTCGCGTTGCTCAGGAAGACCACGAATTGACCACTCGCGCTCAAGACCGGGTAGCGCGAGTCGTCGTTGCCGGTTTCGTTGCCTGTCATGTTGACGCTCAGGCACGTCGTCGTGTTTGTCAGCCGGTCGCGAAGGTAGATGTTGGGCGCGTCGTTCTCGACCGTGAGCCCGCTGACGAGGTCGGATGGGGCGGGGAGTGAGGTTCCTTCGAACGACCCACTCTCGAAGACTTCGTAGCGGCCGTCGGCGCTGATGCTCGGGAAGAGCGCGCCCACGGCCGCGCTGTCAGTCCCGGTGGTGTTCACATCGATCAGCCCGACTGTCGGGGTGCTGAGAAGAGTGCGATCCTCCAGTAACTCGACAGGCGGACGATGGCGCCGTGACTGACCTGCATTCGGAGAACGCGCCTCGCGCCGGGGCGTGGAACCCCCCCGGCGATCCCATCTCTTCATAAACATATTCAACTCCCCAGCCTGAACGACGGTGTTCGCCATAAGTCGGTAAGGTCAGCCGAAGTCTAGTACATCGATCGCCGACCCAAGAAACAACGAGCAACGCGCCCCCTCATCCCTGCAGGGGCATGCGACGGAAAGCCGCGATTTTCATCCTTCATCCTCGACGTCCGGCCTCCGCTCGATTCAACCACGCCGCGACTCGCGCTGCATCTCGGCGCGGCGGGCGGTAAGCTGGATGTGTCGACCTCGGTTGCGCTCGGACTGGGAACGGGCGCCGGCAGCCGGCCTCGCTTGAACGCCGGGCCGCCATCGGTTTCGGATTTGGGATGACGTCATCATGGGCACCGACCCCGCACATTCACACTCTGAGCTCCTGTCGATCCGCAACATCGGCATCATCGCCCACATCGACGCCGGCAAGACGACCACGACCGAGCGAGTCCTGTACCATACGGGCGAGATCCACCAGATGGGGGAAGTCGATAAGGGAAACACCACGACCGACTACCTCGACGAGGAGCGGGAACGGGGAATCACCATCGTCGCCGCGGCGATCACCTGTTCCTGGAAGGATGCGGCCGGCCAGCCGATCACGATCAACTTGATCGACACGCCGGGTCACGTCGACTTCACCGCCGAGGTCGAGCGGTCGTTGCGGGTCCTGGACGGAGCCGTCGTCGTTTTTTCCGCCGTCGAGGGGGTCGAGGCACAGAGCGAGACCGTCTGGCGCCAGGCCGCCAAGTACCGCGTGCCCCGGATCTGCTTCATCAACAAGATGGACCGGATCGGCAGCGAGTTCGACCGGGTCTACCGGGAAATCGAGGAGCGCCTCTTGGAGAGCCACCCCATCCCCGTCCAGATCCCGATCGGCGCCGGTCCAGAGGGGACAATGGGCGAGTTCAAGGGCCTGATCGACCTGATCACGATGAAGGCCCTGTTCTACAAGAGCGAGGACCTGGGCTCGACCATCACCGAGACCGAGATTCCGGAGGCACTTCGCCCCGAGGCCGACCTGTGGCGGGAGAAGATGCTCAACGGCCTGGCCGACAAGGACGAAGCGTTCACCGAGGCGTACATGGCCCAGCTCGAGGGGGGCGAGCTGCCCCAGGGTCAGATTGTCGCCGCGCTGCGGCGTGTGACGCTGACCGGCCAGGTCCATCCCGTGCTGTGCGGCTCGAGCCTGCGCTACGTTGGGGTTCAGCGGCTGCTGGATGCCGTCGCCGCCTACCTGCCCAGCCCGCTCGAACGGCCACCCGTCGTTGGCCACCATCCCAAGAAGGGGACCGAGATCACGCGCAAGCCGGCCCTCGACGAACCGTTCTGCGGACTGGTGTTCAAGATCACCGGCGATGCACACGGCGACCTCGCGTTCGTGCGAATCTACTCGGGCCGCCTCAAGTCGGGCACGCGGGTGTACAACCCCGGCAAGGACAAGAAGGAAGTTTGCTCACGGCTCTACCACATCCGGGCGGACGACCGCGAGCAGATCCGGGAGGCGACCACCGGCGACATCGTCGGCATCGTCGGCTTGAAGGACTCGGTCACGGGAGACACCCTCTGCGACGGCGCGCACCCGATCCTGCTCGAGCGGATCGAGTTCCCCGAGACGGTCATGAGCATGTCGATCGAGCCGGTGAGCTCGGCCGACAAGGGGAAGCTGGCCGAAACCCTGGGCTCGCTGGCGCGCGAGGACCCCACCTTCACGTTCCGCGTCAACGAGGAGACCGGCCAGACGCTGATCTCGGGGATGGGTGAGCTGCACCTCGACGTCCTCAAGAACCGGATGATCCGCGACTTCCGCTTGAAGGTCCACGTGGGGCGGCCGCGGGTCAGCTATCGCGAGACGATCAAGCGAGCGGTCAAACGGGTCGAGGGAAGCTGCATCCGCCAGACCGGCGGCTCCGGGCTCTATGCCAAGGTCACGATCGACCTCGAGCACGAAACCCAGCCCAAGGGGGCGCCGGTGCTCCACTTCGCCACCAGGCTCAAGGGAGGGGTCCTCCCGGCCGAGTTCCTGCCGGCAATCGAGGCGGGCCTGCGCGAGGAGGCCAAGTCGGGGGGGCGGACCGGCTACCCGCTGGTCGACTTGAAGGTCACCGTGGTCGACGGCGCGACCCACGACGTCGACTCCAACGACCTGGCGTTTCGCTTCGCCGCGTCGGACGCCTTGCGCAAGGCGGTCCAGGAGGCCGGGGCCGTGCTGCTGGAACCGATCATGCGCCTGGAGATCGTCACTCCCGAGGAATACCTGGGCGGGATCACCGCCGACCTGTCGAGCCGCCGGGCGCTGATCGACCGCACCAGCGACCGCGGCAAGCTGATGGTCATCGACGCAAGGGTCCCGCTCGAGAAGATGTTCGGCTATTCGACCGCGGTGCGCAGCTTGAGCCAGGGCCGGGCCGGCTACACCATGGAGCCGCTGGCATACGCGCCGGCGCCGGATAGCCTGCTGGATTCCCTGTCGTAATCACGGTCAAGGTCAGTATCGTTGAGGGGCCGAGATCATGCCAACTGCGACGCTTCCGACGGATGTGCCTGTTTCGATTACACGTCGCCGACCGATGTTCAGATCCTGGCCGGGCCGGCGGAGCTCGACGGCGGCGAGGTCGTTTCGGGTTTCCACGTTCCCTTGCACCGGCTCTTCGAGGACGAACAGGACGTGAGCACAACCTCACTGGGAGCGGCCGAGAACGACGTGGAGCAGAAGTGAACGATCTTCACTCGCGGTTCACGGTTCGGAGTCTGATGATCGCGATCATGGTCGTGGCCGGTCTCTTCGCGCTTCCCTCGACGTGGAGCGTGTTCTTGATCGCGATTGCCTGCCCAGGCCTCGCCCTGATCGGCGCTCAGTGGCAATTGTCTCGGGGTTACAGGCGACTCGCGGCGCTGTGCTTCGGGATCTTGGGGATACTGGCTAACGTAATGTACGTTGCCTGTTGCATCCTGCCGATTTCGTTCGCGCTGATCGCCCTCGTTATCGGATTAGTCTTCGTCATACCGACCATCCTCAGCTTCGGGGTGGCTTGGGCGACCATGGCAACCCGGGAGTCCGCGCTCCCGCAGCGCTCCATACGCGCGGCTTGGCCGACGGTTATTGTCCTGGGCGTGATGCCGCTGATCACGGTCTGCACGCTCTGGCCGTTCCACCTGTTCTTCCTCATCGCCAAGCCGACCATGGAACTCCTGGCTGACCAGGCGGCCGCTGGGAACGCACTTCGAGGAAAAACTCGAATGAGGTGCGTTGACTCATCATCTTGGGCTTGTTACACTTTTCCTTTCCTGCGTGAAGTGCGAGGTCCGGTTTGAACGGTCTCGTTGATTGGGCGTCGATTTCGATTTGAGTGGGGAAGGATTGGCAAGCGGTGGCGGGAAGTGGCAACGAACGAATTCGCATCCGGATGGAGGCCTATGATCACACCATCCTGGATCAATCAGCCAAGGACATCGTCGACACCGCCAAGCGGACCGAGGCGATTGTTCACGGGCCGATTCCGCTGCCGACGCGCATCGAGCGATACACGGTGCTCCGAAGCCCGCACATCGACAAGAAGTCGCGGGAGCAGTTTGAGATCCGGACCCACAAGCGGCTGATCGACATCGTTCAGCCAACCAACAAAACGATTGACGCCCTCAACAAGCTGAGCCTGCCAGCCGGCGTGGACATCAAGATCAAGGCCTCCCAGTCGGGGTCTTGATCGAGTGACCACGACGCTCGTCAAGGCAAGGCGGGTTTGACGGTTTCCTGGACCGCGTGCGGCTGGCTGGCTTTGCCGGTCGTGCGTGCTCGTCCGGTCGCGTCGGATGTCTCAATCGGTCGACCCCCCCAAGGGTCCCCGTGCGACAGCTCCGGCGCCCAAGTCGCCGTGACGCCTGGCGGTGACTTGCGACGAAACCTCACCTTATTTACCCCAGGTTCGCCAAAGCATCCTCCGAGCCGGCGGCTTTCGTGCCGGTCCATGCGGGTGGAAGCCTACCTTCGACGGAGTTTGACGATGCGTGTGGGACTGCTGGGTCGCAAGGTCGGCATGACCCAGATTTATCAGGACAACGGGGCCGTCGTGCCGATCACGGTCCTGGAATGCGGTCCGTGCACCGTGCTCCAGGTCCGGACGGAGGAGCGTGACGGCTACCACGCCTGGCAACTCGGGTTTGGCGACAAGAAGCGAAAACGCGCCACCCAGCCCGAGCGGGGCCATGCCCGCAAGGTCAACAGCGAGCCCAAGCGATTTGTCCGGGAGGTCCGCCAGGACGGGCCCACCGAGGTGAGCGAAGGGCAGACCCTCACGGTCGAGCTGTTCAATCCGGGCGTTAATGTCGACGTGACCGGTACCAGCAAGGGCCGCGGCTTCGCGGGAGTCATGAAGCGGCACGGCTTCCACGGGCTAAGGGCCACGCACGGTGTCAAGCGCATGCACCGGCACCCTGGATCCTCGGGCCCCAGTGCCGACCCGGCGCGCACCCAGAAAAACATCAAAAAACCAGGGCAGCTCGGCCACGCGCGGGTGACCGTCCGCAACCTCGAGGTCGTGCGAGTCGACCTGGCCAACAACTTGCTCTTGATCAAGGGCGCCGTCCCCGGCCCCAACGGCGGCTATATCACCGTCCGACAGACGAACCAGGTTTGAATGGATCGAACGATGCTGACGATACCCGTCTACAACCCCGCCGGCGAGCAGATCGGCGAGGAGACGATCGACCCGGCCGATTTCGGCGGCGCGATCAACAAGCAACTGCTGCACGATGTGGTGCTAATGCACCAGGCCGCCCGGCGGGTCGGGACGGTCAACACCCGCGGCCGGGCCGACGTCGCGGGCTCGGGCAAGAAGCTGTTCCGCCAGAAGGGGACCGGCAACGCCCGCGTCGGGCCCAAGCGGACCAACAAGCGCAAAGGGGGTGGCGTGGCATTCGCCCGCCGCAACCGAGATTACCGGTACAACATGCCCAAGAAGTCGGTCCGAGTCGCGATCCGAATGGCGCTGCTCTCGAAGTTCCAGGACCACCAGGCGCTCGTGCTCGACGGTCTGACGCTGGACCAGCCCAAGACCAAGGAAGTCGCGAGGATCCTCCGCGCCATCCGGCGGCCCGACCTGAGCGAGTCCGAGGCCGCCGAGGCCGTCGGCGAGACCAAGGTCAAGGCTCGGAAACGGACCCTCGAGCGGCGGTCGATCCTGCTGGGCCTTCCGATCTACAATCCCGTCCTTCACTCGAGCGCTCGCAATATCGATGGGGTCAAGGTCGCCCCGGTGGCCGAGTTCAATACCTACGACATCCTGAAACAGCGCTATCTGGTCCTCACCCGCGAGGCCTTGATCGCCCTCAAGGAGCGAGCCAAGCAGGAAACAGCTCGGCGCAAAGCTCCCCACCCGGCCGTCAGTGACGCCCCCAGTCCACCAGTTCCCTCGACGGAGTGATATCATCATGGTCACCTTGCGCCGTCCTCCCCAGATTCAACGGTCCGGCCCGGTGCTGGAACCATACCAGGTCGTCATCCGGCCCTTGATCACCGAGAAGGCCACCCATATTTCGGAGCGGCACAACGCGTATACGTTCGAGGTGAGCCCCCTGGCCACCAAGACCGAGATCAAGGACGCGATCGAAACCCTGTTCACCGTCAAGGTCGCTGGCGTCCGGACCCAGAACCGGCGCGGTAAGCCACGCCGCTACCGCAACAAGATGGGCCGGATGCGGCACTGGAAGAAGGCCATCGTCACGCTTCACGAGGAATACCGGATCGACTTTTATTGATTGGTCCTTGGTCCTTGGTCCTTGGTCCTTGGTCCTTGGTCCTTGGTCCTTGGTCCTTGATGGCACGGTGAAACGAAGGACAAAGGACCAAGGACCAAGGACTACTGAGGTGAACGATGGGTATTCGCGTTTACAAGCCGACCAGCGCCGGACGACGGAACTCGTCGGTCAGTGATTTCGCCGAATTGACCGACAAGAACAAGAAGCCCGAGAAGAGGCTCACCGAGCCCCAGAGAAAGACGGGGGGCCGGAACAACCAGGGTTTCATTACCGTGCGCCACCGCGGTGGCGGCCACAAGCGGATGTACCGGATCATCGACTGGGTGCGGAACGATCGCGACGGCCAGCCCGCGACCGTGACCCACATCGAGTACGATCCGAACCGGTCGGCGCGGATCGCGCTCGTTCAGTACGAGGACGGCGCGAAGCGGTACATCCTGGCGCCGGACGGGCTGAAGGCGGGCATGATCGTGGTCAGCGGCCCGGATGCCGAGCCCAGGCTCGGCAACTGTCTGCCGCTGGCCAAGATCCCGACAGGGTTGACGATCCACAATATCGAGATGCAGCCCGGGGGCGGAGGTAAGCTGTGCCGGTCGGCCGGCGTCGGCGCGATCTTGACGGCCCGCGAGGCGAGCTGGGCGCAAATCACACTGCCGTCAGGGGAGGTGAGGCGGATGCCAGCCGCCTGCCGGGCGACGATCGGGATGGTGGGCAACCCCGACCACATGAACGTCCGGCTCGGCAAGGCAGGCCGATCGCGGTGGCTGGGCCGGCGGCCGCACGTCCGCGGTGTCGCCATGAACCCGGTCGATCACCCCATGGGCGGGGGCGAAGGGCGGACATCCGGCGGCCGCCATCCTTGCTCCCCGACCGGCGTGCTGGCCAAGGGAGGCAAGACCCGCCGCCGCCGCAAGCCTTCCAACAAGGCCATCATCCGCCGCCGTCGCAGCGTTCGTTATGGTCAGCTCAAGGTGTGAGCGCGTGGTCAACAGTAAACGAGATCGGGCAAGGGCTTCCATCCGACCAGCAAGACAGGATCCAACCCGCCATGGGACGTTCGCTCAGAAAAGGCCCGTACGTCGTCGAGCGATTGCTCGAGAAGGTTTCGAGGATCGACTCCTCGGGCAGCCGCGAGCCGATCAAGACCTGGGCGCGGGCATGCACGGTCGTGCCCGAGTTCGTGGGCAAGAATTTTTCGGTTCACAACGGGCGGAATTTCATCAAGCTGTATGTCACCGAAGACATGGTGGGCCACAAGTTCGGCGAGTTCGCCCCCACCCGGACCTTTCGCGGCCATGGAGGGAAGGCGTCCAAATCCGCCGCACCGAAGAAGTGAGCGCCGGACTCATGTGACCGGCGGCGGGCCGGACCCCCAGTTTTCGCATTGTTCCTCAATTGGAGCGCACGCACGAGACCCTGGCCATGAAAGAGAAGAAAGAGACGACCGAATACAACGCGACGCACCGCTTCGCCCGGATCTCGGTGCGGAAAGTCCGGCCGCTCCTGGACCTGATCCGCGGCCACTATGCCGACGACGCCCTCGACGTCCTCAAGTATATGCCGCACCGCGGAGCGCGAATGATCGAGCAGGTGCTCAAGAGCGCGATGGCCAACGCGGAGGACAAGGGGATCCGCAACGTCGGCGAGCTTGTCGTGAGGAACGCCCGCGGGGACGGCGGCCCGATGGTCAAGCGGCTGATGCCCCGCGCCCGCGGCATGGCGTACCTGATCCGCCGCCGTACAGCGCATATCGCCATCGGGCTCATCGACCTGGCGACCTGGAAGCCGGACCAGGAGGAGCCCGCGGACGAGAACGGCAAACCGGCAAAATGACCAATGACCAATGACCAATGACCAATGACCAATGACCAATGACCAATGAACGACCAAGGGGCGACTGACTCATGGGCCAAAAGGTTCACCCGACCGGTTTCCGCGTGGGAATCATGGAGGACTGGCGCAGCCGCTGGTACGCTTCCAAGCACGAATTCGCCGACCTCCTGGTCGAGGATTTCAAGATCCGTGCGTTCATCAAGAAGAAATACGGGTTCGCGGGCATTCCCAGGATCGAGATCGAGCGGACCCGCGACGCGGTGACCGTGCTGCTCTCGACGGCGCGGCCGGGGGTGATCATCGGCCGCAAGGGGGCCGAGGTCGAAAATCTGCAGAAGGACCTCCAGGGGCTGACGGGCCGGCGGATCGAGATCAAGATCGTCGAGGTCGCGCGCCCCGAGATCGACGCGCAACTGATCAGCGAGGACATCGCCGAGCAGCTCCAGAAGCGGTCGAGCTTCCGCCGGACCATGAAGCGATCGATCGAGCAGACGATGGACGGCGGGGCCAAGGGGGTGAAGATCCAGCTCTCGGGCCGGCTGGGGGGCACGGAGATGTCGCGGACCGAGGCGACCGCGGCGGGCTCGGTCCCCTTGAGCACGCTTCGGGCCCGGATCGACTACGGCTTCACCGAGGCCAAGACGGCGCAAGGTCACATCGGAATCAAGGTATGGGTCAACCAAGGCGATTATCTGAAAGTGGAGGCTGGCGATGGCCCTGATGCCCAAGCGGGTCAAGTATCGAAAAAGCCAAAAAGGCCGCGTAAGAGGTAACGCAACCCGCGGCAATTACGTGTCGTTCGGCGAGTACGGCCTGCAGTCCCTCGAGGCCGGCCGGATCAGTTCCCAGACGATCGAGGCCGGCCGCGTGGTGGCCAGCCATGCGGTCAAGGGGGGAGGCAAACTCTACATACGGATCTTTCCGCACAAGAGCGTCACCGCCATCCCCGCCGAGACCCGCATGGGTAAGGGCAAGGGTGAAGTCGAATTCTGGGCGGCGGTTGTCAAGCCGGGGACGATCCTCTACGAGGTCAGCGGCCTGAGCGAGGAGACGGCCCGCGGGGTCTTCGCCCGGGTGGCCCAGAAGATGCCGGTGACCTGCCGCTTCGTCAGCCGGCGGCCCACGGTTTAGGAGAACTCGACCGATGTCCAAGCCCGCCGAGCTTCGCGATCAGACCGACGAGCAGCTCGAGCTGCTCGTCAAGGAAGTCCAGCATAACCTGTTTCGCCTCCGCCTGCAGAGCGAGACCGAGCGGCTCGAGGCGCCCAGCGAGATCATCAAGGCCAAGCGCGAGATCGCCCGTGTCAAGACAATCCTGCGGCTGCGCCAGATCGAGCGCGCACAATCGGTCCCGGCCGCCAAGCCCTGATCAAGTGAGCGAGAAAGCCCATGAGTCAAGCAACGACAGCCGGTCCCCAGACGCCCGCCCGCGCCGATCGTAGAACGGAAATCGGGTTCGTGACGTCCGACAAGATGATCAAGACGCGGCGGGTCGTGGTCGAGCGGCTCGTGCCCCATCCCAAGTACGGCAAGATGCTGCGCAAGCGCACGATCTGCCACGCCCACGACGAGGCCAACTCATCCCACGTGGGGGACCTGGTCGAGATCATGTCGACCCGTCCCCTTTCCAAGCTCAAGCGATGGCGGATCGTCCGGATCGTTCGGCCCGGCGCCCAGCAGGCCCTGGCCGGCGAGGACGAAGCCGCCCGGGCGCCAACCTGACCGAGAAAGCCGGCGTGATCATGGGGCCGCGCCCGCCCGAGCGGAGGCCGGGTCGCCATGCAGACCTCGATAACGAACTCGGCCGAAGGCTCGCGGTCATCGGCCACCGGTTAGCAAAGGTGTTTTCCGCATGATCCAGATGCAGACGCGGCTCGACGTGGCCGACAACACGGGGGCCAAGGAAGTGATGTGCATCAAGGTCTTGGGCGGCAGCGCGTCCCGATACAAGCGCCGCACCGCGGGCGTCGGCGACACGATCATCGCCAGCGTCAAGAAAGCCAGCTCGGGCGGCGACGTCAAGGCGGGCGACGTCGTCCGCTGCGTGATCGTCCGCACCCGCAACCAGACCCGCCGCAGCGACGGCTCCTACGTCAAGTTTGATCACAACGCCGTCGTCCTGATCGACGAAGAGAAAAACCCACGCGGCACCCGCATCTTCGGCGCCATCGCCCGCGAGTTGCGAGACCGCCAGTTCATGAAGATCATCAGCCTGGCGGCCGAGGTCGTCTAAGAGAAAAGGTGTACCATGCAAATTCGTAAGGACGACCAGGTGGAAGTGATCGCCGGCGACGATGGGGGCGACCCCAAGCAGCGCAAGATCGCCAAGGTGCTGCGCGTGATCCCGGAACGAAACAAGATCGTCGTCGAGGGGGTCAACCGCGTCTACAAACACCTGCGGCCGAGCCAAAAGAACCCACAGGGCGGCCGGCTGTCCAAGGAGATGCCGATCGACGTATCCAACGTGATGCTGTATTGCTCCAAATGCAGCCGCGGCGTCCGGTTCGGCCGCCGATTCACGGACGATGGTCAGAAGCAGCGCTACTGCAAAACGTGTGGCACCAACCTGGGCAACATCGGCCCACGCAAGCCGGCCCATGCCGCCAAGGCTCGGGCCGCAAGGTCGTTGTCAGTTGTCAAAGGATAACGGGAATGGCTCGTCTGCTGGAACAATACAAGAACGACATCGCCAAGGCGCTGGCCGCCAAGTTCAAACACGACAACCCGATGGCGATCCCCAAGCTGACCAAGATCGTCATCAACATGGGAGTCGGCAAGGCCACCCAGGACAAGGCCCTCCTGGAGTCGGCGGTCGACAGCTTGAGCAAGATCAGCGGCCAGAGGCCGGTGATCACCAAGGCCAAGGTGTCGGTCTCGGGTTTCCGGCTCCGCGAGGGAAACGACATCGGATGCAAGGTCACCCTGCGCGGCCATCGGATGTATGAGTTCCTCGACCGGTTGATCTCGATCGCCTTGCCGCGAATTCGCGACTTCCGCGGCGTGAACCCCAACAGCTTCGACGGCCACGGCAACTACAGCCTGGGTCTCGCCGAGCAGGTTGTATTCCCCGAGATCGACCCCGACAAGATGCAGCACAGCCACGGCATGGACATCACGATCGTGACCACCGCCCCAAATGACGACCAAGCCCGCGAGCTGCTGCACCACTTCGGCCTGCCGTTCCGCCAGCCGGCCAAAGCCAACTGAGGGGCGGTACAGGCCACTGATCACTGACCAATTACCACAGTCCTTTTCCACTTGTTTGGTGAGCCGAGCATGTCGACGAAGGCCCAGAAGATCAAGTCGGAAACGCCGCGCAAGTTCGCGGTTCAGCACCGGAACCGTTGCCGTTTGTGCGGGCGTCCCCGCGGTTACTATCGCAAGTTCGGCGTCTGTCGAATTTGCTTCCGGAACCTGGCCAGCCGCGGCCTCATTCCGGGTGTCAAGAAAGCGAGCTGGTGAGGCCGCGCCCTTTGTTCCGCGGCTGTTGTCGTCTATGCAAGGCAGGGCCCCCCTGCCGGGAATCGAACGCGATCGTCACCGTGAGGGAGGGTCCTCGGCCGGCTGGTCCCGTCATGACGGATCGGCGAGCCGGCGCCGGCCCTTTCAAAATCGTACCAGACCAATTGAGCTGCCCCGCCGCCCCGACGCAACCGGCCCCCTTTGGTGTGTCTCTCCGCTTGATCGAGCGGGCACCGGTGCGTTACCCGCGACGGTTTAACAGGGCCACTCCGCCATGATGACTGACCCAATCGCCGACATGCTCACCCGGATCCGCAACGGAGTCCGGATCGAGCGCACCGTCCTGGACATGCCCGCTTCTCAGATGCGCCGCGGCATCGCGCAGGTGCTGAAGGACGAAGGTTACATCTGGGACTTCGAGGAAATCGAGACGGTCCGGCCAAGACTCTTCGCCTGCACATGAAGTACGGCCCCAACGGCGAACGGCTGATCAACCAGATCGACCGCGTCAGCAAACCCGGGCGGCGGATCTACAAAGGCTACCGTGAGCTCAAACCGATCCTGGGGGGCATGGGGATCCAGATCCTGAGCACGCCCCGGGGAGTCATCAGCGACCGCCGCGCCCGCACGGAGAAGGTCGGCGGCGAGGTGCTGGCGCTGATTCATTGAACCGGCCCGGCCGGACCCGCGGAAGATCCGCCCGAGTCGCTGCCCGGCTCGAAACCTACAACCAAAAATCACCCAGCGGAGGATGAAAGACCCATGTCGCGGATTGGACGCAAGCCGGTTCCGGTGCCGCCGGCCGTGAAGATCTCGATCGCCGACTTGACCATCCAGGTCGAAGGGCCCAAGGGGAAGCTCAGCTACAAGCACCGGCCCGAGATTGACGTCGCATTCGACGAGGCCGGCCGCCAGATCCTCGTCACCCGGCACGACGATGAGCGCGTCAACCGGTCGCTGCACGGGCTGACCCGCAGCCTGGTCGCCAACATGGTCGAGGGGGTCACGAGCGGTTACACCAAGAAGCTGGAGATCGTCGGCGTCGGCTACCAGGCTCAACTTAAAAAGGCGAACACGGTCGCGCTGCAGGTCGGCTATGCCAACCAAGTCGTGCTGGAAGCACCGGCGGGGGTGACGGTGGTGGTGCCGGATCCGACGCATATCACGATCAGCGGGCCCGACAAGCATGACGTCGGCCAGTTCGCCGCCGTCGTCCGAAAGGTACGCCCCCCAGAGCCTTACAAGGGCAAGGGGATTCGCTACGAAGGCGAGTTCGTCCGCCGCAAGGCCGGCAAGGCATTCGGCTCGAAGTGATGACGATCGACCGAACCGGTGAAGACCGAGAACCCAGGACCCACGCCGAGACCATCACCGAGTGCAATCGAAAATCGAAAATAGCAAGAGGATCGTTTCGTGAACATTGCAAACCAGCAACGGCTCGTGCAAACCCGCCGGCTGCGGCGTCAGCACCGGGTCCGCAACCGGATGTTTGGAACTCCGGAACGGCCGCGGCTCGCGGTCTTCCGCAGCTCGAAGCACATTTACGCGCAGATGGTCAACGACCAGTCCGGAACCACGCTGGCCTCGGCCAGCACCCGGGACCCCGAGGTGAGGGCGCAGCTCAAATACGGCGGCAACAAGGCCGCCGCGGCCTTGGTCGGCCGTGTGGTCGCCGAGCGTGCCAAAAAGGCCGGTATTGACAAGGTTTGCTTCGACCGCCGAAGCTACAAGTATCATGGGCGCGTCGCGGCGCTGGCGCAGGCTGCCCGCGAAGCGGGGTTGCAGTTTTGAGGGAGAGGAGTTCGTCCGTGTCGAGCGATGGTCGTGAACGCGATCGCGATCGTGGGGAATGGAGCGAGAGCGTGGTGTCGATCCGACGCTGCGCGGCGGTGGTCAAGGGAGGCCGGCGATTCAGCTTCAATGCCTTGGTCGTCGTTGGTAACGGCCGCGGGCAGGTGGGCTGGGGCTATGGCAAGGCCAACGAGGTCCCTCCCGCGGTCGAAAAGGGCGTCAAGGACGCCCACAAGCAAATGAAGCGGGTCAACCTCAGAGGAGGGACGATCCCCCATATGGTCATCGGCCGGTTCGGGGCGGCCAAGGTCATGTTGATGCCGGCAAGCCCCGGGACGGGCGTCATCGCCGGGGGTGCCGTGCGCGCCGTGGTCCAATCCGCCGGAGTCAAGGACATCCTGACCAAGAGCTTCGGCTCGAACAACAAGCTGAACCTCGTCAAGGCCGCGATCAACGGCTTGCTGCAACTTCGAACCAAGGACGAGATTGCTCGTCTGCGAGGAGTGCCCCTGTAATGCAATTACACGACGTCCATCAGGGGATCCACCGCCGCAAGAAGCGGAAGCGGATCGGCCGGGGGATCGGCTCGGGGCACGGCAAAACCTCGGGGAAGGGGCACAAGGGCCACGCCTCGCGCCAGGGGTTCAAGCTCAGCCCCATCTTCGAGGGGGGCCAGATGCCCCTGGCCCGCCGGGTGCCCAAGCGCGGATTTCTCAACGGCCCGTTCAAGAAAAGCTACGCCATCGTCAATCTGGCCGAGCTGGAGGCCAGGTTCGATCCGGGCACGGTCGTCGATGAAAAATCGCTGCGAGCGACGGGACTGGTCAAGGGCCAGGAGTTCGACGGCATCAAGATCCTGGGCAACGGCGCGCTGACCAAACGCCTGGAGGTGCATGCCACCAAGTTCAGCGGCTCGGCCGCCTCCAAGATCGCCGCCGCCGGCGGCAAGACCGTCGTCGTTCCGTACAAACCACACGCGGTCCCTGGGCGGCCGCAGGTGGACCCCCAGGCCGTCTAGCGGCCAGGTGGCAAGCGCCTGCGATCGGCGGGCCGCGGCAGTACTATTCATCACGGACGTTTCCTGTCAGGTAATTGACCTGAGCTCTGCTATGTCACAATTGGGGAGGTTATCCGGGCATGAACGAGACCCTGAATGAGCTGGGGATCGACCGCCTGAGCGTTCCCGAGCGACTCGAGTTGATCGGCCTGATATGGGATAGCATTCCTACGAATGACCAAGTCCTACCGATCCCGGATTGGCACATCCGCGAGCTGGAACGGCGCACGGCCGCCGCGGAAGCAGACCCTGGGGCGGCCGTTCCGTGGGAGGCGGTCAAGGCCCGCTTGATGGAACGTCCATGAGCCTGCCTGTGGTCCTTCGCCCGGAGGTCGAGCAGGATCTGCTCACGGCCCGGGATTGGTATGATCAGCAGCAGGACGGTCTGGGCGATAAGTTCACAGCAGAGATCTCCGTCGTCTTCGATCGGTTGGCCGAGATGCCCGAGTTGTACGCTGTCGCCTGGAGGGACGTCCGGACGTGTCGTCCAAGACGGTTTCCTTATGTGGTCTACTATCGGGTCTTGACCGACCGAGTGGAAGTGTTTGCGGTGCTGCACGGAAGCCGAGACCCGTCCTCATGGCAGTCGCGTGCCTGACGCGGGGGCAGGGTGGACCCGGCTGGCGATCGGCGCGGCAACGACGTCCTATTCTTGTAACGGTCATTCTCCCGATCGGACGGTGAGGTTGACCCCCATGGTGATCAAGGCGCCGTATTGAGGAGGTGATCGCCCGTGGATAAACTGCTCACGATCTTCAAGGTTCCCGAGCTGCGGCGCAAGATCATGTTCACGGCCCTGCTCCTGGCCATCTACCGGCTCGGCTTCTATGTGCCGCTGCCGGTTGTCGACCAGTCGCACCTGAAAAACTGGGAGGAGCAGCAAAGCGGCAATACCGCGGGCAAGCTCTTCGGCACCGTGGCGATGTTCGGCGGCACCTCGATCGGCATGAGCACCATCTTCGGGCTGGGGATCATGCCCTACATCTCGGCTTCGATCATCTTTCAGCTTCTGGCGAGCGTCGTCCCCTCGCTGGAAGCCATGATGAAGGAGGGAGAAAGCGGGCGGAAGCGGATCAACGAGTACACCCGCTACGCCACCGTCGCGCTCTGCGCCGTCCAGAGCGCGTTCTGGGTGCAGTACATGATGAGTCCACAGATGAATGTGGTACGTGCCGAGTATCGCAACTTCGGCAACGGCCTGGTGTGCGTGTGCATCATGACGGCCGGCACGATTTTCTTGATGTGGATCGGCGAGCAGATCGACGAGTACGGGATCGGCAACGGGATCAGCCTCCTGATCATGGCCGGCATCCTGGCTCGGCTGCCGGTTGCCATCACGGGGCCGAACGGCCTGTGGTACAACTCGACCTCGAAGCTGAACGCCGAGGCGGGCAAGTACGGCATCACCACCATCTTGCTCTTGATCGGGCTGTTCATCGCGGTGGTGGTCGGCGTGATCGCGATCACCGAGAGCCAGCGGCGGATCCCGACCCAGTCGGCCAAGCACGTGCGCGGCCGCCGCGTCTTCGGCGGCACCAAGCAGTTCCTTCCCTTGAAGGTCAACCAGGCGGGCGTGATGCCGATCATCTTCGCCTCCAGCCTTTTGATCTTCCCCTCGTTTGTCTTCAACAGCCTGGCGAAGGCCACCTCCAACCTGCGCAACGAGAGCTGGAGCATCGGCTCGTTGTTCGCCGGAATGTTTCAGGAGATCGCCGATGCCTTCCAGCGGCAGAGTTATATTTACACGGTCTGCTACATCATCCTGATCTACTTCTTCTGCTACTTCTGGACGGCGATCACCTTCAACCCCAAGGACATGGCCGACAACCTCAAGGACTACGGCAGCTTCATCCCCGGCTACCGGCCTGGCCGCCGCACCGCCGACTATCTCGAGAAAGTGATGCTCCGGATCACCTACGTCGGCGCGGCATTCTTGTCCTTGGTCGCGGTCATCCCCTCGCTTGTGCAGCAGGCGCTGAGTGTCGACTGGACCGTGGCGTCGTTCCTTGGCGGCACGGGCCTCTTGATCGTCATCAGCGTTTGCCTCGACCTGGTGCAGAAGATCGACAGCCACCTCATCATGCGAAACTACACCGGTCTGGTAAACCGGCGATGAGTTGATAACATCGAGTCGCCGTCCTCCGGAGGCGTCATCTTGGAGTAGAGGAGCCCGCGACGTGTCTTCCCACAGAAACATGGGATCCCGGCCCCGATTGCCGGCGCTCTTTTCGGGGCTGACGCGCCGGCAGAAACCGGCGGGGGGAGGCGGCACGCGCGCCGAATCCCCTCCGGTGATCACGTTGAAGAGCCCACGGGAAATCGCCTTGATGCGCGAGGCGGGGCGGGTCGTCGCCAAGGCGCTGGACGACGTTCGCCGGATGGCCGTGCCGGGGGTGACCACCGCGGAGATGGACCAAGCCGTCGCCACCGTCTTCCGGGAACATGATGCCACCCCGTTGTTCCTGGGCTATCCCAGCTCGGTCAAGGGAAAGCCTCCCTTCCCCGCCGTGATTTGCGCGAGTGTCAACGAGCAGGTCGTCCACGGCATCCCCAACCGTCGCCCATTGCGCGAGGGGGACATCGTCTCGATCGACACAGGCTGCAAGGTCAACGGCTGGTGCGGCGACGCCGCGGTCACCCTGGCCATCGGCACGGTGCGGCCCGAGATCCAGAAGCTGCTCGACGTCACCACCGAGACCCTTTCGCTGGCCATCCGCGCCATGGGCCGCTGCCACTCCTGGTTGGAAGTCGCCAGCCTGATGGAACGCTACGTCAAGAGCCAGGGCCTGTACGTCGTCGAAAAGTTCGTCGGCCACGGCATCGGCCAGACCATGCATGAGGAGCCGCAGGTCCCTAATTTCGTGAGCAAGGGGCTGCGACAGCACGACATCAAGCTCGAACCCGGCGTCGTGCTGGCCATCGAGCCCATGGTCGCGCTCGGAACGAAAGAGGTTCGGACCCTCGACGACGGTTGGACCGTCGAGACCAAGGATCGCCGTCCCAGCGCCCACTTCGAGCATACCGTCGCCATGACCCCCGACGGCCCGCGCGTGATCACCTATCTGGAGGACGCGGACGCCGTTGCGACAGCGACTGTTTCATCCGGTTAAGACGCTGGAGGGCCTCACTTGTGCGTGTGGCTTCGCGCAATGTTGCGCGATCCACTCTTGCGGAACGGCAACCGCCCGACTATATTGGCTAAATTCGGCTTCGGCCTTGATGATATCATCTTGGGAATCAGGATGACCGCCGGCGCCTTCTGCCGGAAGCCATTTGAAGCGATTGAAAACTCATGAAAGTGCGATCGAGTGTCAAGCGTATCTGTGAGAACTGCAAGATCGTGCGCCGCCAGGGCAAGGTCTACGTGATCTGCACCAACCCTCGCCACAAGCAGCGGCAGGGCTGATCGGGCGATGCCGGCCCAGAGCGCCCGGCCGAATTCAGTCTGAGCTGAAATGAACTTTCGGAGATCGTACGGATGCCTCGTATTCTCGGTGTCGATATTCCCAACGACAAGCGGGCGCTGATCTCGCTGCAATACATCTACGGGATCGGCCCGTACCTGGCCGGACTGCTCTGCCAGCGCACCGGGATCGACCCGAATAAACAGGCGCGCGACCTGAGTGAGGACGAGCTGGCCAAGCTGGCCTCGTTGCTGGACAACGATTTCACGGTCGAAGGCCAGCTTCGTCGCCAGGTGCAGCAGAACATCGCCCGGCTGCGCGACATCGGCTGCTATCGCGGTCTGCGTCACCGCAAGGGGCTGCCGGTCCGCGGCCAGCGGACACGAACCAACGCGCGGACCCGCAAGGGGCCCCGCAAAACGGTCGCCGGTAAAAAGGGCGTCAAGGAACTGCGGTAACAGGATCGGTGAGCCGCGGGCCGTAGTCGAGCGGCTGCGCCCTTCCGGTCGACTTGGCCGGCTTGCTGAACGCGGCCGAGTCGTCGCGGGTCGGTCGCCATCGGTCGAGACGACGGTCACTTCACCGGTCGGGCGGCGGGAACGAGTGCCGTTCGATGGACCGACGAGGTTGTGCTTCTTGTGCTCTAGTAGGGCCGGCACTCTTGCCGGCCAAGACGAGTGTCAGCGAAAACTGCGGCGAACCGGACCAGGTCTGATTGAAGAGGAGCAACGAAACCGTGGCGAAGGCCAAGAAACGGAAGGCACGACGCAACGTCAGCCGGGCGGTCGTGCACATCAAGGCGACATTCAACAACACGACGGTCACGATCACCGACCCCAACGGCGACGCGTTGTGCTGGGCCTCGTCGGGTACCGTGGGTTTCAAGGGAAGCCGCAAGAGCACGCCGTTCGCCGCGCAGCGGGCTGCCGAGACCGCGGCGTCGGCCGCGACCAAGTACGGCGTCAAGGAGGTGGAGGTCAAGGTCAAGGGGCCTGGCTCGGGGCGAGAAAGCGCGATCACGGCGATCCAGGCGTCCGGCCTGCTGATCAAGGCCATCGAAGACGTGACGCCGCTGCCTCACAACGGCTGCCGCCCCCCAAAGAAACGCCGGGTCTAGGCTAGGTCTCTTTCGATTTCACGAGTTCCACTCGACCGAGGGTTGCTGATCCGCCATGGGACGTCATATTGGACCGGTTTGTCGACTGTGCCGTCGCGAAGGCACGAAGCTTTTCTTGAAAGGGACCCGGTGCGACACGCCCAAGTGCGCGGTCGATCGTCGCGATGGCGTGCCGGGCATGCATCAATTCCGCCGCAGCAAGCCGAGCGAGTATGCCATTCGGCTGCGGGAGAAACAAAAGGTCAAGCGATACTACGGGATCTTCGAGCGCCAGTTCCGCAAGTATTACGAAGAGGCCAGCCGGCGGCCGGGGAACACCGGCGATGCACTGATGTCGCTCTTGGAGCGGCGGCTGGACAACGTGGTCGCGCGGCTGGGGTTTGCCGCCAGCCGCCCGCAAGCCCGGCAGATGGTCACGCACGGGCACATCACGGTGAATGGACGGAAGCTCGACATTCCCAGCTACATGGTCCGTCCCGGCGATCAGATCCAGGTCAAGGACCGCGACCACTCTCGGAAGATGGCGGCCGATCACCTGGCCACCGGAAGCAACTCACCGGTCCCTGAGTGGCTGGACAGGATCAGCACTGACCCGCCCGACGCGCGCGTGAGCCGTTTGCCCACCGCGCAAGACGTCGGGCTGCCTGTGACGCCCCAGTTGATCATCGAGTTGTTGAGCCGCTGACGACGCCCGGTCGATCGCTTTTTGGATGGGGAGATAACGATGCGTATCCGTTGGCGTGGCCTCGAACTGCCCAGCCGGGTCATCTGCAACCGCGAGACGTTGAGCGACACGTTCGGCGAATTTCACGTCGAACCCTTCGAGCGTGGCTTCGGCCATACCGTCGGCAACAGCTTGCGGCGAATCCTGCTCTCGAGCCTGGAGGGCAGCGCCATCACGAAGATCAAGATTCTCGGGGTTCAGCACGAGTTCTCCTCGATCCCCGGGATGGTCGACGACATCACGGACCTGGTCTTGAACGTCAAGCTGCTGGTGGTCAAGAACCACTCCGAGGCGTCCCGGACCATCCGGATCGACCGAGAACGCCGGGGCGTCGTGACCGCCGCCGACATCCTCCACGATGAGTCGGTCGAGATCATCAACCCCGACCACATCCTCTGCACGCTGACCGACGACGTGGCATTCCACCTGGAAATGACCGTCGAGAACGGGCGCGGCTACCGCACCGCCGCCGAGGGGCACGTCGAGGACGTCGAGATCGGCGTCATTCCGATCGACGCCAGCTTCAGCCCCGTCCAGCGGGTTGAATACCACGTCGAGAACACGCGCGTCGGCCAGCGGACCAACTACGACAAGCTGATCTTGCGCATCTGGACAACGGGGGTCCTCAGCCCCGAGATGGCCTTGGTCGAGGCCGCCAAGATTCTCCGTAAGCACTTGAACCCGTTCGTCCAGTACAACGAGCCCGGCCCGGGCCTGCCGTCCGAGTCGCTATCAGGCGACGGCGCTCAACACATGCCGGTCGACGCCGAGCTGGAACGGAAGCTCGAGATGAGCCTGGCGGAGCTCGAACTGTCCGTCCGCGCCACCAACTGCCTGGAAAGCGAAGGGATCACCACGGTCCGCCACCTGGTCAGCCGCAGCGAAGATCAGCTCTTGAACGTCCGCAACTTCGGTGAAACCACCCTCAAGGAAGTCCGCGCCAAGCTGCACGAGATCGGATTGGACCTGGGAATGAACGTGCCGCTCAAGCCTGGCGCCTGAGTCGCCACCAACCACGCAAATCGAAAACCATGCGACACCAAAAAGCCGGCCGCAAATTCAAACGGTCACCCTCGCATCGCCGGATGCTCCTGCGCAATCTGGCCACCGCGCTCCTGGAGCACGGCAAGATCCGGACCACCCTGGCCAAAGCCAAGGAAGTCCAGCCTTTCACCGAGAAGCTGATCACGCTCGCCAAGGACGGCTGGGACCTGAACCGTTTCCGCCGCTGTCTGGCCGTGCTGACCAGCAAGAAGGTCGCGTTTGACCTGTTCCATGAGATCGGCCCGCGGTACAAGGAGCGGTCGGGTGGCTACACCCGGATCTACAAACTGGCCAAGGTCCGCCAGGGAGACGCTGCCCCGATGGCCGTGATCGCCCTTCTCGGAGAGAAGGACGCAATCAAGGCCCCGACCAAGCCGGCCGTCGTCGGCTCGTCCCGCGGCACGTGATCGCGATCAACGTCTGCTCGAAGCCGTGATGAGAGCTCAGGAAGACCACCGGCGGATCACTCGCCGGTGAAACGGATTGCCGGCAAGGCGGGAGTGCAGCCCCGTGTCCCATCGATCACACGATCCGCACTGCATCTTCTGCAAGATCGTCCACGGCGAGGTCCCGTCGGCCACGATCCTCGAGACGGGCGGGGCCATGGCCTTCCTCGACCTCAATCCGATCAATCACGGCCACACCCTGCTCGTGCCCAAGGCGCACCACGCCCATCTGAGCGACCTGGCCGATGCGGTTGCCGCGGAGGCCGGCTCGCTCCTGCCCCGGCTCTGCCGGGCGATTACCGCTGCCACCGGCGCCGACGGGCTCAACGTGATCGTCAACAACGGCCAAGCCGCCGGCCAAACCATCGATCACTGTCACTGGCACATCATCCCACGCTTTAATGACGACTCGGTCAACTGGCCGTGGCCGCACAGCGTCTACGCCGGTGATGAGCTGAGCCAGATGAGGTTCCGCATCGAGCGCGAGCTGAGTCTTGATCCCGGCCAGGGCCGGGTTGAAAACTAGACCAAAGCACGCGCTTGCATCCGGCCCGGACGGACCTCATCATGTCTCCACACCCGCCGCGGCGCACGCCGGCTCGATCGCGCGGCATGCCTGAATCCCGATCGCGACACCTCGCGAGTGCAACCTGTGCCCATCACCATGACATGCAACGGGTGCCAACAGTCCTTGATCTCAGCCGAGACCGGCCGCGAATGATCGATCGCCGCCTCGCGATTGCCTTGGGCGTTCTGCTGGATACCGGCGAGAATCGTTGACGATCCCGGCGAACTCGTGACGATTGGCTCGGAGGACTTCTCGAACTCAGGTCACATGGGTGGCCTGGTCGGCGGCTTGATCCTCGGGCTTGTTCTTCCATCGGCCCTGCTGACCGACCGCGCCGAGCTGGCCGGACGGCCGGTCACCCGCCTTGAGACCGGCATCGCGATCGCCGCGCTCGTCGGCACGGCAGTCTTTTTCCTGCCGCACTTGACCTGAGTAGGCCGGCCCTCATTTCCTGTTGGGCCGGGTGTACGCCAGCGCCAGCAGGGCGTAGGCGGTCACCAGGTTCGGGTCGCCTTCCATGAACCGGTCGGCGGGGTTGACCCAGCCTCCCTCGCGCTGCTGCCGTTTGGCCAGGGCCGCGACCAGCTCGGCCCTCCAGTCGTGGGAGGCGCCCGCGGCGTCGGTCAGGGTCGGCTGGCCCAGCACGGCCATCGTCTTGGAGAATGTATGGTAGTAGTAATAGAGGCCTTTTTGTCCAAGCCCGGGATTCTCATCGAGCGTGTAGTGCTGGGTGATATACGTCAAGGCCGCTTTGACGCGCGGATCGTCGCGGCCGAGCCCTGCGTAAATCATGCTCTTGAGCCCGGCATAGGTCATGCTGGCGTAGGAGCGGAGGCCGCCGCCGGGCGAATCGCCGGCCATGGTCTGCCCCCCGCCCGCGGCCGTGTAGATGAACCCACCGTCGTTGACCTTGGCCGCCCAGGATTGGTCGTTGAACTCGCTCCGGAGGTTTTGGCACCGCGAAACAAAGACGAGTGCTTTCCGCAGGTTGGGATCGTCGGCGGGCAGGCCGGTCTCGCGGAGGGCTTCGATGAAGAACGCGGTGTTCGACAGGTCGGGCCGGCTGTTGGTGCCGCCGTAGCCAGCGCCGCCGTAGAAGGCGTCGTCGCGGGTCTTGCCCTCGCCCTCGTCCCACTGCATCCTCTTGAGGAAATCCTGGCCCGCCTTGATCGGGCGGTCGTAGCGGCCGTTGACATTGGCTTCCCGGAACGCCACGATCGCGATCGAGGTCGTATAGTTGGCGTGGGGAGCCTCGGATAATCCGCCCTTCGGCCCGATGAAGCCTTCCAGATACCCCAGGGCCTTGGTCACGATGGGGTCGCCGGGCGGAACCTGTCCCGAGCGCAAAAGCGCGGTGACGAGGAGGGCGGTGATCCCCGGCTCGCGCTCTGTCGACCATCCTCCCCTGGCATCCTGGCGCGGCCTCAGGAAGGCGACTCCCCGCTCGGTCAGCGTCCGGGCCGACTCCCCGCTTGAACCGGCGGACTTGGCCGCGTCGTCCGCTCCGAAAGCCCACGACGGCCGCCCGCCGACGCAGGCCAGCAACCCCAAGCTCCGCATGCCGTGGCCAAGAAACCGGCGGCGGGACGTCGTTGCGGACATCGGTCTCGATCCTTTCTGCATGAGGCCTGGTCGTTGCACGCCCGGGCCGCACGTTGCTCCGCAGCGCCCTGGGCTATTCCAATCGAGGGTCGAACTTCCGTATACCATTGTAGCGGCCCGACGCGACTCGATCGAGAGAAAGCCTGGTCTTTCATGAATACAAGATTTCTGAAACACAAAATGATCCTCGCTCTTTGCTGCGCCCTGGGACCGGTTCCGGCCCGGGCAGACGGCGAGCCGGTCAAGCTGACCGGCGCGGCGCGTTTCGACCTGTCGGCCGACGCCCCGGCCGGCGCACTCGAGAACGGCCTGGTGGTCGCGGGGAACGGGACCATTTCGCGGATGAGCTGGGCGCCCGAGTCCGACCAGCCGCGAGGCTACACGGTGAGCTTCCCGGTCACATTTCTGGGCTGGCGCTCGCTGGCAGTCCGGTTCACTCCAGCCCGCGCCGGCACGATCACGCTGACGTTGATGGGGCCGTGGGAGGAGGCCTCGAAGGGGGTGATCTACCGGCAGGAGGTCCTGTGGGACGACATTCGAGCGGAAGGCGCGGCCTTGACTCACGGCGGTTTCGAATCGCCGGGTGATGAGCGGGCCACCGGCTGGCAAGGCGGTGGCGGAGTTGTCGTCCAGCAGACTTCGGAGGTCCCCGCCGCGGAGGGGTCACACTACGCACGGACCTGGCATGATCAGACGCTCTTCACCACGCTCAAAGTCACCGGAGGCCGGCCGGTAACGCTCCGAGTCCGTGCGCGCGCGGTCCGCCCGGCGAGCCTGATCGAGATGAAGCGGATCGTTGGCCGTTCCACGCCCGCTCACCGGGCCGCGCGACGGTTCCTCCGCGGCGCCAACCTGGGCAACGGCCTGGAAGTCCCCCCTGGTCAGGACTGGGGTGTCCACTACACGCCGGAGGACCTCCGCCAGATCCGCGCCCAAGGGTTCGACCACGACCCTTTTTACTTCACGCATCAGGGGGCCGACTGGGCCGGACCCGACACCAAGGTAACCGGCATCCTCTTTCCCGGGCCGCCGGCCCGACCGCTGGTTCCCGACCCGAGGCTGAAGCTCAACTCCTGGGTCCTGAACTGGCTCAAGGCATACAACACCGAACCCGCTATCAGAAACCCGAGCAGCCCGGGTGCATTCCAAGGCGCGATCGACCAGGCCGAGGAGTGGTCCAGCTACTACGGCCGGCCAGTCCACTTCGGCGAGTTCGGCTGTCTCGGCACGGCCGATCCCGGATCCCGCGCCCACTACTACCGTGCCTTTCGTGAGTCCGCCGAGAAAGCAAAGATCGGCTGGGCCATCTGGGACTGGAAGGCCAACTTCCACTACTGGAACGCGAAGACCGGCCGTCCCGAGCCCGGCATGCATGAGGCACTGTTCGACCCATCGACATCGCCAAAGATCGAGTGATCCGTCCTCTTCGCCCAGCGATTCGCGGTCGGAGCCACCATATTCTTCGAGAAGCGAAACTCCAGCTCCGGGTTCCCGGGCATCCCTTGCCGCGAGGAACGTGGCGGAGTACGTTGGCGTGATGGAGTTTGAATGGGATCCCGATAAAGCTGTCCGCAATTTGGCTAAACACAGCGTTTCGTTCCATGAGGCGGCGACCATCTTTGGAGACCCGCTCGCCCTCACATTCTCCGATCCCGATCATTCGGACGAGGAGGATCGTTTTTTGACTTTCGGTCTTTCCAGTGAAGGCCGTATGCTGGTCGTATCTCACACCGACAGGGAAGATTGCACCCGAATCATCAGCGCTCGGCGAGCCACGCGCAAGGAGAAAAAACTTTATGAAAAAGGATGACGCCACAACGAAGGATGACGACCTCCGGTCCGAGTACGACGCCTCGGTGCTCAAAGGAGGCATCCGGGGCAAATACCTGGATCGTTACCGATCCGGCACGAATCTCGCGCTCCTGGCGCCCGACACACGAGCGGCATTTCCCACCGACGAGGCCGTCAACCAGGCACTTCGAACGGTGATGCGAGGACACAAAGCCTCCTGACCATCGGCACGACGGTCCGTGGCACCTGGTTCAGAGCCAGCGAGAAGCTCTTTTGGGACGGAATGCTCGCGAGTCGGCCCGCGAATCCACGCGATCCCCAGCTCTGAAACCGTCGCGACGCGTTTTCGACCCTGTCCTCTCGACTCGCGAAAGATCACCACTCATGACTTCATCCTCGTCCGAATCCGCGTCCGCCCCGGCTCACAAGACCAATCGTCTGGCCGGTGAGACCAGCCCATACCTGCTCCAGCACGCGACCAACCCGGTCGACTGGCATCCCTGGGGACCGGAGGCCCTGGCCAGGGCCAAGTCCGAGAATAAGCCGGTCTTCTTGTCGATCGGCTATTCGGCCTGCCACTGGTGCCACGTCATGGAGAGGGAGAGCTTTGAGAACCCGGACATCGCCGCCCTGATGAACGAGCACTTCGTCAACATCAAGGTCGATCGGGAAGAGCGACCCGACCTGGACCAGATCTACATGTCGGCGGTGATGGCGATGACGGGGCAGGGCGGCTGGCCAATGTCGGTGTTCCTCACGCCCGAGCTCAAGCCGTTCTTCGGCGGCACGTATTTTCCGCCGTCCGACTCCCGGGGCATGGCCGGTTTTCCCCGCGTCCTCGAGAGCGTGCACCAAGCCTGGCAGGAACGGCAAGAGGAGATCAAGGCGTCGGCGGCCGAGATGACCGAGCAGTTGAGGACGTTCGGCGCGATTTCCAAGGGATCCGGCGAGCTCGACTTCAAGGTGCTCGACCAGGCCGCCCGGGCCACGATGCGCAACTTTGACCCGCTCCACGGCGGGTTCGGCCACGCGCCCAAGTTTCCGCATCCCATGGACCTCAAGGTGCTGTTGCGGCATCACGCCCGCACGGGCGACACCCAGTCACTCCAGGTCGTGCGGCACACCCTCGACAAGATGGCCCGAGGCGGTATCTACGACCAGCTTGGCGGCGGTTTTGCGCGATACGCGACCGACGACCGCTGGCTGGTTCCCCATTTCGAGAAAATGCTCTACGACAACGCACTCCTGTCCACGGTCTATCTCGAGGGGTACCAGTTGACACGTGATCCTGATTTCGGCCGGGTTGCCCGCGAGACGATGGACTACGTCCTGGGCCGGATGACCGGGGACGAGGGAGGTTTCTATTCGACCGAGGACGCCGACAGCGAGGGAGTGGAAGGGAAGTACTACGTCTGGTCGCTCGCCGAGGTGACCGCGGTACTCGGCGCGGAGCGCGCTAAAATATTTTGTTATGTCTACGACGTCACGGAGCAAGGCAACTGGGAGGACCAAAACATCCTCAACCTGCCGAGGACGATCAGCCAGGCGGCCAAACTGCTCGGCCGCGACGAGGTCGAGCTCAGTGCCGAGCTGAAGGTCAGCCGGGCCGAGCTGCTGGCAGTGCGGCAAAAACGCGTGCCACCGGCCAAGGACACCAAGGTCTTGGTCTCATGGAATGGCCTGATGATCGCCGCCCTGGCCGAAGCAGGGCGCATTCTCGAGGACGATCGGTATCTCGACGCCGCGCGCCTTGCCGCCGGTTTCATCCTCGACCGGCTGAGGCGCGACGACGGGCGCCTGCTCCACACCTCCAAGGACGGTCTGGCCAAGCTCGACGCCTATGTCGACGACTACGCCGACCTGATCGACGGTCTGACGCGATTGTACGAGGCCACTGGCGAGCCGCGCTGGATCGAGTCGGCACTGGAGCTGGCCCGGATCATGATCGAAGAGTTTGCCGACGCGGAGCAGGGGGGGTTCTTCTTCACCGGCCGCCGCCATGAGGCGCTGATCGCCCGGCAGAAGGACGTTCACGACAACGCGACGCCATCCGGCAACGGCATGGCCGCCACCGCCCTGATCCGGCTGGGTGCCTTGACTGGTCGCGATGACCTGACGCAGGCCGGCCGTAGGTCACTCGAATCAGTCCAGGAGGTGCTCGAGCGCCAGCCGGCCGCGGCAGGACAGAGCCTGGTCGCGCTCGACTTCCTTTTGGGCTCAATCCGCGAATTCGCCGTGATCGCCGGCCCCGACGCCGGTGAGCTCCGCGCGGTCTTGGAAGCGATCGCCAGACCGTTCCTACCGCACAAGGTCGTCGCCCCGGCCACGCCCGAGCAGGCCGCCGCGCTCGCCGGCAAAGTCCCGTTGCTGGCCGATCGACCGCCTCGTGAGGGCCGAACCACGACCTATATCTGCCAACACTTCACCTGCCGTGAGCCGGTCGTCGGCGTCGCTGGGGTCGGTGCGGCTCTTGTTGACCGGAAATCGTGACGAATCCGCGGCCCATGTCGTCCCTTCGTCCGCAACGCGGGAAGCCTACCAGGAGCCGGCACGGTCTGGGTTGATGACACCCGCATCCGCGTTCCTGCGTGGGCCGGCGTCGGCGCTCCGGCTCACTACCTACGCTTCACGGCTATGGGGGAAACACCGAGGAGTATGCGAAGGGAGATCTCGGCCCGATGGGGTGCCAGGGTCGGTGCGAGCGCTGACGGTTATGAGGTAAACGTCGATGACGATGGCGCACACGTCGTGTGTTGGGGAAAAAGCGCGCCAGGCGCCACGGCCTTGCGGGAATTGGAGTTACGTCTCAGGGAATTTTTCTTCGTCGAACGTGTCCGAGAAGCAACGTCCTATGAGGTTGTTACTTAGGCGTGACGGCTGGTTTTTGGGCCGATTCGTCTTGGTGAGGGTGATCAGGTGTTTTTCGCGGTTTTTCTCGAACGCAATGGATATGCCGTGCAAGCGGAGGTGGGGGGCAATGCGGCGCAGCTCCTTGGCGAGAGTTGAAGGCGCTTTTGGCCACTGGCGTAAGGCACGAACCTTCTTTTCCACGAGCGTGTTGAGCTGGGCGAGCAGCTCGGCGGAGGTTCCGGACCAATCGTTCAACTCGTGGGCCCACTCGAGCAGGAAGCTCGCCACGGGCGACTCTTCGATGTGCGTGACGGCCGCATCACAACGATTGTCGTTGTAGTCTGAGAGAACCGTACCGGCCGGCCACCGCAGGTTTCGGCCGAC
Organism: Isosphaerales bacterium; assembly: GCA_044450785.1. Lineage (GTDB taxonomy): Bacteria > Planctomycetota > Planctomycetia > Isosphaerales > Isosphaeraceae > JBIOJM01. Next base: position 50,556 of record JBIOJM010000004.1, read on the forward strand.
CGCCTCGGCGAATACAGCGAAGTCGGCCATGCGGGGCAATTCCGCCAGCTCGACCGACGGCAGTTCGCGCAAGCCCCCCGCGACGGCGTCGAGCAGACCTCCCAGGATCCGCGGATAGTCCTGGTTGAACAACTGCCAAAACCGATCCTCGCGGAGGCGTTTGGCCGGCGCGATCGGCGGCAAGTGGTTGAACAGCGAGCGATCGCTCAAGTCGCTTCGCCGCACGAACTCTTCGATGCCGCTCAAGATCACAGGGCGCTGGGCGTGGATGACGCGCTGCTCATCGTCGGAAAACGACGCATGGCCATCGAAGGCGCCCCCGGTGGACAGCAGGCACAGGGCATCGGAAAGCCAGTCCGGTATCACGCGGATATTGTCGTAAGCCACGAGCCAACGGTTGACGGTTGAGCGCATCAAGCCGCGGACTGTTCGTGGCTCACCCCGCAGGGGGGAGGCGTGCGGGTCGATGAGCATCCGGACGATCTTCGCCAGGCTGGTCTTGGCCGCGCCCGTCTCTCCGTAGAGCGCCAGGACGGGATAGGGCCCGACGGGCCGGATTGCGTTGGCCATCCAGACGATCAAGAGGCGGAAATCGGACTCGCTGATATTGACGTAGGGGCGGAGCAACTCGATCGAGCCGTCGCGGCTGGGCGCGGGCAGGGGCAGGTACTCCGGGGGGCGTCGAAAGTGGATGCGGGGGTGTTCGACGACCGACCAGCCCTCGGGGCCGATCTTGACGGCATGGCCGCCGGGATCACCGAGGTCGAGGTAACAGTCGGAGGCGTGGCCGCCGCCATTGCCGTCGTGGCCGACGCGAATGAAGATCGACGGCGTGCCGCCCTCGAACCGCGCGGTGGCCTCGAGCTTGGCGAGGGCGCGGCGGATGGACCAGTCGGAAGGGACCTCGAGGCATTCGCGGAAGTAGCCTTCGATCAGCCAGGCGCGGAATGCCGGGGACCTGAGTGCAAAGACCTCGGGGCGGCCGGCGACCGAGACCTGGGCGTAAAAGCGGCCGTCGGTCGAGTGCAAGAACCCGACGGTCGCGGTGAGGCGCAGCAGCGCCTTGACCGGTCCCTCGTACTCCTGGGGATTGTCGATGGTCTCGTCGCTCGGTGATGGGGCGATCATTACAAAATCCTCGTTCATGAGACCTTGGCATCACGTTCGTCAAGTCGACGTTCGATGTCCGTCATTTGTTCCTCGAGGTCGACGCGCAGCCTGACCGCCATGAATTCCTTGAGGACCCCGCGGGCCGCTTGCAACTGGACGGATTCACTCTCGGCCGCTGTCGCCAACGCCGCGATCCGGTCAGCGGCCTTGGTGAGATTGCGGGCCAAATGGCCGAGCGCGCGGTCGAGGGTGCGCCGGCGAACTTCCTGGACCGTGTCCTTGTATTCTTTGGTTTTTGTCCAGTGATAACACGTCCGTCTGGGAACTCCATTCTTCTTGGCCCAGACCGCGACTCTCTGGCCGGCGGCCATTGCCACGGCGAACTGGTACTGCTGGTCTGGGTTTGGCTGTTCGTCCGGCATGGTCGTCTCTCCGATCTTGGCGCACCTTTTTCGAGGCTCGTCGCTGGGAAGAAGAACAGAGAGCGGGGAACGGAAAGAAGACCGGATTCATCTCGGTTCTCCGTTGTCCGTTCTCCGTTCTCGAATCGTCGGTACTTCGTGGGTAAAAAGTTGGCACAGTTTGGCTCAAACTGGCACAAAATCGCCTCTGCCGATGGTCGGTATTCTCGCCGTAAATCATTTATAATCCATAATTTCCGTCGAATGAGCTCTGGCAATCCGGTTTCAAGTGTGCCAACCTTGGATTTGTGTGAACAGATGTCAAGATGGAGAACGCCGCACGGAAAGGCGGAGGACGGACGTAATGACGGCGAAGGCCGACGATGAAGAGCCCGATCGAACCCTGGGGTCGAGGTCTGGTTCAAGAGCAGGTTACACCTCAACCAAGTCATCGAAGTTGCTTTTTTATGCGGAATTATGTTGAGAGGCCGCGAGGACATCCTCGATAAATAGCTTGTCGGCGTTTTGTACCGGCTTTCTTTAGCACGGCTCGTCCAAGATTGGGGAGCCGGCCACCCGGGGCCGGCAACGGCGGCCGGGGCGATTCGATCGGCCAGTAATTCGGCGCCACGGGCAAGACGGGGTTCCGGTAGGAGCCGGCAAAGCGGGACAGGTCCGATATTGGCAGGATAGGAGGTTTTTGATTAATCTTCCGCGTTGCCAGAACAGCGCAGGTCGCCCCCTGGTGGGATGGTGTATCATGTCTTGAATTACGGCGTCGCGAGAATGCAGCTTTTCGAGAAGCCGGCGGACTTCCAAGCGTTCGAGGGCGTGTTGCGCGAAACGCGCGACGAGGCTCCAATGCGGATTTGCGCCTATTGCCTGATGCCCAATCATTGGCATTTGTTGCTTTGGCTGGAGTACGATGGCGAACTGGCGGCGCTCATGCAGCGATTGACCATCACAGCACGCCTCGGCGCTCTACTTGAATTGTTCGAGATGAACGAGGTTGCTTGTCGTCGCAGAGCCGGGCGAACAATGCCTCAGGGGCCGGAGAATTCGGCATGGGCCTGCTCTTCTTGAGCCATCAACGCGGTGATCTCCTCGCAGTGGTCAAAATAGTAACTCAGCGCGTGGAACACCTGGGCCTCGGTCAGTCCCAGGGCTTCGGCGATCTCCGGAATCGTTTCCCCATGCAGATGAAGGGTCGCGACATGGCGAACAGTAACGCGGAGACCGTCCACGACCGGCTCCCCGCCGCATACGCCCTCAAGTCGGACAATGTGCGGATGTTCGGTCCTGACGGCATTGGGCATCTCAGACCTCTTCGATCAGAGAGCACGCACTCATGACAATTGTATCCGCTCAGCCTGGGAACGGTCCAGACACGCAGCGGCGGCTTCAGACGGCCTCGCCACCAACGGCACCGATATCTGGATCGTCGATGCCAGGCAAGACAAGGTGTTCAAGTACACCAGGATTCTCTGGGATGATGGCCTAGCAGGCACCGGTGTTGCTGCTCCTGAGCCTGACGGTAGAATCAATGCGATTATTCGAGGCGAGGAGGCGCCCATCTGTCAGAGAGCGCACGCAGTTTCCCGCGCGGCCAGTATGTCCTTCCAAGGCGCGGAGGTTACGAACGCTGGTCATCGCCCATATCTCATCACACCGCCGCCCCCCTAACTGAAACGGTTGCGGCCCGCCGATTCAAAAGCGACGCAAGACACGCTTCCAAGTTGGCCCGCTAGCAGGATTTCCGGCTGACGTCAACCGTCTCGCGTCTCGGCGGATCGGCCAGGCATCGCCCCGATGGAGCCATAACCGACTCGGTGATCGCTTGGCGACAGAGCGAGCTCGATGGCAGACGAAGGATGCGGCACATCTCCTCGTAGCTCAACAGACTGGTTAACCTTTGCGACGATCAAACCTTCAAGCCACGCATTGATTCGCGCAACTCGATGGCGACCGGATCCCGGGGCTGAATTTCGTAAAGGCTCAAGATGAGATCGAGAGCTGTGTCGAAATACGCTTCACTCCGGCGGAAATCGCCGTAAACCCGGCCGTGGAGAAAGTGGGGAAAGGCCGATTCCTCGGTTCCTTCCAGCAAAACCGGCAGCACGCTCTCCTTCCGCGCCTCGGTTCCAATCATGCGCTTGCCGATCAGGTCTCCTTCCGCGGCCGAAACGTAGCCGCGCATCGGCTCCCTGTTCTCGTACTTGGTCTGATAAAGTGGCGTCCCCACGACGATCACGCGGCCACATTTGCCGACTCGCTCCACGAACCTCGGCACGCTGGCACCGATCCGCGCGTTCTCCCAACGGTCGAGCACGACGGTGATGCCGGCCTTGAGCAAATCCGTCGCCAGTGATTTCTCCACCCACCGTTCCTGCTCAGGATTGCCCCAGGCGTAGCTGATGAAGCAATCCGGCGGAGTGGTCTTCTGTTCCGTCACATAAGTCTTCAGTCGGAACAGCATTTGTTCGAAACGCGACCGCTGGTCCGCCGCGCGACGGTCTGCTTCGACCTCCGCGGCCTGTTGCTTGGTGAGCTGGATCGGCTTGTCGAATTTCGGGAGCACGATCTTCTCGGCGCATTCGTTGCAGAAGGCGAATTGAGCGCCGACCGACAGTCGCTTGCGAACGACCGCGCGGTCGAGGGGGTGTCCCTTCGAGCAGGCCACCGGCTCGAACCGCTGCACGGTCAGGTTACGTCGGGCGAGGAAACTCTCGAATAGACTTTGGAAGAGCATCCGAATCGGTGCGTCCGCGTTCGTGCCAAAATACAGGACGAAGTCCAGCTCGCCATCCCGCTCCGCCTCCAGCCGGAAGCCGCACACGAGGCCATTGCCCACCTCGTAGCGAGCGTGGTTCCGCCACTGGTTCGTGCGGGTGAAGGTGTGGGTGTAGCCCAGCAACACAACCAGCGAAGCATACACGTTTTCCACTGCGCCGCTGACGGTGTAGGCGATGCCGTCCTCCACCTGAGTCGCGTCTTCTTCCAGCGGCCTCTTCAGATTGATGAGTTCCGGAAAGACGAGGTAGGCGCGGGTGTTCAGCGGGTCGGTTTCCCGGAAGCAGATGTTGTGCTCGAGGAACAGGACCGCCGCGGAATCCAGCAGGATGTCCCGCTCGATGACGGCGAGCTTCTCGAGCTCAGGAAACGTATATCCGCCCGATAACAGCCGCTGCTCCTCGAGCGAGCCGAGTCCCTTTGGATTTCGCCGCGCCTCCAGCACGAATGACGCCGCCAGGTTGTTGAGTAGCTCCGGCGCGAGCAGGATCCGCGGCTCACCGCGCGAGGTATTCAACCACGACACATAGCCATGGTTGGCGAGGTGGCCGGCGGCCGTCAGCATTTCCGCGTCGGTGAACTTCCACTTGGCATCGGTTTTTTCGAGGCGTCTACGCAATTCGGGCGGCGTGAGAATCACCTTGCGACGACGGCGGTTTTCCTTCAGGTCGAGGACGTGGTCCTTGATCCGTTTGAACGTCTCGGTCGTGACGGTTGCCGGTTTGTCATCCCATGGGATCAGCGCCTGCATTCGCTGGATGAGCTCCTCGACGCCCTCGCCTTCCTTGGCACTGGTCGTGAGGTAGCCGGCGAGTCCGCGCGTCTTGCAGTAGGCTTCGATTTCATCCTGGGTCAACCGGGCGGTGCCCCGGTCGGAACGAGCGGCCACCAGGATCGCGGGAGTCCTGCGTTCTGGTGATCGCTGACGGTCCGCGGCCGAAACTCCGACTAGCAGTTGCTTCAGCCAGAACTCGACTCCATGGAGCGGATCGTCATCGCGCGTGGGGTCGAAGAGTACGAGGGCCAGGTCAGCGTCGTCGAGAAACAACGCGTGGATGAGCCGGTAATCGGGCTGCCCGGCGAGGTCCCACAGAACGGCCTCGCACTGCGCGCCGTCGCTTCGCTTCTGGCAGAGCTGGTTGAGGAGCCAGAACTGCTGGCCGTGGGTTGAGGCGTGCTCCTTGAACTCGCCATGCGCCAATCGCCAGCCGAGCCCCGTCTTGCCAACGCCGGAGTCGCCCACCAGCACCACCTTGGCACTGGTGTAGGTGACGCTCGGCGCGGCGGGCTGTCCGAGCAGGACGGCGAGGTCCAGCTCCCAGATGTGGATGACGCGGTCCCGATCGTCTATCGGCGTGCCGGGATCCGAACCGACCGTGGCGAGCAAGGGCAGGCGCGGATGGAAGGCGAGGCCGGGGACAAACGCCCTTCCAGCGTCCTCTGGGATGATGGCCAGGCAGGCACCTGTGTTGCTGCTCCAGAGCCTGACGGTAGAATCCTCGCCGCTCTTTGAGGCGAGAAGGCGCCCATCGGCCAGAGAGTGCACGCAATTTACTGCGGAGCCAGTATGTCCTTCCAGGGTGCGGAGCTGACGAAGGCTGGTCATATCCCAAATCGCAATCCCACCGCCGAAACCGCAACCGAAAAGTTTGCGGCCGGCTGAATCAAAAGCGACGCAAAGCAAGTTTCTACCCACCGACGGCACCGAGTTGGGGAAGATCGCCCGACCGCCGTGATCGCGGTCATAGGCTTTCAACGACAGTCTGATGGTTTGCTCATGTTGGCCTACCAGCGTGTGCAACAGCCGCCCGCTTGCCGCCGCCCATAGCCGGACTCTCCCGTCACGATCTCCGCTGGCCAAGTTGCCGCCCACCGGATCGAAGGCGACGCTACTGACAGCATCTTTGGGCCCTTCCATAGTGCGCAGCAATCGCCCGCTGGCCGTCTTCCACAGCTTGACAGTTGCATCCCGACTCCCACTGGCCAGGTTGCGTCCCCGCGGATCAAACGCGACATTCCAGACCTGATCCGTGTGCCCTACAAGCGTGCGAAGGCACTCGCCCGTCTCGGCATCCCACAGCTTGACCGTCTTGTCCACACTCCCGCTGGCCAGGTTGCGTCCCCGCGGATCAAACGCGACACTCCAGACCTGATCCGTGTGCCCTACGAGCGTGCGCAAGCACTCGCCGGTCCCGACATCCCACAGCCGGATGGTCTTGTCCCACGACGGCGACGCCAACATCCGCCCGTCCGGCGACCACGCGATGCGCCCAATTGTGTCCGTGTGCCCGCGCAGCGTGCGCACGAGCTTCACGCCCCGGGGCAGCTCGGGCGGAGCCGCTTCCTTCGATTGAGCCGATTGTCTTTTCCGCCTTTTCTGTGCCAAAGTTTCGACCTCGACCGGATGGCACTAACGGTACGCCGCCGCCTGGATTCCGTAGAGCTCCGCGTACTGGCCGCCCTTCGCCACGAGCTCCTCGTGGCCGCCCACCTCGACCACGCGGGAGCCGTCGAGCACGACGATGAGATCGGCCATCCTTACGGTGCTGAAGCGATGCGACACGAGGATCGTGATCCGGTCGGCGGCACCATTCGATTTCCCGCCGCGCGCGGCCGCCGCATAGCGCTCGAAGAGCGCGTGCTCGGTCTCGGCGTCCAGCGCCGCCGTTGGCTCATCCAGCACCAGGAGCAGCGGATGATCGCGCATGAAGCCGCGTGCCAGGGCGAGCTTCTGCCACTGGCCGAAGCTGACCTCCACGCCATCGGGCCACGTCGGGCCGAGCTGCGTCTCGAGCCCGTCCGACAGCTTGGCAATCACATCGTCGGCGCTCGCGCGGTCGACGGCCGCAACGACTGCCGGCTCATCGTCCAGGCGGGGAAGGTCCCCAACACCAACCGTATGGCGCGCCCGGAACTCGAACCGGAAGAAATCCTGAAACGCGCCGGCGATCCGCAACCGCCAGAGATCGGCGGGCATACGCGCGAGGTCCAGTCCGTCCACGAGGATGCGACCGCTCGTCGGCCGGTAGAGCCGGCACAAGAGCTTCACGAGCGTGGTCTTGCCGGCGCCGTTTTCACCCACAATGGCCACCACGGAGCCGGACTTGAGATCGAGGCAGACATCCTCGAGCACGCGGCGCTCCGTGCCGGGATAGGCGAAGGACACGTGATCGAAGCGAATCCCCGCAGAGAGCCGCTCCGGCACCGGCACGTCGCAGTGCTCGATCAGTGCGGCCGCGTAGTCCTCGAGCCAGGCCAGGCGCCTCGAGCCGTCGAGCCAGATCCCACGCAGGAACCCGATCTCGCCCACCGTGGCGCCGATGTACGCCGACAGCCGCGAGCCGGCCGCCAGCACCAGCAGCACGTTGCCCGGTGTTGCATGGATCCAGAGCGAGACGAACGCCACGGCGCCGACGAACCCGGCGCCGAAGACCGCCCACGCCAGCGTGTTCCAACCGGCACTCCCCCACCGCGCCGCGGCCACCGGCCCGTACCAGCGTTCCCACGCGGCGCGGCGCTCGCTCACCAGACGATCGCCGATACCGGTCACGCGCACCTCCTTGCCGGGCGGGGCCGTGGTGGCCGTCACGAACAGGTGGCGCGCCAGCCGGTTCGCCGGTGCGGCCTGTTCTTGGGTAGCGCGCTCCACACCCGGTCGCCACGCGGCGGTAAGCACGGTCGGCAACGCAAACGCGGCGAGCAGCGCGAGCGCCGGGTGGATCGACATCAAGAGCGCCACGGTCACGCCCAGTCGCAGGATCCACCCGCATGTGGAGAATAGAGACATGTACATGTGGTCGAGAACGAACACCTGGTCGCGCAGCATCGCAAGCCGGTTCACGTATTCCAGGCGCTCGTGGTGCTCGATCGTGGCCACCGACGCCTGCAAGCGGGCCACATGCGATTCGAGGGCGATCGTTAATCGTTCGCGAAACCGTCGCTGGGTGCGATCGCTGACCACGCGCAGGAACCAGGTTGCCGTGGCCGAGAGGCCCAAGCCCACGGCCGAGGCCACCACGAGCCGGCGGTCGCGAGCCAGCACCCCGTCCGCGAGCAGCTTGAGCCAGAGCGCCAGGAGCGCGTCTGGTAACGCCGACAGCAGCGACAGACCGAACGCCACCACCAAGAACAGCGGCTCGGCCTCGTAGGCGCGCTTGAGCGCGCGCCACATGGCGGGCAGCGCGGGCGGCATATCGTCACGCGAGGACATCGTAGTCCACCCCTTCCTCCGGGTCGCCGTCGGCAACGAACCGCGATGCTTGCAGGTCGAACATGGTGCGGTAGCGGCCGCCGGCGGCCATCAGCTCCGCGTGCGTGCCGAGCTCGACCACGCGGCCATGCTCGAGCACGCAGATTCGCTCGGCATGCCGCACGGTCGAGAACCGATGCGAGATGAGGATCGTCGTGGTCTGGCGCGTGGCGGTGAGGATGCGGTCGAAGATCTCGGCCTCGCCGCGCACGTCGAGCTGCGCGGTCGGCTCATCGAGCAGCACGACACCCGCGCCCAGTCGCACGGCGCACAAGGCGCGGGCGAGCGCCACCCGTTGCCACTGTCCGCCGGAAAGCTCGGTGCCGCCCTCATAGCCGCGCGCGAGCACGGTGTCGAGATCAGCGAGCCCTGCCGCGCCCGCATCGACCAAGGCGTCGCGGATGACGTCGTCCGGCGCGCCGGCGGGTGCCACGTTATCGCGGAGCGGCAGCTCGAATCGGATGAAGTCCTGGAACACCGCCGCCACCCGCGACCGCCAGGCAGCGAGGTCGAGCTCGCGGAGGTCGACGCCGTCGACCTCGATGGCGCCGGCCTGGAGGTCGTAGAGCCGGCAGAGGAGCTTGGCCAGCGTGGTCTTGCCGGCGCCGTTGGAGCCGACGATGGCGAGCGACGACCCGGCCGGAATCGTGAGATCGAAACCGTCGAGCACCGGCTCGCCCGCTGACGGGTAAGCAAAGGTGACGTTGCGAAAGCGGATCTCTCGCGCCGGCATGCCGGCGGCTGCCCGGGTGCCGCGGACCAGCGAACCGGCGGGTTCCATCGCGTCCTCGAGGCGGAGCGTTGCAGCGACGGTTGCGGCGGCACTATCGAGCGCCCACGACCACCCGCCGAAGGCGATCAAGCTGGTCGTGATGGCCGCGCTCGCGTAGGTGACGACCCGATCGAGTGCGAGTGCGCCGTCGGCCGCGGCGCTGGCCATCGACCAGAACACCACGATGTTGGCGGCAAGCACCAGCAGCAGACTCCAGACCAACGGCCGCTCGCGCAGCCGGGTGGCCCGCCATCGCAGCTCGAACAGGCGCCTGCGGCGTGATCGGAATCGCTCAACAGTCCAATCCGCGAGCCCGAAAAGGCGCAGCTCCTTGGCGGCGAGTGGTTCGACCGCAAGGCGATAGGCGTAGTCGGCGTGGCGCTGGGCTTCGCGGACTTCCTCGGTATTTCGGTCGCGCCACACGGCGGCTTCGCGCAACAGCCAGTGCGTGGCGAGCCACGCGCCGGCGAGCAGCAGCGGCGCCCACCACGCGTAACCGGCGAGCACGGCGGCGGAGGCGAGGCCCGCCACCATCTCCACCAGCCCGGCGCCGATGAAGTCCATGGAGATGAACATGGGCGGGCCGGTGATGCCGAGGTCGAAGTCCCGCGCCATCGTGAGGTCGCTCGTGAGCGTTGGATTCTCGAGATGGCCCATCCCCGGCGGCTGCACGCAAGCGACGGTGAGCCGGTCATAGAGCCATGCCGCGGCCCGGCTTCCAAGATTGGCGCCGATGGCCCGATGAATGGGCGAGAGCACCTGGAGCGGCACGAACACGGCCCCCACCAGCACCAGCGGTAGCGCGAGGTCGTCACCCCGCTGCACCGCGCCCACGAGCGTGCCGATGGCGATGGCAAAGAGCGCAGGCAAGATCCCGCGCATCACGAGCACAGCCCACCAGGCCACCGCAAGGGTGCGGTCCGCTTGCGGCAGGATTCCGAAGAACTTCCACTCGTTGCGCGCGCGAAGGCGTTCGATCATCGGTACAGCTCCCCCTCTGGCCCCGACACAATACTCGCCCTGGAGCGATTTTGCGAGAACCAGGCTGCCGCCCCTTGAACCATGCTCCTTTTTACGGATCTCAACCGCGAAGAACACAAAAATCACATAGAAAACCAAGGACGAAAAAGGAGACTTCTCGCTGATCACCACCTGGTTTGGCGGAGCGAAACCGCGATCACCAGGCGGTTCGCGCCCTCACCCCATCCCTCTCCCCACAAAAGGGGCGAGGGCGACCGGTCTTCTCCTTCGCGTCGTAAGGTGAAAATGCCGTCGGCCTTTCATCTTTACCACCTCGCCCCCACGGGGAGAGGTCGGCCGAAGGCCGGGTGAGGGGGTCCGCGCGGTAGCGTTCGGCGAGGAGTCTCCGAAAAAGGGGCCTGTAAGCGTTCACAGGATGATCGGTCCTCGAGAGCGGATCGGTCAGCGGGGAACGTCACTGTACCAACCGCGCCATGCAGATTGGCGGCGGCGGAAGAGCGTGATGTAAAGCGGGTTGGTCTTGATCAGCGTCCGCAAAGTCGGCCATTGATCATACCGCCTGCATGAGGGGACAACCCGGACATCACCTGCACGATTCGGCTCAACAGTATTTCCGGGACGAGGGTGTCAGCGTCCAGAAAGATGAGTAGGCCGCCGGACGCGGCACCCGCCCCGGCGTTGCGGACCCGCGCGATGTTGTGCTCGGGGACCGGGATGACCCTCGTGCCAGCGGCGAGGGCGATTTCGGCGGTCCGATCCGAGCTGGCATTATCGACCACGATGATCTCAACGTCCCGATCGGGAACGGCTTCGAGATGTTCCTCGGCCCGGTGGAGGTGCTCCAAAGTCTGAGGGAGGTATCGCTCTTCGTTGAAGGCCGGGATGATCACCGAGATCGTCATTCGACGGATTTCCGATCCGTATTTGCTGTGAGCCGCGCTAAGTTATCTCAAGGATGAGCACACCGAAAGGATTCTCGAGGGAATAAGTCCCATCGAAAATAAGTCGCACGTCGTTGAGCACTCTCTCAAGGCCGAGTTTTGAAGTTGCGCTTTTGGGATTTCGCCCCGAAGGGGCCGTACATATCAGCCCAGGGCAACGCCCTGGGAACAGTCAAGCGACACGAATCAGCAAAGCCCTGAAAGGGCGGAACAAGGACAGGCTCCCTGCCTCAATGGAAAATGAAGAGCGGTACCGCCTGGATTGAACACAATGTTCCGCCCTTTTAGGGCACGGGTCATCACGTTTTCCATATCCCAGGGCGTTGCCCTGGGCTGACATGTCGCTGCCCCTTCGGGGCGAACTCAAAAAAAGCGCGGCTTCAAAAAGGCCGAGCAGGGCCATATACGGGGCATTATGCCTTCGAGCGGTATGCGTATCCGACGGGCGTCTACCATGGTTCGGCGAAGTCGCTGACGACGGTCTGATCTTCCTCGGGGGTCAATTTCCGGAGAAGCCGACCCATATTCTTGTAGCCAACGGCCAGAACCTCTTTGCCCTGATCAGTCTTTCGGTACACGAAGGGCTGCCCGCCGAAGTAATACTGAAGCTTGCAGCCCTCGAGGAGACGTTCCCGCGCTTCTCCCACGACGGGCCGCCCTTGGGCCGCCATGTTCTCGACCTCCCGCTCCACGGCCTTCTCGACTTCCGGGGGGGTTGCCAGGAGGCGGACTGGACCAAGAAGGGCCTCATAACGAGTCGCATCGGCACGTTTGACCCGTGGGAGGCCCGATCGCGTCCCGCGGTGTCGTCCTTCCTGCACCCGCTGTTCTTTCGGCTCCATTGCTCTCGACTCCGCGCCCGTAACGTCAGGTATCGTACCCCACGACTACTTCGATTATACCTGCTGTGCTGCCCGGTTATGGAGGGCTCTCCCGCTTCGGGCACATAATCCGCTCACGCCAGGCTCCACGGCTTGCGATATTCGTAGTGCAAGAGCTGGTTGGCTTCCTCGCAATTGGTGAAGCGCTCGGCCGCCGGGTCCCACTCCAGCCGTTTGCGGGTGGCGAGGGCGATGTTGCCCAGGTGGGCGAAGGTGGTCGAGCGGTGGCCCTCCTCGATGTCGGCATTGGGCCGCTTGCGGCTCTTGACGCAATCGAGGAAGTCGCGGGCGGCGAGCTGGTCGAGGTCGCCGTCGGTCGACTTGACGACCTCACTCTTGCGGCGCGGGGCGGGGTCCTGGAACGCACCGCCACGCTCCGGAACGATCTCGTAGCGGTCGGTCCTGGCGTAGACCGTCCCGAGCGTCCCTTGCAGCTCCACCTCGGCGTTGTGGCCCAGCACCGGTTGCCCGTTCGCCTCGTGGATGCTGAAGACGGTCAGCATCCGCGAGGCGTGCTCGAAGATCGCCTCGGTCGTATCCGGGATGGTTCGATCGTCGTCGACGGCGTACCGCCCCCCGTGCGCCGACACCGATGACGGGGCCAGCTCACCCGTCAACCAGCGGATCGCGTCGAAATAGTGCACACCCCAGTTGGCCATCTGCGACGAGTAGAGATGCCACCAGCGGAACTTGTAAGGAAGGATGGTCGCCTGGAAGGGTCGAGCCGGCCGCGGGCCCAGCCACGCGTCCCAGTCGAGGTCAGCCGGCGGTTCGGATTCGGGAGCGTGGCCGATCCCACCGGGGCTCATGTTGCTACAGAACGCGGCGCGAGCCACGGTGACCTTGCCGATCGCGCCTGAGCGAACCACCTCCGCGAGCTGCGCGAACATCCGGGACGAGCGGCGGTGCGTGCCGACCTGGACGATCCGCTCGTACTTGCGCGCGGCCTCAACCATCGCCCGGCCCTCGACGACCGTGATCGATAACGGCTTCTCGACATAGACGTCCTTGCCAGCCTTGCAGGCGGCGATCATCTGGATCGCATGCCAGTGGTCCGGCGTGGCGATCACGACGGCGTCGATGTCCTTGCGATCGAGCATCGCCCGGAAGTCCTTGACGCGGGCAACGCCCCCCTCGAGCTTGGGCATCTGGGGGATGCGCTTGCCGAGACCGGCGAACCGGGGGTCGAGCCGATCGATCGCGCCGTTGAGATAGGGTTCATAGACATCGCACAGGGCGACGACCCTGGCGTCGGGATGGGCCAGGAAACCCCGCAAGAGCTGGCAGCCGCGATTGCCCACGCCGATGAACCCGAGCCGCACCTGGTCGTTGGCACCCAGAACGCGGCCGGGCTCCAGGCCCAAGGCGGCGGCCGCAGCGGTTGAGGCCGTGACGGCGGTCCTGGAAAACGCACGACGGCTGATGCCTTGCGACATGGTCGAACCTCCCTTCCAATCGTCTGGAACCCATCGAACGCGCGGCAACGGATTCAGCGATCACGAGCCGGTTGCCACGCGTCCATCAGACTGCGCCGGCCGATCGAAGTCAATGGAGCGACGCAACGACGTCGCATGCCATAGGTCGACAGGCAACACGGCCCCTGACGCGGTAGAATGATTCCAGGAAGGGCATCTCTGAATCGCAGAGGGTCGCCCTCCAAGCGATGGCGGACATTCGCGCTCTCAGCGTAGGTCAGGCTTTCCAGCCTGACTCCAGTAACATGGATCAAGGGGCGGAAGGAGCAACCATGGCGCGCCGCGGCCTTTTGAGCCTGATCGTGCTTGTCCTGGCGATCCCGACAGCGGCGGGAGCGACGGAGTTCGGCCCCGGAGAGGCCGCCGCCGGTGCCCATGCGGCCCGGCCGCCGGCGCGGAACGCCGAGTTCAAAGTCATCGTCTGGTACCGCCGCGACGACCCGTTGGGGACGTTCAAGTACGAGGTCTACGACCTGCGCCGGAATCAGGACATCGAGAAGATCGACGCCTGGATCAATGAGGTTCGGACGAAATATCCCGCGTACATCCTCTCCGTGCATGACGTCGAGCTCAAACGCGAGGTAGGCGCGACCGAGTCGCTCAAGGTCGGTTCCGTGATCCAGCGCGAGCTGACGATCGCCGCCGGCCTCGCCGGGATCGTTGTCGGAGGAGGATTCGAGCGCCGTCCGGGTCAGGGACTCGGCATGAGTTCCGCGACGCCGTCTTCCAGGACCAGCCCGGCTCCACGATTCAATCGGCTGCCAGGCTCTCCAGGAGGCGACAGGGGCTATCTCAACCCAAATCCCCCAACATTCCCGGTCCCCGTGCCTTACCCCCATCTTCCTCCATAACGGATGAGTTTGGGCGAGTTGGTCGGTTGGAAACGTACGGACGAGGCGTGATGTTGGCGGGTTGCGTTCGCAAGAATCGCTCTTGACCGTTCGTGTCGAAACCGATATGGTCCGGCTGCCATCGGGTCAGCTCGACCCTTGGTCGTCCGTCTCACAGGGAAGTGAGTGGGCGGAACTGTCGCGGCGGAACTGTCGCGATCGACGCGGCTCGGTTCTCGAGTTGCGTCCGGGGGTCCTCCCCGACCGCTGCGCAAGGAGGCAGGTCCATGCGGCGAACAGTCCCCAGGTGTCTCTGGGCTCGCGGTGCGCTGGTCGCGATGGTGGTGCTGGTGGCACTGACCCAGATGGGTGTCGGTCCCACCAAGAAGAAGGGGAAGGGAACACCGCCGAAAGTCCAGGAGACCGTGGGGGACCTCTCGTTCGTGGTCAGCAGGGGCGAGATGAAGGTGGAAGGAGTCGGTCTCGTCGTCGGGCTGGACAACACGGGGGCAGACCCACCGCCGTCGTGGTATCGCAAGCAACTCGTCGACGAGATGAGCAAGGCCGGCGTGGAGAAAGCCGAAAAGCTGCTGGCCAATCCCGCGGTCTCGATGGTGCTGGTGCGGCTGACGATCCCGATTGGAGTCAGCCCCAAGGACCGGCTCGACGTCCAGGTCGAAGTTCCACCGGCTTGCGGTACCAAGAGTTTGGCGGGCGGTTACCTGCTGATGGCCCGGCTGCGCGAAGTGATGCTCGCCGGCGGCTCGCCCAAGGGCGGCCCCGAGGTGGCGATCGCCCAGGGGCCGGTGATGATCGGCACGCCGGCCAAGCCGAACGATCCCAAGGTCGGCCGCATCTTGGGCGGGGGCAAGGTCAAGAAGGACTATCCCTTCACCCTTGTCATCAAGGAGAACCGAGAGAGCATCCGCACGTCCAAGATGCTTGAAACGGTTGTCAACGAGCGTTTCCACCAGACCGAGAGTGGGCATCAGAAGGGAGCGGCCACGGCGAAAACACCCAGTTTCCTCGAGCTCAAGGTTCCCACGTTCTACCACCAGAACCAGGAACGCTTCTTCCGCGTCGTCCAGTGCTTACAGATGATCGACAGTCCCGAGCTGCGGACCCGCCGGATCGCAGCCTGGAGCAAGGAGCTGGTCGATCCGCAGACTGCCGGAGTGGCGGCCCTCAAGCTAGAAGGGTTGGGCAGCGCGTCCATCGAGTCGCTCCAGGCGGCACTGAAAACGCCCAACCCCCAGGTGCGCTTCTTCTGCGCCGAAGCGCTGGCCTATCTCAACGATACCGCGGGCGTGGACGCTCTGGGTGAGACCGTCATCCAGCAACCCAAGTTTCGGACCTACGCGCTGGCGGCCCTGGCGGCCATGGACCAGCCCGCGTCTCATCTGAAGCTGCGCAAGTTGATGGACGAGCCCAGCATTGAAGTCCGCTACGGTGCGTTCAACGCCCTGCGAACCCTCGATGCCCACGACCCGTTCCTGGGTCTTGTACGCGTGCTCGACGAGCCGAAACGGGACGAGGAGTTTGACGAGGATTCACCCGACTCGATGGCGCTGGCCATCGTGGCCGCGACCCGCCGCCGGTCCAACCGGGACGATCCGTTCGCCCTCTACGTCGTCGACTCGGAAGGCCCCCCATTGGTCCATGTGTCGCGGACCCGCCGATCCGAAATCGTCATCTTCGGCCGCCAGCAGAAGCTACTGCCGCCGATCGTGCTCGGTACCGGACCCATCTTGCTTAATGCCGCCGACAACGACGACAAGATCGAGGTCAGCAAGATCGTGCCCAGCCGGTTCGGAGATGCCGACATCAAGCTGACGACCACGCTCGAGCTGGCCGAGGTGGTTCGGCGGATGGCCAACGTCGGGGCTTCCTATCCTGACGTCGTCGCCATCCTCGAAACCGCCCAGCGGCAGAAGAACCTGCCCGGCGAGCTCGTCGTCGACGCGGCGCCGATCGCGAACCGCATGTACCTCGAAGCCATCCTGGGCAAGGATGTGACGTCCAAACGCGATGACGCCGTGAAACGGACATCGGGACAATCCTCCAAGTCGGACCGGCGCTGGTTTTTCGGAATCTTCGGCAGGAACACGGATGGCCCAATCAAGAACGACACCGCTCGAAGTCCGAGCAAGAATGCAACCATCATGTCGGGACAGGACACGGTCTCCAGTACAGACCCGAGCGCGCTCAGCAATCAAAACACCAACCCCGAGCCGAGTCCGAGCGGTGATGCCAAAAAAGGCGACACCTCGACGGATGGGTTAACGCCTCCGAAAGATGAAGCTGTGCAGAAAGCCAAGGTCGAGGAGACGCCACCGCCTCGGCGGCGGTTATTCGACTTCTTCCGTGGGAGTGACAATTCATGAGCTGGCACGTCGGTTTTTCATCGACCCATCTCATGATCTAAGTCTAAATGGATCTTGAAGATAGAAATGATGATCGCGATTTCTCAATCCTGAGAAGTACCGGATTGCAGTGGTCGGAAACGCGTCTCGGGAGCCAGCCCATCACGAAACACACGCAATCATGTTTGGACTCTCGTTGGAGAGGATCTGAGTCGCGCCGAGGCGACATTTTGTCTAATTTCGCAACTATGACGTAACTCCTACTGGCAGCAAGGACTTCACAAGCCTGACAGCCCCGAAGATCGGCTTGAATGGTTGGGCTAGCCCTGGCCCCTCTTAAAGTCCCACGCCGCGCGGTTCGAATATTAGTCTTGACGGTCAGGGCCGCTACAGCAAGGAGGCGAGCGACACCCCTTGTATGTCGCCGGGCCAGACCGCTCCCCGCACGCACCTGGCGCGGGGAGGTCTCCGAACTTGACCGGAGTGGAGTCGGGTTCCCGATCCGTCACTCACTCGCCGGTAACGGCAGCGGACGCCTCGACACGAACCGGCGGCATGACCGTTGGTTTAACCGGGGAATCCGTTGCAGCCTGGTCACGATCAAGAACGGGGGCGGGGTCGGAGCGACTTGCACGATTGCCGTCTCTCGCGGCGGCTCATTCGCGTTGCTTTGCGCGTGAGCCTCACCGCCGAGCCGGGACTGTCACCGCGCCGACATGGTTCCTATCCGGAGGGAGGAGGAAGCCTCCGTGGTCTCGCACCGAACTGGGCGAGTGGAGTCCTCGAGATGAAAAAAGTCTTTACAACCGGCCAGGTCGCGAAAATCTGTAAAGTCGCACCTCGGACCGTGAGCAAGTGGTTCGACTCAGGCCGCTTGCGTGGTTATCGCATCCCCGGCTCGCAGGATCGTCGCATCCCGCGGGAGCATCTTCTGCGGTTCCTCAAGGAGCATGGAATGCCCTTGGGCGATCTCGAAGCCGAGGTTTATCATAAGGTGCTGGTTGTCGGGGCCGATGCCCCGCTCCAGTCGATTCTTCGTGACCATCTCCGCGAAACCGACGATTTCCGTATCGAGACGGCGGCTTCGGGATTCGAGGCGGGGATCCGTGCCGAGAGCTTCCACCCCGACTGCATCATCATCGACATGGCCCTGGGCCGCATCGAGGCCGGTCAGATCGCGCAGAATCTTCGCAAGAGCCCGGATCATCTCGGGACGATTCTGCTCGCCTTGACCAGCGACGAACCGGGCGAGGAAACCTTCACGCTCGGGTTTAACGACGCATTCAAAAAACCGTTCGACGGGGCGCTCCTGGCCGAGCGCGTCCGCCGCTTGATCTCGCAGAAGAAGGCCGACGAACCCTGAGGCGCGGAGCCAAGGGAACCCGACATCCCCTCGGAAGCCATTTTCCGAGCTGAACGAGCCCACGCGGACCGCTCTCTCTCCCGGCGAAAGCCGGGATGAGGCGGGTCGCCGGCTCGTTCTTTTTTTCCTGGCGCCCTCCCGGCTACGATGGATTGAAGGAGGGCTCGTCATGAATATCATCGGTCAGCCTGTGATCGCTTCCCACAATTGGGCGTCGATGAACCTCGAGAGATGGGCGACGTTGTCCGTCGCCACGGTCACTGTATCGTTCGTGCCGGCCGCCAACTCGGCTTGGGCCGCCAAAAGGAACACGAGTCTCATTCCCGGAAGCGCCTGCGCGGGGACAGGGGTTCCTCGTCAATGGCCGTGTGCGCTCTGGAGGACGCCTACCACGGGCTCCTGATCGGGCCGTGCGACGAGGCAATCTCGGGCCCGGAAGAAGGCGCATGCCGGCTGGTCTTCAAGATGTTCGTGACCATGAACGAAGGCTTGGATTGCAACTACGAGGAATGGGTCCGGCTATTTCGTGGAGCTGTTCATGAGGCCGCGGCCCTGCACAAAAAAGGCGAGATCGTGGAACCCTGTCAGCTCGCGGAGGCTGAGCAAGCCGCCCAGACTGGCATGCCGATTTTGCTCGAAGAGGGCTGCCGCATCGAGCGTCGAGGCGAGGGGTGGGTCATCGTCGACCCGTCGGGCGGTTGCTTGTTCGAGATTGAGAGATGCATGTGGTCGAGTGACGAGCCACGCGTCTTCGACACGCCCGCCGGAGCAGTCGCAGCGTTCCTGCGAGCCCAGGCGTACTGCGAGGGCCGAAAAAGACGCTACCGAGAGGCGATGATCCGCCTCGGACGTCCCCTGCAGGGACCGTCACGTTACGAGGAGGAATCCTCCCTCGGGAACTGAGCGAAATGGGGCATTTCCTTGGATGGCAGACACCGAGGATTTTAAGTCCTCAGTGTCTGCCGCGAGCGTGGCGTTGGGCTGATGTTGCGGTGGCGTTTAACTCATTGTTCTATATGCCAGTTACACCGCTGACTTTCTCGGGATCGATTGTGGCCGCATTGGGCTGGCACGGCCACTCGTCTTACCAAATTCTTACCAAGTCGGGCGAAATCACCAGCTTTGCGAAGACGCGGCACTACGGGAACTGTCGCGAATTGGCACTGGGATACCGTCTACATTAACGGTTCAGATCAGGCGGCTTCGCCGAAGCTGTCGTTCTGGCGTGCGTCCACGAGGATACGGCGTGAATCGACTGCGTGACGTGCTATCCAATCACGGGGCCGTTGGGCCCGTCGGTCGATGCGACCGACACGCGTAAACATGTCCGGAATCCGGACAAGCCGTCTCGCCAATCCAAGGTTAGAATTCATGCTGACCGGGCCCTGACATGCTGACAGCCGGGTCAGGCCAATCGGGAGTTCGGCGGCAGGACGGTCAGCGACAACCCGCCGCGCCACATCGGCGTCGGCTTCTGCTGCGACTTGTGAACGGAGGCCTCAAGACCGATCACCCAGCGGCGCTGGTCGAGCGGCTGTACGACATCGTGAATCACTGAGCCACGCGCCGCGCACAACGGCCTTTCGCCCAGTTCAAACAGCCGCTTCCGCCATGACTTTCGGCAATCGCTCGGCTAAGATGGTCTTCGATCGAATACCGTGGGCGGCGAGGAATCCGTGCGACGCGACGACCGCGCCGGAATTGGTCGGCGATGGACGAGAATAGCCATGAACGACTCCGAACGAACAGGTGCTTACGAGCCGGGCGGCCAAGAAGAGCCCACCCTTGATGGCGTTTCCGGAGCGATACCACTGCACATCGGTCGCTATCGCATCGAGAAGATCCTGGGAGAAGGCGGCTTCGGCCTGGTCTATCTCGCCCACGACGACCAGTTGCAGCGGCTCGTGGCGCTGAAGCTCCTGCGGGCCGACCGGGCGGAAGATCGCAAGTTGCGCCAGCGTTTTCTGACCGAGGCCCGGTCGGCCTCGGCGCTGAATCACCCCAACGTGTGCGTGATCTACGACGTGGGTGAGACCGGCGAGCAGCAGCCGTATCTGGCCATGGAATACGTGGAGGGGTTGACGCTCCAGGCCTTGCTGCGCCAGGGCCCGCTCGAGATGAATGCGGTCGTGGAGATGGCGATCCAGATCGCGGACGCGCTCGATGCCGCCTATGCCCGGGGCATCGTGCACCGGGACCTGAAGCCAGCCAACATTTTCGTCACCGAGCGCGGCCAGCTCAAGGTGCTCGACTTCGGCCTGGCCAAGCGGTTTGGGATGAGCCAGCCCGACCTTGACAAGGGCGCGTCACCGGACCAGACCGCGGCTGGGGAGATCATGGGAACCCCCAAATACATGAGCCCGGAGCAGGCGGTGGGGCGTCCGGTGGATCACCGCACCGACATTTTCAGCCTGGGCGTCGTGCTTTACGAAATGGCGACCCGCCAAGTCCCGTTCCACGGGGAGACCCTGGTGGATGTGCTGCATCAGGTTGTCCATGCCACGCCGGAGCCGATGGCCGGGCTCAACCCCAAGGTGCCCGCTGCCTACGAACGCGTGGTGACCCGCTGCCTGGAAAAAGACCCGGCGCGCCGCTACCAGCTCCCGCAGGAATTGCTGGCCGATCTCCGGGCCGTGTTGCGGAGCCTCGAGGTGGGCCACGAGACGCGGCCGCCCCGCGCCGCGTCGGTCGAGGCGCTCAAGGACAGCGACATCTTCATCAACTGCGCGCTCATCGATGATCAGCCGCTCTCGACCGAAGAGCGAGGTTGGGTCTCCCAGCTTCAGCGGCACCTCGAGGTCCGGCTCGAGCAGCTCTGGGGCGAGCCGGTCAAGATCGGCCGATACCCCATGCCGCCGGGCAAGCCGCCGGTGAGCGAGGAATTCTTCAACCAGTTAGCGCAAGTCAAGACGATGATCTCGGTCGTCTCGCCGCCGTTCCTGAAGGCCGAGGGCTGCCGCCGCGAAGTCGCGGCATTTTATCAGCATACCACCGATCAAGGCGGGTTGTGGTACAGCGACAAGGCACGCCTCGTCAAGGTCATCAAGACACCGGTGGAAATGCGCGAGATGCCCGCGCCCTTATCCGAGATCTTTGCGCCGTTGGCGGACTTCAACTTCTTCGAACTGGACGCCGCCACCGGCCGCATGCACGAGTTCGACGAGAGTTTCGGCCCGGTCGCCAAGCAGCGGTTCTTCGAGCGGATCTACGATCTGGCGCAGGAACTCTGCCTGGTGCTCAAGGCGTGCCGGTCCGGGCGGCAGGCCCCTGGCGCCGCCCCCTTTGCCGGCCGGACGATCTTCCTGGCCGAAACGACGGCGGATTTGCGGGCCGACCGCGACAGTCTCCGCCGCGAGCTGGTGGAACTGGGCCATCGCGTTCTCCCCGAAGGCCCGCTCCCGCTGGACCGGGACGAGCTCGAGGCGACCGTCCAAAAATACCTCGAGCAGTGCCAGTTCGCCGTGCACCTGGTCGGGAGCCGGTACGGTCTGATCCCGGAGGGCGCGCTGGAATCGATGGTCGAGCTGCAAAATCACTGGGCCGGGGCGTATTCGCGCGCTCACGATTTACGCCGGTTGATCTGGATTGCCCCCAGCCAGACCGCGCGCGAGGACCGCCAGGACCGATTCATCCGCAGTTTGCGTGTCGATCCCGAATTTCAGGTCGGTGCCGAGGTCATCGAAGGCCCGCTGAGTTCCCTCAAACAGCTCGCTCTGGAGCGTCTGAAACCCGCCGAACCGCTTCGTCTGGCGGCGCCGTCGGGCGCTGCGGAGCATCCGCCGCATGTCTACTTCCTCTTTGATCGCGTCGACGAACCGGTCGCCGCCGAGCTGCAGGATTGGTTGTTCGAGCAAGGGATGGAGGTGTCGGTCCCGGATCACGGCGCAGAGGAGGAGGAAGCAGGCCGATTCCATCGCGAGACCTTGTGCGCCTGCGACGCCGTGGTCGTTTACTTCGGCGAGGTGCGCCGTTCGTGGGTGGAAACCAAGCTGCGCGATTTGCTCAAAGCCCCGGGCTTCGGCCGGACCACGCCCTTCAGCGTCAAGGCCGTCTATGCGACTCCAGGCGGTGATTTCCAGAAGCAACGCTTCAAGACGCATCTGGCCGACCTCATCACCGGGCAAACCCTGTGCGACACCGCGGCGCTGCGGCCCATTGTCGACCGCATCAAGGCCGCCCGCGCCGCCACCTGATTCCATCACGAAAGCACGAAAGAATGAAGACACGAAAGAGGAGAACAACAGACTCGAACAATCTCTACAGGCAATGGTTTCCGGCACAGGCCGTTTCGTGCTTTCGCCCTTTCGTGTGAAGGAGGTTCCCATGCCACTACGCGATCATTTTCGACCCCCGGTGAGCAAGAAATCGTCGTGGGAGGGCTTCCACGCAACGTGGCCGACGTGCATAGTTCAGCAATTACGCAAGCAGCTCCCGGCCGGTTTCGTTGCCGAGCCGCGCGTCCACCTCGGAACCGTCATGGAGATCGATGTGGGTGCGCTGGAATCGGACGGCGCGCCGCGAGTAGGGGCGTCTAGCGGAAACGACAACGCCGGCACGGCGACCACAGCCTGGACCGCCACGCTTCCAGCGGTCGCGGTCGACACGGAACCGCCGGACGAGTATGAATACGAGGTCCGCATCTTCGATGTCGAGCGCGAACGGCAACTTGTCGCCGCGATCGAATTCGTCAGCCCTGCGAACAAGGATCGCCCCGAGTCGCGGGACGCCTTTGTTGCCAAGTGTGCCGCCCTGCTTCGCAAGGGCGTCGCTGTCAGCGTCGTCGATCTCGTCACGATTCGTCAGTTCAACCTGTACGCCCAGTTGATGGTATTCGTCGGGCACCCGGACCCGGTTATGACGGCCGACGGGCCACCGACGTACGCGGCGTCTTGCCGGTGGGTGACGAAGGGTACGCAGGCGCGATTGGAAGCGTGGTCCCACGCCATGACCATCGGCCAGCGCCTGCCGACGCTGCCGCTGTGGTTGGCGGATTCGCTCGTCGTTCCGCTCGATTTGGAGCAAAGTTATGAGCACGCGTGCCACGATTTGTGGATCACGTAAAAGCGTTTGCCGAGTGCGTCCATGACAAGAGCGTGAAGACCGAACGAGTGCCATGACCTCAACCGCCGCCGCGACCGACCTGAGCAATCCATTTCCCGGCTTGCGCTGTTTTCTGTCCGAGGAAGACTACCTGTTCTTCGGCCGGCACGAGCA